>JAKLFM010000008.1 GCA_022711175.1 Bacteroidota bacterium | reverse complement strand
CTTATAATTCCAAAACGAGGTTAGTCACCCTCGACCGTTTAACCAAAGTAGATGCTGCCGACGCCTTTAACGGGGAGGAAAATGTGCCGCATTTAGCCATTACCATGGGGATTGCGACTATCATGTCGGCCCGCGAAATCTGGCTTTTTGCCTGGGGAGAAGGGAAATCTGAAATCATCCAGAAAGCACTTGAAGGCCCCGTAACTGACCAGGTTCCGGCAAGTTTCCTTCAAAATCATGCCAACACCACCTTTATTCTCGATCAAAGCGCTGCAGCCGAACTCACCCGGTTTAAAACACCCTGGCTCACCGGCAGTTGTTTCTGGCACGACCGTTTAATAAGGCACGCCGTGCTCTGGCTTTGTACCAGGGTTGAGAAACCAATACTCAAACTTACCGAGCGTGATTATAACGATAACGGGCTGAGCGAACTTATCACCGAGCATGGACCGTTCAGTAAAATCAACATTAACGTTTTCAACGACTTACAACATACTATTACCGGCTGGCCCGGCGGCAAACCCGGTGTTGACGACTCCACCAGGCCTGAACGGGCACTACCCTATCCAAAACGTGTCGTACTTTTCAGCCCGCATCCCGACGATGATGTGATCTCTATGGGCGGAACATTTGCCCGGCTCGTTGACCAGCATCATGATGTTCATGTGGTTTATCAGACATCAGGAAGCATAGCCGTAGCCGACGATGACGCTATCCGATACCTCGACTTTGTTCAGGATTACGAAGATATTTATGACAATGCCATCAAACAGGGATCGGACAGGTTTCGCGAAACCATGGAGTTTTATCGGAATAAAAAGAAAGATACCATTGAACCGCGTGAACTGCTTGAGCTAAAAGCTGCTATTCGCCGTGGTGAAGCACGGGCTTCCTGCCGCTACATCGGTCTGCCTGAAGAAAATGTCCACTTTTTGAACCTTCCTTTTTATGAAACCGGCACCGTGAAGAAAAAACCTGCCGGTGAGGAAGACATTCAGCTTACGATGGACTTCCTCCGGTCAATAAAGCCGCATCAGATTTATGCAGCAGGCGACCTGAGCGATCCCCACGGCACACACCGTGTTTGTATTGACATAATCCTTGAAGCGCTCGACCGTATGAAAGACGAACCATGGATGGACGATTGCAGGGTTTGGCTTTACCGTGGCGCCTGGCAGGAATGGGAACTTGACAAGGTTGATATGGCCGTTCCGCTAAGTCCCGAAGAGGTTGAAATTAAAAGATACTCTATTTTCAAACACCAAAGCCAGAAGGATGGCGCCATGTTTATGGGCCGCGACAAGCGCGAGTTCTGGCAGCGCGCCGAAGAGCGCAACCGCAATACTGCCAGGCTCTACGATAAACTGGGCATGGCCGAATATGAAGCCATTGAGGTGTTCGTAAGATATGATGTGAAATAACTCACCCGGATACAATCCATACAATTGATAACAAACCAATAAAAGCTCTAAAATGACCACCAGCAACACCACAACAAACTCAGGAAAAAATAGTTACATCATTCCCATCACTGTTATCGGGGTACTGTTTTTTATTTTTGGTTTTATCACCTGGTTAAACGGAACACTCATACCCTTCCTGAAGATCTCGTGCGAACTCAACAATGTGCAGGCATATTTTGTAACACTGGCATTTTACATCGCCTACTTTGTGATGGCGCCACCTTCCACAATAGTGTTACATAAAGTCGGTTTTAAAAATGGCATGGCGCTGGGTTTGTTCATTATTGCACTCGGGTCGCTGGTGTTCATTCCCGCCGCACTTACGCGCACTTTTGCACTTTTCCTCACCGGACTGTTTATACAGGGAACAGGTCTTGCGTTGCTGCAAACGGCTTCTAATCCTTACGTTATAGTAATCGGTCCTCGCGAAAGCGCTGCCAAGCGTATCGCCATTATGGGTATTTGCAACAAGGTGGCAGGTGCGCTCAGTCCCTTGATTCTCGGAGCCGTAATCCTCAACCAAAACACCAAAGATGTGGTTGAACAACTCAAAACCATCACCGGTGCCGAGCGTATCCCTATGCTTGATTCGCTTGCTCACAAGGTGATTGTTCCGTATATCATCATCGCCATCGCGCTCACACTGCTTTCAATAGCGCTCAGGTTTATCCACCTTCCTGATGTTGATACCGACAGTGAAGAAGAAGCAGCTGCCTCCAATGGAACCCACAAAACAGCATGGTGGCAGTTCCCGCACCTGTGGATCGGTTTTGTCACACTCTTTCTCTATGTCGGAGCCGAAGTGATAGCCGGCGACACCATTATTCTCTACGGGCTTTCGCAGGGCATTGAACTCGACACTGCACGTACATTTACCACGTTCACGCTCTTGTCGATGGTACTTGGGTATATTATCGGCATCATTGCCATACCGAAATTCATCAGCCAAAGCAAGGCGCTTGCCGTATCGGCAGTGCTGGGAGTCATCTTTTCGCTTGCCGCAATCCTCTCCTCGGGACTCACCAGCGTGGCATTTGTTGCTCTGCTCGGACTGGCAAATGCCATTATGTGGCCAGCCATTTTCCCGCTCTCGATTGCCGACCTGGGCAGGTTCACCAAAGCCGGTTCGGCGTTACTCATTATGGGTATTGCAGGGGGGGCTCTTATTCCGCTTGCATATGGCAAACTTGTTGAAATGATCGGCAACCAGCAGGCTTACTGGATTTTACTTCCCATTTATTTCTTTATTCTCTACTTTGCAGTTTCAGGTCATAAAATCCGTAAATAGCCATCATGAAACCGACCTTACTTATTTTGGCTGCCGGTATGGGCAGCCGCTATGGCAGCCTCAAACAAATTGACCCGATAGGCCCATCGGGAGAAACAATCATTGATTATTCGGTTTTCGATGCCCTGAGGGCCGGCTTTGGCAAAGTGGTCTTCATTATCCGAAAAGATATCGAAACCGAATTTCGCGAAGTTTTTGTGAATAAACTCTCGAGATACACTGTAGTTGAGTGCGTTTACCAGGAACTTGATATGCTCCCCGGCGGCTTTACTGCTCCCGCCGGACGTGTAAAACCGTGGGGAACAGGACATGCCATACTTATGGCTCAGCATGCAATCAGTGAACCATTTGCAGCGCTCAACGCGGATGATTTTTATGGCGCCGGGGCTTTCAAAGTCATGGCTTCGTATCTGAATTCGCTCACTCCGTCAACGCAAACCGATTATGCCATGGTTGGCTACGACCTGGGAAAAACCATGAGCGAACATGGCTCGGTATCGCGTGGCATTTGCCTGAAAGATGAAAATGACTGGCTGGTAGAGGTTACCGAACGCACCAAAATCACTTACACTGATCACGGCATTGCCGATGTACAGCCGGGTTTTGAGCCCCTGCCGCTCAAGGCAAATGATATCGTATCGATGAATTTCTGGGGTTTCACACCGGAATATTTCAGGCAGACGGGCTACTTATTCCGCGAATTTCTCACAAACAACATACACGACCCGAAATCGGAGTTTTACATCCCACTGGCTATCGATACGCTTATCAAACAGAAGAATGCGCGTATCAAGGTACTCCGCAGTCACGATCAATGGTTCGGAGTTACCTATAAAGAAGATAAACCATTGGTTGTGAATAAAATAAAACATCTTATCGAGCAAGGCCATTATCCCGTGAAGCTCTGGAATTAAACCGACATGGAAAAAGATATCTCTAAAATCATCTCTCATTTCAAAATTGACGGTGAATTTGCATCGGCAACACCCTTGCTTACCGGCCACATCAACGACTCGTATATCGTCTATGTTAAAGAAAATAGCCAGCCAACCTATTTTCTGCAATGGATCAACAATTACATTTTTAAGGATGTTCCGGGGTTGATGGAGAATATTCTTACCGTGACCGAACACCTCGCCGCGAAAAAAAACAGGCATGAAAACCAGGATGTTGATATACACCTGATACCTGGCATCGATGGTAAATACTTCTATCTCGACAGCGAGGACAACTACTGGCGGCTCTATAACTATATCGCGGGTACTCATTCGTATGATATTGTTGATAACCAGCACATTGCATTTGAAGGTGGTAAGGCTTTTGGTAAATTCTCTTCCGATCTTGCTGATTTGCCTGCCACGCGGCTTCACGATACCATCCCCAACTTTCATAACATGGAAACCCGCCTTGCTGCTTTTTTCCAGTCGGTGATTGACGACAAAGCGGGTCGCAGGAAGGAAGTTCCCAACGAACTCTCATTCGTTGAAGAAAGAGCCGCTGTGATGCTTACAATCCCTGAAATGATCAGCAATCGCGAACTTCCATTGCGCATCACACATAACGATACCAAGTTCAACAACATTCTCTTCGATGAGAAAAACCATGCGGTTTGCATTGTTGACCTGGATACGGTAATGCCCGGCAGCCTGCTTTTCGATTTCGGTGATGCCATCAGAACCGGAGCCAATTTTGCTGATGAGGACGAAAAGGACCTTTCCAAGGTGGACATAAACCTGCCTATTTACGAGGCTTATACTCGCGGATTCATAGCCAGCACCTGCAAATCACTGACAAGTAACGAGATAGCTCACCTTGCTTTTGCTGCACGCTTCATGACATTTATCATCGGCCTTCGGTTCCTTACCGATTATCTCGACGGCGATCCATATTTCCGAACACAATATGCCGATCATAATCTGGTACGCGCCAGGGTGCAGTTCAGGCTGGTCGAGAAAATGGAAGAAAACGCCCTTTACATGGAACAGATTGTCCAAAATGCAGTAAACGAATATCTTACAAAATAATTCAATACAACACCCCATCGTATGAACAGAAAAATCCTCATACTTGCTTCACTGCTTCTGTTAGTTTCACCGTTGCTGTTTGCAGGCAGAAGCCAGTTCGACATAATTCCGAAACCCATGAAACTGGAAGCCGGAAAAGGTATGTTTACATTTAAGGAGAATACGGCCGTTCTTACTGATATCAACAACCAGGAATTGCGTCAACTTGGCAAACTATTGGTTCAAAAGGTAGCCGATGCAGGCGGTCCCGTGCTCAGATTATCGGCTACCCTGGGCAAAACAATCCCGAAAAATTCGGTTGTGCTGGCTATAGGCGGCTTGTCGTCGTCACTTCCTGACGAAGGTTATGAACTTGCTGTCACGAAAAAGAATATTGTAATCCGCGCCAATACCGGAAAGGGGTTGTTTTATGGCCTGCAGTCCTTGTTCCAGTTATTCCCTGCCTCTATCGAAGCCAAAGGTACCGGCAATACTGCAGTTTTTTCGTTGCCGGCAGTGAAGATCACCGATGAGCCTCGCTACGCTTATCGCGGAATGCACCTCGATGTTTGCCGTCATATTTTTCCTGTAGAGACCATTAAAACCTATCTGGATTTGATGGCCATGTACAAAATGAACACATTTCACTGGCACCTGACTGATGATCAGGGATGGCGAATCGAAATCAAGAAATATCCTGAACTTACCCACATCGGTTCTATCAGAAAAGGCACTCAGATAGGCCGAACCGGTGAACACGACGGCGTACCTTACGGTGGTTTTTACACCCAGGAACAGGTCCGCGATATTGTTGCATACGCCGCATCACTCTATATTACTGTAATTCCCGAAATTGAGATGCCCGGCCATGCTGTAGCCGCACTTTCGGCCTACCCCCAGTATTCCTGCACCGGCGGCCCTTTCGAGGTGCGTACGCAATGGGGAATATCTGATGACATTTTTTGTGCCGGCAACGATGAAGTATTCGGGTTTGTGCAGGACATACTCACCGAAGTAATAGATCTCTTCCCATCGAAATATATTCATGTTGGCAGCGACGAAGCTCCCAAAGCGCGCTGGCAGGCTTGTGCCAAATGCCAGGCCAGGATGCGGCAGGAAGGGCTTAAGAACGAAATGGAACTACAGAGTTATTTCGTTAAACGGATAGAGAAGTTCCTTAATGCCAAAGGCCGGCGAATCATTGGCTGGGACGAAATACTCGAAGGCGGCCTTGCACCCGAGGCAACTGTAATGTCGTGGCGGGGTGTGCAGGGCGGCATTGACGCAGCCATGCAAAATCATGATGTGATTATGACGCCTGTCGATTACTGCTATTTCGATTATTACCAGGCCGACCCCGAAACCGAGCCCCTGTCGATAGGCGGTTATGTAACCCTGAAAACCGTTTATAACTACGAACCTACTCCGCCCGTGCTTAGCACCGAGCAGGCAAAACACATATTGGGCGCGCAGGGTAATTTATGGACTGAATACATTAAAACACCCGAACACCTGATGTATATGGCATTCCCACGTGCTATAGCTCTTGCCGAGGTCACATGGTCGCAAAAAGCCAATCGCAACTGGGAGGATTTCTCGAGTCGTATGCAGAACCAGTTCGAGAGACTGGATTTGATGAGAATAAATTATTCAAAAGGTTCTCTCCGTACCGAAATTACCACCCTCCGTGATACTGTTAACAACCGTAATCTTGTGAAAATCAGCAGCGAAGCTACAGGTTACACCATTCATTACACAACCGACGGCACCGCGCCTTCAGCCGGATCAGCGATCTACACAGCTCCTTTTTCCGTAGCAAACACTTCAACAATAAAGGCGGTATTGGTGAAAAACGGCCAGGTTGCAGGTAATCCAACCGAATGCGAAGTGGTTGAACATAAAGCATCAGGAAAACCTGTAACGATCATTAAACCATATAGTTTCAAATATCCAGGCACTGGTAAAAACGCACTCACCGATGGCATTGAGGGCGGAAAATCATTTAAAGTAGGCTGGCAGGGCTATGAAGGCACCGACATGGAAGTGGTGGTTGATCTTCTCAAACCGGAAACGATCAATTCCATCAATACCACATTCGTACAGGATATTGCCGCATGGGTAATGTATCCTGTTGAAGTTAAATACTATACGAGTCCCGATGGTAAAACCTGGAACCTCGCAGATACTTTTGTTACCGATCCCGCCCCAACAAAGGGCAAAGCCGATCGCGATTTTACATCCGAACAAAAAGGCGTAACGGCCAGGTACATAAAAGTTACTGCTGTGAACACCGGGAAATTGCCTGTATGGCACGAAAACCAGGGACAACCCTGCTGGATGTTTGCCGATGAGATTATCGTGAGGTAACCCTTTTGCCTCGCTTTTTCGGAAGTTGTGAAGCATTTTGACCAGCCGGAATTTCTGGCTAATGTCCCTTAAAACCAAATAGATACGATAAAATTGGCTATCAGCATGAAGAACATCATCACAGTTTTTTTGCTATTGGCTGGAATTCAGGCTTATTGTCAAAGTAAACAATCTGTTGTTCAGCATGTTATTCTAATCGGCATTGATGGTGTATCGGCTGAAGCCTTTCAGTATGCTTCAACTCCTTTTATGGATGAATTGGTTGCAAAAGGCGCTGTTTCACTCATAACAAGAGGTGTGATGCCAACAGTGAGCGCACCAAACTGGGCGACCATACTTTCAGGTGCAGGTCCCGAACAGCATGGGGTTACATCCAATAACTGGAAGCTTACGAATAAACGAATTTCACCCACCGTGAAGGATAGTGAAGGCTATTTTACTTCCATCTTTACGCTTATCCGCAAGCAAAAACCTTTCGCGAATACCTGTATGTTTTACGATTGGGACTGGCTGGGGACATATATCAACAAGAGAACCACCGACACGATGGTTTATGTTAAAGGTACCCAGGCTGTTACGGATGCCGCATCCTCCTATATCATAAAAAACCGGCCATATTTTAGTTTCATTTATTACGGTTTTCCCGATGAAACCGGCCATGAAAAAGGATTTAATACTCCGGCATATTACGAAGCGATCAGCGAAGTGGATGGCGAAATAAGGCGGCTTTTTGATTCGGTGCAATATGCCGGCATCCTTCAAAACACGGTATTCATCATAACTTCCGATCATGGCGGCCTGAACTTTGGCCATGGTGGCGAAAGTATGACTGAACTCGAAGTTCCCTGGATAATTAGTGGGCCCGGCATCAGGAAAAACATCGTCCTGCAAAACCCGAATAACCACGACAACACGGCACCTACCATTGCTTCGCTCTTTGGACTAAAAACCCCTGTTGAATGGACCGGCGTGCCGATGGATGAAGCTTTCCAGAGAAATAATATTTACAGCAAAAGAATCTATAACAGCTACGTCCCGAAAGTAAAATGCTCTGTGAGCAATGGTATCTATTTAACACCTCAGCCCGCAATACTGAGCTGTAAGCTTGCGAATGCAGAAATTCATTACACGCTCGACGGAAGCATACCTGACATCAAATCGCGAAAGTACCAGGAACCGCTGCTGCTTGCCACACCCATAACACTCACCGCTGTGGCCATTGCAAACAATTCGGTGAGTGAGCCCATAGTTGTAAGAGTGAACATAGTAAAAGGCATCAGTTCTATTTCACTCGAAACTGCGCCCTCTTCGAAGTACCCCGGTCAGGGTGTCGTGGGTTTGCTTGACGGAGACAAGGGCACAGAAGATTTTACCGGCAGTGCCTGGATGGGCTTCGAAGGGACTGATTTTGAAGCTACCATTGACTTTGGCCGTAAACGCAACCTCACGGGCATCGGGATTACGGTTATGTATCAGCCTGAGAACTGGATATTTCTGCCCTCAGCCGTTGAGTTTTTCACCTCCACCGACGGAGCAGAATGGCAGCCTGCCGGCACAGCCGATACTGGTTTGACCTTAGGTGCTATCGGGGGATCACCTGTGACACTCTTGAGCACTTTCCCGATCACAAGTGCACGGTTTGTACGCGTAAAAGCAATAAATACAGGCGTTTGTCCCGAAGGCCATCCGGGTGCCGGCAAACCGGCGTGGCTGTTTGTGAGCGAAATCGTTGTGAATTGACCGCATGACTAAGCCCTAAGCATTAACTTTGTAAAAAAAACACTGATGTCGTACATTATTGTTACAGGTGCTGCCGGATTCATTGCCAGTTGCCTCGTTCAGGAACTCAATGCTGCAGGTTTCGAAAATATTATTGTGGTGGATGACTTCAGCAATCCAGCCAAAAACCTGAATCTTGAGAACAAGATAACAGCCGGCAAGGTACACCGCGACGAGTTTTTCGCCTGGTTAAAGCAACATGCTCATGAAGTTGACTCGGTGTTTCACCTTGGCGCCCGCACCGACACAACCGAATTCAAGTGGGAAGTGCTCGAAAGACTCAATCTAAACTATTCCCGCGAAATGTGGAGTGCATGCACAGCGTATGGCATTCCGCTGCTGTATGCCTCGTCAGCAGCTACATACGGAATGGGCGAACACGGTTACCGCGATGATCACAGGATAGTTGATAAACTAAAGCCATTAAATCCTTATGGGGTTTCGAAAAATGAATTCGATAAATGGGTGCTGCAGCAGACCAAAACGCCCCCGTTTTGGGCGGGAATGAAGTTTTTTAATGTTTACGGGCCGAACGAATACCACAAGGGCAGGATGGCATCGGTTATATTCCACTCATTCAGACAAATAAACGAAACCGGTAAAGTGCGGCTTTTTAGGTCACATCATCCCGGCTTCGAGGATGGAATGCAGCTCCGCGATTTTGTGTATGTGAAGGATGTGGTGAATTTGCTTGTGAATGTTATGGATAAAAAACCGGATGCCGGGCTGTATAACCTGGGAACCGGCAATGCCAGGGCGTTTCTGCATCTTGCCAAAGCTGTTTTTGCGGCGCTTGGCAAACCCGAAAACATTGAATTTATTGATACTCCTGCAGATATCCGCGATAAATACCAGTATTTCACCGAAGCCGACATGAGCAAACTGCAGCAGAACCTCAGCACGGATCTAAGTTTCCACTCTTTGGAAGACGGGGTGACTGATTACGTTCAGAACTACCTTGTTAACAGCAAGTATATATAATTCCCTGATTTATACCCGGTATTGTGAATTAACTATGGGTAGCTACTACTCACCCAACTCATTGCGCAACTCCAGCAGGAATCGCTTCATGTGCCTGAGGGTATCGAGCACTGCCGAATCGCCGGCAGGTTCGCTATGCTGCTCCTTTAGCCTTGATTTGGCGCCTTCGATAGTGAACCCTTTTTCCTTCACCAGGTAAAATATCTTATGAAAATTGTCCACATCCTGCTGTGTAAATAGTCGATTCCCCTTTTTATTGCGGTGTGGTTTGATAATATCAAATTCGGTTTCGTAAAATCTTATTAACGAAGGTTTTACACCAAATATTTCGGCCACCTCGCCCATGCGGTAATACAATCGTCCTACTTTTTCCTTTCGCAGTGTCATCGGGAGTGGGGTAAAAGGGTAATGGTCGATAGTTTATGGTTAATGGTAGTTTTGTGATTGTTCTCCTGCCACTACTCTGAGCTACAGGCCTTTTAATCCATTGTTTGTGATGGCTTCGACGACATTTCAATCATAGCGGCATATTCCTGCGAGGTAATATCGTTGAAGAAATAGTAGATTGGATTTACGGGTGTTCCTCTCAAATGAACTTCGTAATGCAGGTGAGGAGCGGTTGATTTACCGGTGTTGCCAACATAACCGATTACTTCCCCGCGTTTCACTTTTTGCCCTTTCCTTGCTTTAATCCTCGAAAGATGTGCATAATAAGTATCGTAGCCATACCCGTGGCTCACCTTTATCACATTTCCATAACCACCTTTGTTGTACTCCGCCTCGGTTACAACCCCGTCGCCGGTGGAATATACCGGGGTGCCGATAGGCGCTGTGAAGTCAATTCCCTGGTGCATCTTGGTCACCTTATAAAACGGGTCGGTACGGTAACCAAAAAACGAGCCTATTCTCCTCATGTCGCTGATATCAACAGGTTGAACAGCAGGTATCGAAGCAATCATTTTCTCCTTCGACTTGGCAAGTTTGAAAACTTCATCGTACGATTTTGATTGCACATACAACTGGCTGGTTATTGCGTCCAGCTTTTTCGTGGTATTTGTAATGATTTCCGAATTGTTGTAACCTTCGAGCCGCGAATATCTGTTTGCGCCCCCGTAACCGGCTTTACGAACCGACGACGGTATAGGCTCCGTTTCAAAGATCACCCTGTAAATATTGTCGTCACGATCCTGCAGATCGCTGAGAACCTGCTGAACCTGGTCTAAGCGGTCGTTTAAAATTTTATACTGCAGTTTATATTGTTCCACTTCGCGTTGCATGGCTTTCTCGCGAGGTGAAGCAAAAAAGTTATAGAGAACAATGAGACCGACACCGCCAAATACAAGTCCGAATGCCAGTGAACTTAACAGCCTTTTTAGCCGGTCTTTCAAGGTAACACTAACCCGCTCAATCTTGAGCGATTTTGTATTAAACTGGTATCTTACTTTAGCCATTGCGTTTTAAGATGTGAATCAATCAGGTTTAAAAGGTCATGAAACTCACAGGAATAAGGCCTTTGCGGGCAAAATTAATTATTTAACGTAAATTTGCGCTCCTTTTCTTCTTAACTTTTGTTAATGCAGGAATACATGTTGTTCATTATCTGTCATTTATATTTGAAATGACGGATGAACTCTTACAGCCTATAAATTTAACAGAAACAAGCTACAAATCAATGACTTCATCAGAAATTCGCCGCATTTTCCTCGACTTCTTTGCCTCAAAACAACATGCCATTGTTCCTTCGGCCCCTATGGTTATCAAAAACGACCCTACGCTTATGTTTACCAATGCGGGCATGAACCAGTTCAAGGACATTTTTCTCGGTATGGCGCCTGTAAAGCACAGCCGTATTGCCGATACCCAAAAATGCCTCCGCGTTTCGGGCAAACACAACGACCTCGAAGAAGTGGGGCACGACACCTATCATCACACCATGTTTGAGATGCTGGGCAACTGGTCGTTTGGCGATTATTTCAAGAAAGAAGCCATTGCCTGGGCTTGGGAACTGCTTACTGTTGTTTATAAAATTGACCCTTCGAGGCTCTATGTCACCGTGTTTGGCGGCGATGCAAATGACAATCTGCCTGCTGACACTGAAGCATCTGATATCTGGAAAAACTGGATTGCCGAAGACCGAATCCTGCATGGTTCCAAGAAGGACAACTTCTGGGAAATGGGCGATACCGGACCTTGCGGGCCTTGCTCCGAGATTCATGTCGATATCCGCAATAACGACGATCGCGCAAAAGTGCCTGGCCATACGCTCATCAACAAGGACCATCCGCAGGTGATCGAAATCTGGAACAACGTTTTCATACAGTTTAACCGCCTTGCCAACGGTTCGCTTGTGCCGCTTCCTGCAAAACATGTTGACACCGGCATGGGATTCGAAAGACTTTGCATGGTATTGCAGGGCAAACAGAGCAATTACGACACCGACATTTTCACGCCAATCATCGCCGAAATATCCAAACTTTCAGGTATCGACTATGGCTTTTCACCAAAAAGCGATGTTGCAATGCGCGTTATTGCCGACCATCTGCGTGCCGTATCCTTTGCCATTGCCGACGGCCAATTGCCCTCCAATGTAAAAGCCGGATATGTGATCAGGAGGATTTTGCGCAGGTCTGTGCGATATGCATACTCGTTCCTGAACGTGCGTGAACCTTTCATTTTCAAACTGTTACCTGTGCTTCAAGAGCAGATGGGGGAACAGTTTCCCGAGTTGAACAGCCAGGCACAACTCATTCATAAGGTTATTCATGAAGAAGAGCTGTCGTTTTTGAGGACACTTGCCATTGGAATTCAAAAGTTTCAGCAATATGTTAATTCACAGGCCAATACAAAAATCATCGCCGGCGATTTTGCTTTTGAACTTTACGATACGTACGGTTTCCCCATCGACCTGACCCAGCTCATGAGCCGCGAACTGGATTGGACTGTTGATATGGCAGGTTTCCAGGTTCGCCTCGAAGAGCAAAAAAACCGCTCGCGTAAAGACGCAGCCGTTGAAACCGACGATTGGGTAGAATTGATTCCGGCCACAGGCAGCCAATTTGTTGGGTACGACTCAACCGATACCGGCGTAAAGATTACTTCTTACCGCAAGGTAATTGCAAAAGGTAAAGAGATATTTCAGCTTGTATTCGATAAAACTCCCTTTTATGCCGAAAGCGGAGGACAGGTTGGTGATACCGGTTTTATCGAATCGGCGGCTGAGCGTATCGAAATCATCGATACTAAAAAAGAACATGGGTTGACAGTTCACTTGGTTGAAAAAATGCCTGCCGACCCGTCAGCTGATTTCAGGGCTGTGGTTGATACACATAAACGAACGCTGACCGCCAATAATCATTCGGCAACTCATATGCTGCATCATGCCTTGCGCGATATATTAGGCAGCCACGTTGAGCAGAAAGGTTCATTCGTCGGGCCCGATTACCTGCGTTTTGATTTTTCTCATTTTCAGAAACTTACCACCACCGAGATTGCCGATGTTGAAAAAACGGTAAACAGGCTTATCCGGCAAAATACTCACCTCGATGAACACCGTTCCATTACCATGGATGCAGCGAAACAGATGGGTGCGCTTGCCTTTTTCGGCGAAAAATATGGTGATACGGTTCGTGTTGTGCGATTCGGTAATTCAGTGGAGCTTTGCGGCGGAACCCATGTACCGGCAACCGGACAAATCGGTCTGTTTAAAATCGTAAGCGAAAGTGCGATAGCAGCCGGTGTCAGGCGAATCGAAGCCATTACTGCCGACAAAGCCGAAGAGTTCATTAATTCGCAACTTGCTGTAGTGGAACAATTAAAGTCGCTGGTGAAAAACCCCGGCGATCCGCTTTATGCTGTTCAACAACTCATTGATCAGCAGGCTGAACTCAAAAAGCAACTCGAATCGCTCAATGCCGAAAAAGCAGGGAAGTTAAAGGATGAACTTGCCGCCGAAGCCGAAAATATCAGTGGCATTAATTTTATTGCCACAAAAGTTGATCTGGACGCGCAGGCAGTGAAAGACCTGGCATTTTCCCTGAAAGCAAAAATTGACAACCTTTTCCTGGTCCTCGGAAACGAAACCGATGGGAAAGCAGGTCTTACCGTGATGATTTCGGATAACCTTGTGGCCGAACGCAAACTCAATGCCGGGCAGATTGTGCGTGAGCTTGCTAAAAATATTCAGGGTGGCGGCGGCGGGCAGCCGAACTATGCCACAGCGGGCGGCAAAGATGCTTCAGGATTAGGCAAAGCTTTTGAGCTAGCCCGGAGTATAATAAGCTAAGTTCTCTTAAATCAGTGAGTTGAATTAGCCGAATCGTTTACCCGGCCACCTTCGCAACGAACCGTGCGCGAAGGAAATTTGTCGATCATATTGTAATTGTGGGTAGCCATAAAAATGGCGCGGCCGGTTTTTCGTATATCGAAAAGCAACTGCATAATACCCTCCGAAGTTTCGGGATCGAGATTACCGGTAGGTTCATCGGCAAGTATCAGATCGGGGTCGTTGATCAACGCCCGGGCTATTGAGACCCTCTGCTGCTCACCACCCGAAAGCTGGTGCGGCATTTTAAATCCCTTCGTGATAAGTCCCACTTTATCAAGCACTTCGTTCATACGGTGGCGCATGGCATCCTGGTCTTTCCAGCCGGTAGCCTTCATTACGAACGTAAGGTTATCATTCACACTTCGATCGTTCAGCAACTGGAAATCCTGGAATACGATACCGATTTTTCGTCTCAGATAAGGGATATCCTTACGCTTCAGTTCTTTCAGGTTGTAACCTGCTACCTCGCCTTCGCCTTCTTTCAGCGGCAATTCGGCATACAATGTTTTTAACAGGCTGCTTTTCCCTGTACCGGTTTTTCCGATAAGGTAAACAAATTCACCATGATTGATCGAGAGCGAAACATCCGAAAGAATGAGAATGTTTTTCTGGTAAATAAAAGCGTTGCTGAGCGAGATGATAGCCTGATTGTCCATATGCCGTATATCTTACGCCAAAAATAGGCATTTTGAACCAACGCCTGAAAGTTGTTTGCTATTTCGACAGGATGCCAGGACGGCCGATACTACTTCACCAAACCGGCAAAACCCATAAAAGCAAGCGACAGCAATCCTGCAGTGATGAGCGATAGCGGGAATCCTTTCATGCCTTTAGGATAACCGTTCAGTTCGAGCTGCTCGCGGATGCCTGCCATGAGGATAAGCGCCAGCGTAAAACCGGCAGCAATGGAGGCTGCATAAATTACACTCGACAGAAGATTATAATCTTTTTGAACAGCAAGTATGGCAATACCGAGCACAGCGCAGTTGGTAGTGATCAGCGGCAGGTAGATACCCAGTGCCTGGTACAACGAAGGCGCAGACTTTTTGAGAATGATCTCAACAACCTGCACAAGAAAGGCAATAATGAAGATAAAGGTAATGGTCTGCATAAATTCGATGTGCAGCGGCACCAGTATGAAGTTCTGTATCAGGTATGTTACGAGGTTTGCAAGCGCCATTACAAAGATAACCGCGGCGCCCATGCCAATGGATGTGCCCACCTTGTTCGAAACGCCCAGGAACGGACATATGCCGAGAAACTGTGCCAGAACAACATTATTGACAATGAGTGCTAATATGACGATTTTAATGAGTTCCATGTTCTGTGTTTTTTATTTAATATATTGCTTATCAACACATTGAATCATCAGATAGAATACTTGCGCTTGATGTTGTTCATAATGGCGATGAGGTAGCCATACGTGATAAAAGCCCCCGGAGGCAGTATGAAGATAAGGATAGTTTTGGCTTCCTGCGATATTAGCCTGATATCGAAAACCGAACCGTTTCCCAGGATTTCGCGAATTGACCCCATGAGGGTTATGGCCAGTGTAAAGCCCAGTCCCATACCAAGGCCGTCAAGTAATGCCGGTATTACGTTGTTCTTTTGTGCGAAAGCTTCGGCACGGCCAAGTATGATACAGTTTACTACAATGAGCGGGATAAAAATGCCCAGTGTTTTGTAAAGGTCAGGGGTGTAAGCTTTCATTACCAGGTCAACAATGGTGACGAAAGTGGCGATAATAACAATAAATGCCGCGATGCGCACTTTGTCGGGGATAACATTTTTAAGCGCAGCGATCATCACATTGGAACAAACCAGCACAAATGTTGTCGCGGCGCCCATTCCGATGCCGTTCATGGCTGCTGTTGTCACCGCAAGGGTCGGACAGGTGCCAAGTACCAGCACAAAAGTGGGGTTCTCTTTTATCAGTCCGTTGGTGAAATTTTTTAAAACACTCATTTTGTCACTCCTTTCGTGGTATCAGCTACCTGTTCTGCTGCCGTGTGCATTTTATTCATATAGAGGTTATAGGCTTTCTGAACACCGTCGCAATAAGCGCGGGAACTGATGGTTGCTGCAGTGATGGCATCAACGGTTCCGCCGTCCTTTTTCACTTTCAGCAACTTGTCTTTCAATGTTCCGATATTGAGGCCATTGAACTGACCGGCGAATTTTGGTTCTTTCATTTTTGAACCCAAACCCGGTGTTTCCTTATGTTCGAGCACCACTATCTTATTGACCGAACCATCTGGTTTAAATCCAACCATCATTTCGAAATGGCCGCTGAAACCTTTTTCGGTAAAGGTTTTCACAGCACAGCCTACTGGTTGCCCTGCCTTGGTTGCGAAATAAAACCTGAGTCCTTCCATTTCCTTTGCATCTATGGTAGGATCGTTGTCAAACTCCGGTAAAACATCCTTGACAGCTTGTATTTCCTTGGCTTTATTTGCCTTCTCAATGGGTTCTTTGGTCATGCCATACACGAAACCCAGCGCCCCTGCCATGGCTACTGAAATCAGCAGCAGGCATAGGATCATGTTTTTGAGTGTTGATTCCAGCTTTTTCGACATCGTGTTACACTCTTAAATAGTTCATTGATAATTTTTACGCTTTAACCTTTTCACCAAAGCGTACAGGCTTTATGTATTTGTTGAGCAATGGTGTTACAGCATTCATAATGAGTATTGCGAACGAAACACCTTCGGGGTATGATCCCCAAACACGTATTAATACAGTGAGCAGGCCGCATCCCAACCCGAAGATCAGCATCCCTTTGGTAGTCATGGGTGATGTAACCATGTCGGTAGCCATGAAAACCGCTCCAAGGATCAATCCACCGGCAAGAAGGTGAAATACGGGATCGATATACCTTTCAGGATTAATAAGCCATAGAAGGCCTGTAAACAGGAACACAGTAAGCAGGTAGGACACGGGAATGTGCCAGGAGATAATCTTTCGCCAGATCATATAAATACCGCCTATGAGCAATGCTATGGCCGATACTTCCCCCAGCGACCCGCCGATATTTCCCATCATGAGGTGAGTGTAATCGGGTAGTTTTGAGGCCAGTTGCGAAACCGTTTCACCATTCTTAATGCCTTCGCTCAGCGTTCCGAGGGCTGTTGGCCCGGTAAGCGCATCAACAATAACCATTCGGTTTTGAACGGGCAACGGCCAACTGGTCATATCAACAGGGAAAGAAATCAGCATAAAAACACGTCCTGCAAGTGCAGGATTAAAAGGGTTTTTACCGAGGCCGCCGAAGGACATTTTGACTACCGCAATGGCAAAAACGCTGCCAATTACAAGCTCCCACCAGGGCAGGTTGCTGGGAACATTGAAAGCCAGCAATATGCCGGTGATGATTGCTGAGCCGTCGCTGATGGATGGTTCCTGTTTGAGAATAAATTTCGCAACCAGGTATTCCACTGTAATACAGGTGGCTACAGCGACGCAAATTGACAATAGCGCCCCCAGTCCGAAATACCAGAACGAAACGAGCATAGCCGGTATCAATGCTACCACCACGCCCCACATGATCTTTTTAACACTCTGATCGCCATGTACATGCGGCGATCCTGATATGGTGAGTAACTGCATAGCTTTATTTGGTTCGTGAACGAATGATCTGACCGACTTTATTTTTCCCCAGCCTGAGGTAATCGAGCAGCGGACGGCCCGAAGGGCATGTAAACTGGCAACTACCGCATTCCATACAATCCATCACGCGGTCGGTTTCGGCTTCATCCCATAAGGCAGCGTTTACTTCGCGTTCGAGAAGATATGGCTCCAAACCCATAGGACAGGCCGAAACGCACTTGGCACAGCGGATACAAGGCTGAACCTTTACCCGTTTTGAATCACTTTCGGGGAAAAGAAGAATTCCCGAGGTGCCTTTTACAACCGGTATTTCGGTTGAGTTGAGCGCTTTGCCCATCATAGGCCCGCCGCTGATGATTTTACCCGTGTTTTCGGGAACTCCACCCGCTTTTTCGATAAGGTCGGCAACGGGCGTCCCGATGCGCACAAGGAAATTAGACGGAGAGGCAACATTCTTGCCTGTAACGGTAACAACCCGTTCGAAAAGGGGCTTATTCTTCTGAACAGCTTCATAAACGGCAAAGGCAGTACCTACGTTATTCACCACACAACCAACCTCAATAGGCAGTTTCTGCGAAGGAACTTCCCGTCCGGTAACGGCTTTGATGAGCTGTTTCTCGGCACCCTGCGGGTATTTGACTTTCAGGGCAACAATGTCAATGCCTTTGAAGTCAGCAGCCAATTTTTGCATATGGGCGATGGCATCGGGTTTGTTGTTTTCAATACCGATCACTGCTTTGTTAACGCCCAGGGCTTTCATAAGGATGGTGATGCCTACCAGTATCTCCTCCCCTCTTTCGAGCATCAGCCGGTGGTCGGCAGTGAGGTAAGGCTCACATTCAACGCCATTAATGATAAGGGTTTGGGCTTTTTTCCCTTCGGGAACCGACAGCTTAACATGCGATGGGAAAGTTGCTCCTCCCAGCCCAACGATGCCCATTTCATTGATTTTGCGGATGATCTCCTGTTGCGAAAGTTTGCATTCGCGCACGATTGTTTGGCTGCGGTCAATGGTATCAATCCAGTCGTCGCCTGCGGTTTCAATAAAAACAGCCTTGCGGCGATAACCGCTGGTATCGGTGATATCGTCGATTTTCACCACTTTGCCGGAAACGCTTGAATGGACATTAGCGGATATGAATGATTCGCCTTTGGCAATAAGCTGACCGGTTTTCACTTCAGCGCCTTTGTCAACAAGCGGCCTGGCGGGTGCGCCAAGACTTTGTCCCAAAGGGATGTACACTTTTAGCGGCGGGGGTAGCATCTGAACCTGCTTATCGGCAGAGAGCTTGTTTTCGTGCGGATGCACGCCGCCTTTTTTGAATGTTTTCAGCATGTTATATGCCTGTGATATTGTTCCTGTATGTAAGGTATTTCTTTGAAAATCAGCGATCAGGCCACAACTTCTTCCTGTTTATCAGCAGGGTGTTTGGGCGCACGCGGTTTGAAGTTAAGCTCATGGATGGCATTGGTAGGACACTCTTCAACGCATTTCCTGCAAAGGGTACATTTTTCGAAGTTGATGTATGCCAGGTTGTTCTCCATGGTGATGGCCTCAAAGTTGCACACTTTCACACATTTACCGCAGCCTATGCAGGCTACTTCACAATTTTTGCGTGCAACGGCGCCTTTTTCGGTATTTACACAACACACGAAAATGCGTTTGCTTTTGGGACCTTTTTTACGCAATTCGATTATATGGCGCGGACACGCTTTAACGCAGGCGCCGCAGGATGTGCATTTATCTTCAATAATTACCGGCAGCCCTGTAGCTTCGTCAATGTACATGGCATCGAAAGCACACGAATCAACACAGTCGCCCAGGCCGAGGCAACCATTGGGGCAGCCGCTTTCGCCAGTGTACAGGGCATTGGCAAACTGGCAATTGAGGGCGCCGTCGTAAACCACTTTTTTAGGTGCGTGAGCAAAAGAACCATTGCAGCGTAGCACGGCCACCATCGGATCTTTCTCCTCGGCTACAAGCCCCATAATAGCGGCAACCTGCTTCATCACGTTACTGCCGCCGACAGGGCAGTTAAGATTTTCGAGCGAACCTGCGCTCACTATTTTTTCGGCAAAATTGCGGCAACCGGCATATCCGCAACCTCCGCAGTTGGCGCCGGGCAGGGCATCGGCTACTTCATCAATGCGGGGATCTTCAATAACCTTGAATTTTTGTGCTACTATGAACAGAATTGCTGCCGAAGCAATCCCAATAACACCCAGTGTAATGACAGCGAACAAAACGGCCTGATTCACGATTAGCCTCCTTTGTAAATGATCAACCTGCTGAAGCCTGGCAATGTGTGCCTTTGGCTCTTAACGCGGGCAAATGTAAATACTATTGCGCGAATGGTGAAAGATATTTGCCTGTTTTTTATTGCTTCTATTGCACTGATTTATTGATAATTAGAACCTCTAATGTTAATGAATTAACATGAAAATTTCTATATATATCAATACCAATAAGGCTTTGATGATATTTTTAGAAAGGGTTTAAATTGGGAGATGCTCGTAAAGCGATAACATTCAGGTTATCAATTATCAGAAATACTCTGTTTGGGCCTGAAAAAGAATAAACGCTGTAAAGGATTATCTCAGTATCGGCGGATCATCACAGACGATTTAAGCCTGTATGCCACAACATTCCGGTATGATCCTATAGAATCTGTGGCAAATTTCCTGACAACCGGCTGACGGAGCACTGATGTATCAATAACAATCAGGTATTTGGCTCCGTCATTTATTCGCTGCCTGAAGGTTTCCTCTTTGGTGAAATCGTTTCCAAAATTAATATATCCTTTTCTGTCCATGTAGTACAACGAACCGACCATGGCGTTATCAGGAATGGATATTACTTTGTCTTCTGTACCTATACCCCATTGCTGAAAATAAGGTTCGATTTCGGTAAGCGCTTCGAGGTGCTTCGTATAGTGTTCATTCATCCAGCCTATGTATCGTTGGGTATGGCGAAACATTCCGTCGTGGGCGAGTATTGCAATCGCAGCTACAAGAACAATACCTGTCAGCCAATGATTCCACCACTTTTTATCTTTCAGGTATATAAAAAATACAATCCAGACGATCACAAACGATTGCATCTGGGAAATGAGGTAATAGTCATGCGCTTCGAGGAGTTGGAACCACAGAGCATAAACTGCCAGAAAACCAATTTGCATGACAATGAGAAGAAAACCAAGAAAAGGATGTATCTTCCTGATCCTGAATAACATGAATACCCATACAGCGATTGTTATATATTGTAAAACGGGACTGAAATATTCACGGAAGTAAATTTGCCTGACACCATCAACTACTTTCAATATCTGATCGTGGTTCAAACGCCAGATAGGCCAGGTACCGAATACAGAGAAGTGGCCTCCATGCAGTTCGGTATAGTAGGTAACATACCTGTACCAGGCAAAAGTGGCTGCAAGCCCTATGATAAAAGGAATGTAGTGAATAAAACGGAAATTGAAAATCCGCTTTTCAGGAGCTATGAACAGGGTTTCGAACAACATCCAGAAGCCAATCGCAGCAATGCTCACACCTGTTGTGATTTTGAGCGTCAGCGCAAGGAACATAAAAACTGAAGCCACCCACAGCAGCCAGGCTTTTCGGCTTTGTGTGAACCTGTACAAAAGATACCAGGCAATAAAAGTGAAAGATAGTGCAGGCGCATCGGGCAGAAAGTTAGGACCATAAAAGATGAACATTGGCGATGTCACAACAAGCAGGCTGATAAATCCCGCCCTTACTGCATTTCCGGTTAACGGAATGAGTAATCTGAAAAGAAAGAAACATCCGGTGAGAAGAATCAGCCACTGAATAATGCGATAGGTTGCTTCCGATTTCCCGAAAATCTGCCATATCTTGGCCATTAAAAAGTAAATGACTGGAAACTCGCCGACTGATTTACCGCTCATTCCATGATCACTGTTCTGATTCTGGATCTCGGGTTGAAAGAACGGAAGGTTATACTGGTAGTACATCTGCGTCATCGACAGGCTGTTAGTCTGCCGCCATGTATGCACCGATTGAGGAGGCTTAAAAAAAGTTTCATCAAAATTGAAGTACCAGCTTAATCCTGCCAGAACCAATATAAAAATAAGGTTGACAAACCAATTTGAATTAATCCGCTTATTGATCATTTTGATGGAATTTATCCTAAGTATTCTAGGTTCTGGCTACGGAGTAAAATGTTCATTTTCAGTAAGTATCATAAACCTGTACCGATTCAAATCGTACAAGATTCCCCTTAAGCGAAAACTCTGCTTATGAACATTGCTTTTCAAAGGAGATTTATCTGTCTATAGCCAGGTCAGTAGTATGATTGGCTGAAAAATTAATACTCGAGGGTTATTTTGAGATCGTCAATATACACTGTCTTCTTGTCCTGGTTCCAGGCCAATATCCCGAGTTCATTCTCCGGCTTCAACTGCACATCGTTGTAATAAAAGTTAGCAGTAAACTCCACCCATTTTCCGGCTTCGTTAAGTTCATCCTTAAGTGGCACTGCTTTCCAGCTGATCGATTTTTTATTTTCATCAACATTGCAGATGATGGAGATTACAGGATTTGGCTCAGTGGCATACATCCAACCAGAAACCGTGACCAATTTGGGAACTCCTTCGTTGATATTTTTCAATAATTCCTTAAATGTATAACTGTATTGCAGGGTTTCATCTGTGATACACGCATATGATCCTGAATGGGCGGGAGGTTCGCTCATCTTAATCACATGATTTTCGTTATACCACGATGGTATCATACTGAGGGCATTCTCCATATCATTTGTGATCTCAATATGGTTTTGATTATTGTTCTCTGAAGCTTTCTGATTATTACCGCCATTGTTTGAACAAGCTGAAATAAGCGCCGCAGCAGCTAAAAAAGCAATTAGTCTTTTCATTGGATTTTGATTTTATACAGTTTAGTAAAACCCGGCAAAATTACTACCTTTCTCCAATAGAAAAAGCATTACACCCGGATTTTCGGATTAACAAATTACGTCTATGTTTGTGAATTGATTTTCAGGCTTTCAGACTCTTAGTTTTCAGAATCTGCCCTTATATGTTTTATCAACGAGTGGAACAACGGTAAAAAAGCACTCTGGCCAAAGATTAACTTTCAACCGGTGAAATAGCTTCCTGCAATAGTTTCACCCTGAAATCGAATGTGTTGCTCAAACGGTCTTTGAGCAGATAAAGCAACAGGTAATAGGGTGCCAGCACAGCCAGCGAAACCAAACCTGCATAGAGTTCGCCCATGAATTGAGAAGTAATGATGAGCGTTAGCAAGACCAGCAAAAATGGCAGGAAATACCCTAGTACTACCGCTTTATTGCCCATGGTTTGGGTCATTACAAGATCAACATGGTCGCCGGCTTTGAGTGCATATTTGTGATCATTTTTCACTTCAACCTCCTTCTCGCTCATATCAAACGCGGCACACATTCCCTTAGCCCGGCACGACGAGCAGGCCGACTGCGATACAATCTGCACCCTGACCACTTTATCAGTAATGCTTGTGATGGTTCCTTCGTGCGAAATATCAGCTTTCATAGTGGCTGCTCAGGTCAAAAATAAATAGTCGTTGTGGCGGTTCATTACTGAACTTCTACCGGCGGGACAAAAGTATTGAATCAGGCTTTCTGATTTTGGCCTGAAAGCAAATTTCCGGATGAAATTGCATCTGCAACGTCAAAAGAGCGGCAGAACAACCTATTCCACTCTCACAACCCTGCTCCCCGATACCGACCTGTAAGCGGGATTGTACATGGCATCGGCGCTCACCGGCCCCATGGTATAGCTTCCTTTGTTCACCACTCTTATTGTGTAGTAAAAAGTTGATACGCTGCCGCTCAGGGTTGTGAAGAAACTCACCCTGTCGTCGCGAATGTCCTGGTAGTCAGGAGTAGTAGCGTTCGACTGCCAGGGGTAACTACGTTCGGCGAGCAAACGAGAGTTCTCATTTTCGAAACAGGCCGGCAATAAATCGGTGATGGCAACATTTTCAATGGTTTTACCACCATCGGTTTCTGCTGTTATTTTTATGATTACCAGGTCGTTAACTTTAAATGAACTCCCGTCGATCGCCTGCCCGTCGCGGTTCAGGAACTGCTTGCGCACCTTAATGGAATGATCTTCGTCGCCGGTGGCAGGCTTGTAAGGTATGCCCGAAAGCTCATAGAAATAATAAAGGTTTCCGTTGCCGGTGGCCGTGATCGTGGCTTTTGCCGAAGAGAGATTGTCAGTAAACACCAGGTCGTCACCGGTGAAAGGTTTGGCTTGTTTGCCCCCGATGGTGATGCCGGCTTTTACATCAGTACCGGCATTTTTACGGGCAAACTTCCCAATGGCTGTCATACAAAAAGCGTTTTCCTGTGTGGTGAGATATCGTTGCTGCTTCATCTCCCTGCCGATAGTTTGAAGCAGCAGGCCAACCTGCGGATTATTGGGATCAGCTTCGAGCAGCGCGTTGAGGGCAATGGCGCGGTCGCGGAGATAGGAAGCAAACGAGCGGCCTGCCAGCGATTGAATTTTTGAAGTCCCGAATGCCAGAGGCAGAACGGCCTGGTAACTGCGGCGGTCGCCGGCAATCATGTAAGCTGCTGCAAGCAGGTAGCGGCTCTCGGAAGTAAGATTACCGGCCTCCGATTTATAGAAGTTCATCGTGGGAATCTGCGCCCTGTCGGCCAATGCAAGCACATACAGCGAATAAAAGATTTCCTGCGCCGGAGTAGTTACTGAGGAAATAACGCCCGAAGCGCTTGTGTAGAAATAAGTTTCCATCTGCCTGTTTTTCACCTTTTGTTCGAGGTATTTCAAGGCATTGGAGAGTACCAGATCGTTGGTCTGGTAGCCGGCTTTCTGCGCTTCGGTGAGGAAGTGGGCAATATATGCCGAAATCCACCACTGGTCGGCGCCGCCGCTTTGCCACATCGGGAAACCGCCGTTGTACAACTGGTGTGCCTCAACCATGTAAATCGCCTGCTGAATGTTGTTTTCGGGTGTTCCGAAACGGTCGTCGGCAGGGGCAATAAGCTGCTGATGTGCCGAGGCGGCAAGGTCGCGCAGGTAAAGTTGCGGGAAAGCCGCCGACACCGTTTGTTCCATGCAGCCGTAGGGATAACGGATAAGATCGCTGAGATTCTTCAGGTATTCGGCAGCCGGAGATTTGCTTAGCAGTAAGCGTGACCGTACACCTTGTGGCATCAATTCCTTGATAGTTTGAAGTGTTGCTGAACTGCCCCCTTTCACCATACCTGAACCAGTGATAAAAGTAAGACCCGATGCAGGCCTGACAGGCAACTCAATTTTTTCGGTGAACTTTTGTCCCATAGCATTCACCGTCACATTCACAACCCCATTCCCGATGCCATTTCCTGCGGCAATTTCAAAAGTGAAAGCCTGCTCGCGGTTCACTTCGAGGGTTGCCGATTGTTTAGAATTTCCAGAAACTGACAACGGAATGTTTGCCGAAACATCAATGGATGCTTTGGCAGCAGTGTTGGTGGTGTTCGTGAGGTTTACCAGCATTGTCACTTTGTCGCCGGGACTCATAAACCGCGGCAATGCCGAACTGATGATAACCGGGTCGGCAACACGTATTGTTTTTTCGGCCGAGCCAAACCGGTCTTCTTTATATGCTACAGCCATAACACGCAGGGCTCCTGAGAATTGCGGAATATCAACCGGGAAACTCACCTGTCCTTTGCCGTCCGATTTGAGGACTCCGCTCCACTTCGAAATAAGCTTTACCCTTTTGGATGTGAGCGGATTGATGCGCCTTGCCAGGTCGAAGGCCTCGCTACCGGCAGGACTGGAACCTGAACGGCGCATTTCGGGGAACAATTGTCCGTAAACATCGTAGGATGAAACTTCGAGGGCACGTTTCTGGAAAAACCATCCATGAGGATCGGGCGTCGGGTATCCCGTAACCTGCAGGATTCCTTCGTCCACCACTGCTACAGTCACTTCGGCATTGGGAAGGGTATTGATGGTAATGAGTTGTTTTGTTGACGACCGCGATCTGTCGGGTGCTTTAATTGCGATTTCAGCCTTGGTCTTTGGATCATCAACTTTAACCGAAACCACGCCATGGGCCACAGTGAGGGGCATTTCGGTATCGGTTATTTTCTTGAACAGGGTGGCTTCAACATATACATTCGGCAGGTGCTGATCCGAAACATCGAGTACCAGGCTTGCTGATTTATTTTTAACATCTATGTATTTGTATTCCAATACGTTGTTTCGTGAAAAAGTGACAAGCATTTTGCCATCGAAAGGCGTGCTGAACAGGAGTTTTGCTTTGTTGCCGGGCTGGTAAAGCTCCTTGTCGGCCGAGATGGTCACCTCGCCTTCGCGGTTCACTTCAAAGGAGGTATAATCGGTGTCGTTCCAGCCATAGGCATAAAACGAGGAGGCAACAAAGTTCTGACTACCGGGCAGCATCACTTTTACACTATACTCACCTGACTGTGCAGGGGTGAACGGCACTAACAAACCGGACGATGAAATGTTCACCGTTTTCGATAACTCCACGGTTTCCTTTTGCTGCGAAACATAACGGTAGCGGTTACCGTCGCGTTCAATCACCGTTTCATATTTATGGTGCGAAATAACAACCTGAGCCTGCACATTGCCTTGCGCTTTTCCGTCACGGTTTACGGCGATAAGCTTGAAATTCAATGGTTTCCGGGTGCTAACCCAACTGTCGAAGTTTTTAATCCCTATAAAAACCGGTTGAGTTTGAATTTCGATCCTGCTCAGTCGGTTTACCGGCCTGCCGGTTTCATCAAAAACGGTGGTGAAGAGCGTTCCATCCAGAATGCCGATACTTTCGTAGGCATCAGGCTTGATTGTCTGCACGGCTTTGCCATCGGCATCGGTGACTCCGCTACTGCTGATGGTTGTCAGGTAAGGCATATTTTTCGATTCAACCGTGAATTTGTAATCGGGAAATGCTTTCGGTTTCAGGCTTTTACGCGAAAGCCGCAGTTCGGTTTCATACTTGCGGTTGGCAGCGGGCGTTCCATACAGGTTATCAGCCTGAATGGCTGCAACAATTGCTTCACCGGAATTGTAAACGGTTTTATCAGTTTTTACCGCGACTTTTATCCTGTCGGGCATGAACTCCTCCACCGCGATACGACGCGAAGCCAACAGTACATTGTTCGATGAAAACACTTCGATGGAGTATGTTCCTGTCATTGCTGCCGGAGGTATAAAAAACAATCCCGAAGCGGAGCCGCTTGCACTGAGTTGTTTACGCTGGCTTTGGTATTCCTTGCCATTAGGTGCTAAAACTCTTATTTTCAAGGGCAAATCTTTTACTGTTTGCCATTGCAGTGTCCTGACGATCGTATTGTAATAAACGGTGTCGCCGGGCCGGTACAAGTCACGGTCGCCGTACAGAAACACATCGTAGTTGAGGTTATTGGTGCGTTTGCCGCCAACGTCGAAACGGGAAGTTTCAACCTGCGAAGAATTGAAGAGGATGAAATTGAAATCGCCCTGGTAATCGGCCGTCACCATACTCAGCTTGAATCCCGGCGACTGTGTTTTGATATTCTTCAGCAATGCGGCGCCACGGCTGTCGGTATTAACGCTGTATATTTTCTGGTTGTTGGAACTGTAAAAGTCAATTTTCGCACCTTTCACCGGCGATGCATCGCTCAGCGAATTAACGAACACGAGTATATCGTCGGTTCCTTCTTTAACGATAATGCCAAGGTCGGAGAGCGAGACCATCACGGCATCCTGCAGCCAGCGCCTGTCAACCGATTCAGCCTTTACTACATACATTCCCCTGAAATTGTCGGTCACCTGGAAATCGGCGAGGTCGATGTTGAGCAGCGAGATATTTCCTGATTTTGGCAACGACCTTGTTTTGATCACTTTGCTCATCACCTGGCGACCGTAATCCTCATCAAAAGGGTATGTAACATAGTCGTAATACTCATCGTCCTCGTAATCCCAGCGCCATTCCTGTCCCCGGCGCATGTAATGCTGAAGGTTGTTTTCGTACACCTTAAAAACACTCACACGCACTTCGGGAATGTTGATAATGTTTACGCCCAGGTTTCGCGATCCTTTGGTCGAAAGGTAAAGGGCATTCTTTTCGGCAAATGCAAGGTATGGTTCAGGAGTGCCGAAGGCAACCGTTTGCACGTATTCTTCCCCCAGTTCGCGGCCAAAAACACTTTTCAGCGAAGGCAAAATTCTTACGGTATAAGCCTGGCTTGCCAGGAAAGATCCTTTGAGTTTTACGCCATTTGGAAGTATTTCGGTAGTAAAACTCACGGCAGGATCAACCGTAATAAGCTCAGTAAGTCCCTCATCCAAAAGCGGCTGCGTAGTTGTGATATAAATTACTCCTCCGCCGTTTTCAAAATCGGGCGAGATATCGGTGATGGAAAGTTTCTCTTTCGATGGTACAGTGAACTCCTTTACAATAGGTTCAGTGGTTTTGTATGCACTGCCCACACATGACAGACCTTTGCCAAAGGTTATTTTGCCATTCGAAACCTCGTCGGGCGTCTGCGCCTGGTCAGTGAAAGCCAGCTCCATCACTTCGGCATCGCTTTGAGTTATTATTCTGTATGTCATTGGTTTACCGTTAACTTCCACAGTAGTGACGGAGGCCAGTTGTGAAGGCGAAACCGGCCCGTTGAACGATAGCAGCAATCGCACTTCGATGGTTGACAGTGGATCAGTGCCCAAAGCCCAGTAGCTGCTTATGGTTTCGAGTGTAATGTATGGCGTATGGAATGCCAGTGGCTTGCTGTCAACCCCGGGATTTTTCTTGCTGTATTTGAGGAGGGCATCTGTAAGTGTTGCTTTGAAATCGGTGCTCGGCGCCAGCAACTGCGATGGTGAGAAAGTGATTTCCGCCTTGCCCGTCCACATGAAACGCCCTTTTATGGCAGGTTCAAACTTTATATAAACAGTTGTATCCCATTTGTTCAGGAGTGCCGAATCGGAAATAAGCTCATGGTTAAAGGTGAAGACGAGGTTCTGTCCCCGTTGCGCTTCGGGGTCGAAGTTGGTCTTTTTTACCCTGATGGTCCGTTGGTTGGTACAGGATGCCAGCACAATAGCGGTAAGCATAAGAAGATAGAGAGCTTTTTTCATGGGCGTAATCAGTTATTGTTTATTTGATAGATTGGGCAGATAGGCACTTTCTAATGTTGCAAATATTTTCTGGATAACTTGAGCGTCGATTACTTAAACTTCAGATAACTAATTACTTTCTTTTGTCTTGCCACAAAAGAAAGTAACAAAGAAAAAGTCAAGACTTTATGAAAATTTACTCGCATCTTGCTCATATTGTGGTGCTCGTGAAAGTAGTTCTTGTTTTCTACGGTTCGGCTCTTCAACGCGACACAAGCCGCACCGACACACATGCCAGCGCAGGCTTCTGTATCGCTTGCAAATGTCCGGCGCAACGAGCCTTCCCTCGAAAACCAGTGAAATTTTCATAATGTCGTTCCTCCTTTGAAATCTTTGTGACTATGTTGTTTATTGATGATCTATTTTCATACCGAAGTAACCCCGAAAACCAGGATGTCCTTATAGCTGCCCCAGTGACGGATGTGTTTTTCGAGATAACCTTCCTGTTTCATGCCGCAGTTTTTAAGAACTTTTGCCGAAGCGGGATTGGTAACATACACATTGGCGAAAATCTTATGCAGCCCAAGCTTTTTAAATCCGTACCGGATCATTGCCCGGGCCGCCTCGGTAGCATAACCTTTGTTCCAGTAAGGTTCGCCAATCCAGTAACCAAGTTCGGCATTGCCAAGCGCCAGGTTAAATTGCAATCCGATACAGCCAATCAGCAAGCTGTTGTCCTTATTGCAGATGGCAAGAACAAGGTTTCGCTTTTCGATGAATTCGGCATTGTGGGTAGCAATCCATTTCTCCGCTTCGCCTTCCGGGTATGGGTACGGCATGTTGAGGGTGTTTTCGGCAACTTTTACATTTCCGGCAAGCTCCCTTACAATTGGCCCGTCGGTTACGGCAAATGGCCTCATAATCAGCCTTTCGGTAAAGAGGGTTGGTATTGTATCGTGCTGAAAATCAGACTGTGGACCCATGGGGAAGGATGTGTGAAACAAATACCTAAAATACGCAGGAAATATGTCAGATGAATAACGATTGAAGTATTTATTTGTTGGGTTTATTGCATTATTTGATAAAAATATTTATGCGGAAATTTATTATATTTGGGATTGGTTTAATGATCGGTTGAGGAGACATTTTTTTAGCAGCTTATTATCAAAGTATTCAGTCATGAAAAAGGTGATTTTTCTCCTAGCGGCGTTGTTGATATCAGCATGTTCTGCGTTTTCTCAGGGCTGTTTGCCTGATGGAATAGAATTTACAACCCAAGCACAGATTGACAGTTTCCAGATCAATTACCCGGGGTGCTCTTATATTGAAGGATCAGTTGAAATATTGTATTCAGGCGATATTACTAATCTGGAAGGCTTGAATTCTTTGGATTCTATAGGCGGCTACCTCGAAATAGACTGCAGAAGGTTGAAAAATCTCAACGGTTTAAACAACCTGGTAAAAATCAATAGAAATCTGATGATAGCCGCCTGTGATTCACTGGTGAATCTGGAAGGCTTGAGCAATCTTACAACTATTGGCGACAACTTTTTAATCAACTACAACGTAAATCTTCTAAATTTTGAGGGTTTAGATAACCTGAACACCATAGTTGGTACTCTTTATGTAGATAACAATTTCTACCTTGTTAATTGTTCCGGGTTAGAGGCATTACAGACAATTGGTGAAGATCTATATATTAATGAGAACTATTCACTTCAGAATCTAAATGGACTGGATAATTTATCTTCTGTAGGGAATAACCTTACCCTCACCACGAACCATTTTATGTCTGATATCTCAGCATTATCTTCTTTAGATTCAATTGGAGGATCATTGAAAATTAGTCTCTGCAATGAGCTTGTAAATCTTAATGGACTTGAGAATTTGCAATACATTGGCAACGGGCTGACAATCGATAAATGTTTCAATCTGCAGAGTATTGAGAGTCTGATAGGTATCAATAACATACCCGGTAACCTTTCGTTTAAGAATAATATATCAATACCAAACCTGGCAGGGTTCGACAGCATTGCATCCATTGGTGGCGACCTGAATATTTCATTTAATGATTCATTAACAGATTTCAACGGACTGCAAAATTTACAAACAGTAAACGGAGACGTTTTAATCCAGTATAATTTTGGAATAACCAGCCTGTCAGGCTTAGACAATCTTATAAATCTGGATAGTAGTGATATTGTCATATTTAATAATAACAGGCTGCTGGATATTTCTGCAATTTCAAATATCGACGCAAATAACATTCAAATATTGAAAATCATGAATAATAAATGTTTAGCAGAATGTGCCATAAAGAGTGTTTGTGATTATTTAGCTCTGCCATCAGCCAATGTTTCGATCGCGAGCAATGCTGAAGGTTGTCTATCAAGGCAGGAAGTTGAAGAAGCGTGTGAACATCTTTCAATCAGCGAGCCTGAAACAATAAAATACCTCTTAGTAGTCCCAAACCCGGCAAGCTCAGTGATTACTGTTGGGTCTCCCTGCCCGGACGGCAGCCTTGTCAGCATTTTCAACGCAAGTGGAGAGGAAATGATTTCCACTAAAAGTGATGAAAATACAACATCAATCAATATTTCTACCCTCCCACCCGGCCTCTATTTTGTCCGCCTCAGTAATGATAAAACAGTGGAAGTGGGGAAATTTGTGAAACAATGAGCCTTTTAAAAATAGAATTATACAGAGTAAGCGTAATTGTTTAAATATTTGATTATGAAGAAAGTAATGACTTTTCTCGCTGTACTATTCATGTCAGCATACTCCGCGTTTCCTCAGGGTTGCTTGCCGGGAGGAATCGAATTTGCAACCCAGGCCGAGATAGACAGCTTCCCGGCGAATTATCCCGGATGTTCCAGAATTGAAGGCAATGTGAACATATACGGAAATGAAATCACGAGTCTCGATAGTCTGTACACCCTCACCTCCTTCGGCGGGGACCTGTACATTTCATTCAATCATAAGCTGGTATCGCTTTCGGGACTTGAACATGTTACCTCAATTGATGGCTTGCTGCATATTGAAAATAATACCTCTCTCGTAAGTTTAGACGGGCTGAAAAACCTGGAAAATATTGGTGGTTACCTGTATATTTTTTTCAATGAGTCGCTTACCAGTCTTACCGGGTTCCAAAAGCTTGAATCAATCGGGCAGGGTCTGCATATCGGCTATAGCCACGGGCTTTCTTCTCTTGCCGGGCTTGAAAAGGTGACTTCTATAGGCGGAGGACTTTGGATATTCCAGAACCAATCGCTCAAAAGCCTGGCTGGGATTGACAATATTGAAGGTACAAAAATTGAGAGCATTTATATTATTGACAATGATTCACTTACGGTTTGCGATGTAAAAAGCATTTGCGGCTACTTGTCACAATCGGCTGATGATGTTATACTTCACGACAATGCAGCCGGGTGCAACAGCAGCGAAGAGGTTGTGAATGCATGCGCTATCGGCATCGGAGAAGCCGGTGCCAAAACCGCAAGCCTCGCTTTTTTTCCAAATCCTGCCTCTCAATTTGTTGTTGTCAGTACATCATGCCCGCCGGTTACAGGAACATTGACCATTATGAACAGTGCCGGGGAGTTGGTCATGTCAGTTGAAACTGTGCATCAGGACACTGTGATCGAAATAAGTACACTCCCACCCGGCCTCTATTTCGTCCGGCTGAGCAATGATAAAACGGTGGAAGTGGGGAAGTTTATCAAGCAATAAATAGAATTTAATGCTGACTCTGGCAGAGCACGGATTCCCAACTTTTCACATTTCTTAACGTTACAGTTGCCGTAAATCACTACTTTTGCGCCTCACAAATAAATCAAGATGAAGAAAATAACCGTTGTTATACTGATGCTGGCGCTGATCGCCGGTGGCACATCTGTTTATGCCCAGAAAAAAGAAAAGAAGTGTAAAAAATCGAAAAAAGAAGCCGCCGCACCCCTTCAGATGCTGAATAGCACCGATACCGTGAGTTATATCATCGGCACCGATATTGTGAGGAGTTTCCGCAAGAATAACGTGGAAATAAATTATGATATGCTGAGCCGCGGGATGAAAGATGTGATGAGCAGCGCCGATACACTTTTCACACAGGAAGAGATCATGCAGATATTCCAAACTTGGAATCAGAAACTGATGAAAGAACGCCAGGATCGTGAAGCTGCCGAGCTAACACAAACAATTGAAGCTAACAAGCAGTTTTTTGCCGAAAATAAAACCAAACCCGGTGTTGTAGAAACAGCCAGCGGCCTGCAATATGCCATCATCAAGGAAGGCAATGGCGATTCACCGTCAGATACCGATGTGGTTGAAGTTCATTATGTGGGCAAACTGCTCGACGGCACCGTTTTCGACTCATCGCGCGAGCGTGGCGAACCTGCCAAATTCCCCGTTAACGGCGTGATTCCCGGCTGGTCAGAAGGCGTAAAACTCATGAAACCCGGAGCAACCTATATGCTTTTTATTCCTCCCGACCTCGGTTATGGCAACCAGAAACAAGGCCCCATTCCCGCCGGTTCCGCGCTTATTTTCGAAGTGGAACTGCTGAGCGTTGAAAAAGGCGGAGCCGCCGAACAACCCGATCAGGAATAAAATCTGATAAACGATAAAAAGAAAAGCCCGGTCAAATAGCCGGGTTTCTTTTTTTATGTGGTCAATAATGCTTTGCGCCTTCGCGCCTCTTTGCGTGAAACCAATTATTGGACTTCGCTGATCTGAAAAGTCCACGCGTGCTTGCACGGAGGATTCTCACGCAGCTTCGAAGGGATTTCAATGGTTGTCGCACCGTTTTTAGTTTTCCATTTTAGTTCGCCTTTGGCGCCAAGCAGCGTGATATCAGCCTTTTTCTTCGGCGTAATTCCCTTGATGACAATGGTTTCGGGCATTGTGTTCTCATTTTCGGCAGCAAGGTAGATGGCATTCACAACGTCGGCCTTCGTTTTGGTGTAGCAGATATTGCCTTCCTTGTACGGAGCAACCGGACGTGTTGCATAAATAGCATTGCCGTTTACTTTCATCCACTCACCAATTCCCTTCAGCCGGTCGTAAGCAACAGGATCATAGTCGCCCAGCGGGCTGGGGCCGATGTTGAGCAGGTAGTTTCCGCCCTTGGCAACAATATCCACCAGGTTGTGCACGATCGTCCAAACGGATTTGTAGGTGTCACCCGGCACGTATGACCACGAGTAACCCATGGTCATGCAGGTTTCCCAGGGATAGTCGAGCGGTTTGTCTGGTATTTGCTGCTCAGGTGTGCGATAATTCTCAAATTCAGTGCCTACCGAACGGTCAACTACGATAAGTCCCGGTTGATTTTTCCGTCCCATCGCTGCAATCCTGGCCATATCAATATCCTGGTCATAAACAATTCCCCTCTGCCAGTCCACGTTCTTGTCAACAGTTTTCAACGGGCGAACCCAACCGCCGTCGAGCCAAAGGATATCGATTTTGCCGTAACCGGTCAGTATCTCCTCTATCTGCTTGTATGTGAAGTCTTTAAAGGCATTCCAGCGCTGCGGATATTTAGCCGGATCGTAATTCACATTGCGGTCTTTGGGCGGAAAATACGACCACCAGTAATCGGGGCATTTCCAGTCGGGTTTCGAGAAATAGGCGCCTACTTTAAATCCCTTGTCACGAAAGGCTTTTGCGACTTCAAGCCCTGCATTGGCCTTAGGATTGGTATGAAAAGGATCTTTCGGCGAAGTGATCTTGTAATCGGTTTGTTTGGTATCGAACATGCAAAAACCGTCGTGATGCTTGAATGTGAACACAACATATTTAAATCCGGCTTCTTTGGCTGCATTGGCCCATTTGTCAGGATTAAAATCCACCGGGTTGAAGGTTGTTTGCAAGTTTTCGTATGCTTTTTTATAAGTGAAGTAGTCGGAAGAATATTCTCCCCGGCGTTGTGTCCAGCCTTCGTCTTCAGGGCACAGGCTCCACGATTCCACAATTCCCCACTGGCTGTATGTTCCCCAGTGCATGAAAATTCCGAATTTCAGGTCCTGCCATTCGTCGAGGTTTGCTTTTACCAATGGATCGGTTGGCCTGATGTAGGGCGATTCATGTTCCTGCGCATTCAGGCAGTATGAACTTAAAGTAATAAGAAGGCTGAAAAAAAGAATCTTTCTCATGGTTTTTGGTTATTAAATAACTGTTAGTGAGGTTTTTAAACTTTAACCTGGTGGCCTTTCAGCGCGTAGTATAGGATGAAGAGGAAGAGCGGGATGGGCACCAGGAAGCCTTTCGACATGCCGTGCACATCGGAAATATAGCCCATCAATGGTGGAAATACAGCTCCTCCAACAATCGCCATTACGAGAAACGATGAAGCTTTCTTGGTTTTTGGCCCAAGATCTTTTATGCCAAGAGCAAAAATAGTCGGGAACATGATGGACATGAAGAAGAATACGCCATAGAGCGAGATCACCGAAATCCAGCCAAGTTTTGCGCTTACCACAGGAAGCAGCAGGCAGCATAGCGTTGCATAGATTGCCAGCAATTTTGTTGGTTTTGCCAGCCCCATCAGGTAACTGCCTGTCAGCCGGCCAATCATAAACAGAGCAAAGCCTATTGAAAGGAAATAAGGAGCATATTTTACGTCGAAACGCGGGTATTGCCCTTCGTCGGTCACGAAATTGATCAGGTAACTGAACACTCCTGTTTGTGCGGCAACATAACAGAATTGTGCGATTACACCCATCACGAAATGCGGCTGTTTGATGAGCGGGATAAAAAACGAAGGTTTTTCTTCAACGCCCGAAACATGCGTGCCGTGAGCAATAGCAGCATCCTCTTCGGAGATTTCAGGCAACGGTAGCCTGATGAAAACCAGGGCAACTGTCAATACAACCAGGCCGATGATACCCAGCGGGAGGATGAGTGAAACCATCTTTTCGCCTTCAACGTGGCTTTGGTTGCCATAGATGCTCAATGCGATGAGCGGGCCTATTACCCATGCCAGCCCGTTGAACGACTGCGAAAAGTTGATTCGCTGTTCGGCCGACTCACCGGGGCCGAGTTTGGTGGTGTAAGGATTAGCTGCCGTTTCGAGGGTGGCAAGGCCACATCCAAGAACAAAAAGGCAGATAAGGAATACCCAGAACGATTCAAACGAAGTGGTACCGGCAATCATGAAAGCCCCAAGCGCAAAAAGCGATAAGCCGAAAATAATGCCTTTCTTATAGCCGAATTTCCTCATGAAATAGCCGGCAGGCAATGCCATTGTGAAATAAGCACCATAAAGAGAGAACTGTATGAAACTCGACTGCCATTTATGCAGGTGCAAAATCTGCTGAAAATGTTTGTCGAGTGTGTCCACCATGCCGTGTGCAAGCCCCCACAGGAAAAACAGCGAGGTGATCATAATAAACGGCAGCATGAACTCCCTGGTTGTGAGCTTGGTTTTTGTCATATTGCAGTATGTTGGTATTCAGTTATTTATAATTTGTTATTTATAAGCCGTTCTGTCGCCTGATCCTTATCTGCATGGCTTCATCCACAGGTTGGTCGGCAACCATAATGAGATAGCCACCACCACCGGCACCCGAAAGCTTCCAGCCTTTCGCCATGTGCTTATACTGATCAATGATATCGTAAATCTCCTTATCGGCCATATTAGGGAACATGGCTACCTGCGCTTCGAACGATTCACGAAAGGCTTTTCCGAAGGCTGAAATATCCTTGTTTAGAATGGCGTTCCAGCAGGCATCGGTTGCAACAGCGAGTGCCTTTGCACCTTCAGTGGTGATGTTTGTGTTATCGATTACAGAATATTCGCTTACCCTGGGACCAAGCGTCACAAGGTAGAGATGGTTTTCGAGCCACGACAGAATATCCTCATCCTGAATGCTTTGAGTATTCGAAGGCCAGTAGTTGTTGTCGTAATAATGTTTGTTAAGGCCGGGATAAACAATACCGAGCGAGTCCTGCGAACCGGCGATTTCTTTTGTTCCTGGTGGATTCTCAAAGCTAAAAAGCAACCTTGCCAGTTGATCGGGATCGCCATGCGGAATTTCCGTCCGCCATAACTCAATGGCTTTTCGCCGGGTACTCGATGCCATTCCCGAACGATGGTTGAATTCTATGGTAGGTTCAATACTGATAGTAATCACTGACCCGGGGTAGAATTTTGAAACAAACGGCTGATCAAGCCAGCCGCCGGCTAGGTCGATCCTGTAAGGAATGCGGCAAACATTGCGCAAGGCAGTGGTAGAACGGGCCGGGAGGTCGGCATAAGGAATGCGCTTGAGCACTTTGTACTCGATGCCCATTTCGTTGCACATTGCTTCCTTTGACGGAGTGTGGCCGTCCTCGTTCACAACGAACATATCCGGCATGATATCTTTCAGCTCGTTTTCAAAATCTATTATCCCACTTCCGGTATTGATGCGGCATTCCTTCACGCAACGCAGCGATTCGATCATGTATTTCCGTTCTTCCTGCGAGTTAACGGTATAGCGACCTTTCAGGTTATGGATGGTTGCGTCGGAGCCAATGCAAACGTAAAGATCGCCGTATTCAGCAGCTTCACGCATAAATGCTACATGGCCACTGTGCAGCATATCGAAACAGCCGGTGACAAAAACTTTTTTATTAGAATTTTCAGCCATTGACAAATGAGTTATTTCAGCTGTGCCACCTGGTCAGCCATTGAGTGTTATAATCTGAAAATAACCGGTCGTAGGTTACTGCTTTGTTTCCGGGAAAGTAGGTATCGTAAGGGTTTTTAATTGCCTGAACAGCCTCATTTGCTGATGTATACATGCCAACTGCCGTCATGGCAAACATGGCAGCTCCCAGCACGGTGGTTTCGCTCTGTTGTATTGCCCTGAAAGGTATTTGAAGCACATCAGCGCGTATCTGGTTCCATAAGCGGTTTTTTGTTCCGCCTCCAACTGCCCATAAAAATTCCGGATAAAAACCGCCGGTTGATTGTAATGATTGCAGGGCTGACCTTGAGTAAAATGCTAAGGATTCGAGGGTTGCACGGTAAATGTGTGCCCGGGTTGCACCCTTTGTAAGTCCTGAAATTATGCCTTTTGATGGCACAAACCCGCCTTCGTAGAGTTCGGGCAATACATTTACTCCTGCGCTTCCCGGAGGCACTTTTTCGGCTTCGGCAATCATTGTCGAGTACCGGTTACGATCATTCAACACATCGCTGAAGAGCAGATTGCCCATCCATTCGAGTACTCCCGATGCAACCCACTGCATTCCAATATCTACAAAACCCTTGATGGCATCGAGTTCGATGGTAATGCCTGCTGATGGAGGTGGAATTTTCAGATTGCTGACAGGAGAACGGGCAGTCAAGATTTCCCATGTGCCTGAACTGAGCACTGGTTGGTTGATTCCCGCACCCGAACCAAACACCGCGAATTGGGTATCGTGGCCGGTAGCTACTACAGGGATGCCTGCAGGAATCCCCAATTCACCTGCTGCTTTCATGGTAACTTTGCCAACAATAGTACCGGGTTCAACAAGAGGAGGAAATATGTTTCTATTCATCCCGATGGAAGAAAGAATTTCTTCGGAAAAGCAACGGCGATTCAGGTCGGTGAGCATGGTAGTGCCCGCCATGGTGGCATCGGTAACATATTCTCCGCTCAGTTTATTAAGAAATATGGATGGCATCAGTACATAATAATCCATGCCGGCTATAACCTCTGGCCGGTTTTCCTTTAGCCATACAAGTTTGCTGATTGTATTGTAGTGGTATGGCTGCAAGCCCGATATTGCCGACAACTTTTCGGGTGAAATGTACCTGCCGATCGTTTCCATCACCGGTAAGGTTCGGCTGCATTGCCATGAAATGACCGGGTGGCAGAGCGATCCGTCCTTTTTCATAGCAGCGCCATCCACTCCAAAAGTTGTTAATGTAACTGCCGCAATTCTGAATTTCCCGAGATCACCGGCAACAGCTTTGGCGCAGATTACTAAATTTCTCCAGATTTCATCTACATCCCAAATCAAACCACCGGCAAAATCCGGATCAGGATGCGATGTGGATGGAAGTGAATACGAAGCAATGAGATTGCCTTCCGGGTCAACAGCAACAGCGCGGACATTTGTAGCACCACAATCAAGGACCAGGATGGCGTTTTCCATAATTCCTGTCTTGAAATTATTTTCCGTAAAGAGGACCGAAATTCTTGCAAGCCCTGTAGTCGGCTCCTTCGAAATCGGTAGTGCCGAAAGCACTCCAGGCAGCCGGCCTGAAAATGTCAGTGGTTTTTACATTGTGCATACATACAGGGATGCGCAGTATCGAAGCCAGTGCAATAAGGTCAGCACCAATGTGTCCGTAACTGATGGCACCATGGTTAGCGCCCCAGTTGGCCATTACCGAGTAAACATCAGTAAAGGCGCCGCTGCCGTTAAGCCTTGGAGCGAACCATGTTGTGGGCCACGTTGGATCTGTTCGTTCGGTGAGTATACTATTGATTTCTCCGGGTAATTCAACAGTCCATCCTTCAGCGAGCTGGAGAACCGGCCCCTGGCCTTTTACAAGATTTACCCTGCTCATTGTAACAGGCATACCTCCGCGTGATGTGAATTCGCTGGAGAATCCGCCTCCGCGGAAATATTCAAGAGTGGCCGATGGCCAGCTGGTATGACTAAGGCATTTACCTGCTTCTTCGGGTGTGATTTGCCAGAATGGCTTGATTGCAGGTTTTCCATTGATCTCCTGCCTGCCGGCAAAATCGAGTGACGAAGCTCCCGAATTAATCAGATGTATGATGCCGTTTGCGGCTGCGCCTTCAAGCGTTTTACCTGTGACACGTTTCACAGCGTCAGGGCTCCAGTAGGTTCTTACATCGCTGAACATTTGGGCAGTATTTGTCAGCAAATGGCCAAAAAGCATGGCAACGCCATTCAACGAGTCATTTTCGGTCGCCAGGAGATAAACCTGCCTGATTCCGTTCCAGTCAAACGAACTGTTGAGTATTGCCTCCATGAAATCGCCGTTCGGCATAAAGTCAGTCCAGTGGCGTTGCCCCTGGAAACCGGCGAGTATGGCGTTGTGTCCCAATGCTTCTTCACCAAACCCGATTTTTGCGAGTTCAGGGTTGCCGATCATGAGATCACGGGCAATAAGAGTCATTTTTACCACTGTTTCCCAAATCTTCTCTTTCCGTTCAACAGGTAATGGATTGGAATTCAAATCAGTACCTTCGTGGCAGTGTTTTTTAGTCCAGGTAAGAGCTTTTTCATATTCAGACTGATCGAAAATACCTTCTTCCATCCTACGGACAAACTCTACCATATCCACATACTCGTTCCGCACACCAAGATAATCGCAGAAAAAAGCCGGATCAACCACCGAACCGGCAATGCCCATCGAAACTGAACCGAGTGACAAATACGATTTACCTTTCATATAGGCGACGGCGAGCGCTGCTTTGGTGAAGCGTAGGATTTTTTCCTTCACATCTTCAGGAATGGACTGATCACCGGCATCCTGCACATCGTGGCCATAAATTCCGAATGCCGGCAAACCTTTTTGGGCGTAACCGGCAAGAGCAGCAGCAAGATAAACAGCGCCGGGACGCTCCGTTCCGTTAAAGCCCCAAATCGCTTTGGGAATAAAGGGATCGGCATCCATCACCTCGTTGCCGTAACACCAGCAAGGAGTGACAGTAAGCGAAACGCCCACGCCATTACGTGAAAATTTCTCCGCACAATCGGCAGCCTCAGCTACACCGCCAATACATGTATCGGCTATAATGCATTGTACGGGTGATCCGTCGGGATATTGTAAGGATGATGAGATAAGATTGGCAGCGTTGCGGGCCATATTCATCGTCTGGCCTTCGAGCGATTCGCGAACACCTTTGCGACGGCCATCAATAACCGGACGTATTCCAACAAGAGGAAATGAGCCTTTTAAACGGTTCATTATAAATGTTTTGTAAATTAGTATTAGTATTTGTACCGGAGAGTTCCGGGCGAGCATCTATTTCTGCATATATTTCTCCATTTCACGAACTTGTTCGTCAGAGAGCCTGGTCGCCTGGTTGTTGCTGCGCATGATAATGCCGCAGGCAAGTTCAAAGAAAAGAGCACGCTGAATTACTTCGTCGAAGTCCCTTCCAACCACCACCTGCCCGTGGTTACGCAGAACCACTAGGTTGTGCCTGCGCATAGCATCAGTAACCATTCTGCCGATTTCAGGCGATCCCGGACATATATAATCCAGCATGGCAATAGGACCGATGTAAACTGGAACTTCATTTACCACATTGAAATTCCTGGGCGGATCAGGCATACAAGCCAGGGTGGTGGCATAGAGCGATTGAAAATGCAGAACCACGTTCATATCCTTCCGCTCGCGCAGTACACCAAAATGGAAACCACTGTCCATCGAGGGCTTGACATTGTTCAGCACCACGCCGTCGAGCATGTTTGCAATACAGATCTGATCTTTGGTTAGATAAGGCAGCCAACTCCCCGTTTGGGAAATCAGCAATGTTTGATCATTGATTCGCCACGAGAGATTTCCGCTGCTACAGAGCAAAAGCTGGTGTGTACCTATGCGGTGAGCAGCATCAACAAATGCACGCAGGTGACTGTCGGTTACATGAGGCATTGGAATCTTGGTTTTATTGTTTGATGGCAAGTTTACAACATTTTGAGACCCTGTTATACGACTTTCTAAAATTTATTATCAATCTAAAGAGGTTGAAACTTTGTTATATTCAATATATTATATATGATGAATAATGGATACATTTGCAACTTAAAAAATACCTTCATTATGAGCAATAAATTCTTGCTGCCAGTTACATTATCATTCATCCTGCTTTTTACAACAACTTGCTTATCAGCACAATCAACCACTGGTACGGCAACCTTCACTGTTAAAACCATAAGCAATAATACAGGTTACTCGCCAAAGCATGTGCTGGCAATCTGGATTAAGGACAGCCAGGGTAACTTTGTTAAATCATGCAAAGTAATGGCCAATACAAGAAAACAGCATCTTGTTAAGTGGAAGAACAACTCAGGCGGCAATACGACCAATGCCATTACCGGTGCAACGCTCTCCACGCATCAAACCCATACCATTACCTGGGATGGAAAGGATTATTCAGGAAACCTGATGGCTGACGGCGTTTACCAGGTTTGGGCAGAATATACAAGCCAGAATTCGGCAAGCGGACAGCCGGCCGGGCCTTATATGTCGGTCGAATTCACAAAAAGTACATCATCTCTGCACCTTACACCAGCCAACCTGACCTACTTCAGCAATATCGTACTCGACTGGGTACCCGATGGTGTTGGTGTAGAAGAAGCAATAGCCTGGAATTCTAACATTTCCGTTTTTCCGAATCCTTTCAGCGAAAGCGTAAAAGTGAGATTCGAACTTCAAAAATCGTCGCAATTGCAGGCGTATGTCACTGATCAATCGGGCAAAATGATTGCAGTTTTGGCAAATGACGTGCTGACAGCCGGCAGCTATGAACTGACATGGGACGGGAAAAATGAGAATAACTCCAGGATGTCCTCAGGCATCTATTTCATCGTATTAAGAATAAACGGTGTAGCCACCTCTCACAAAGTGCTGCTGGTTGATTAAGACTTGTGGATTTGCGCTTTAAGCGCTTAAACCGTTGGTTACTCGACAACAAGCCACGTAAAGCCCTCAGCAGGAATTTTCACCTCAATAAATGCCTCGCTTTTGTTATTCAGGCTGATGGGTGAGGGCTTGCCTTCCTTCTCCCTGATTTTTTCATTCCCCTTCAGGCCTGCATAGTACAATGGCAAAGTGATTTGCCGGGTAATTTCCTCCTTCAACGGATTGAACAGGAGGATCATGGCTTTTTCGCGAAGCAAAGGATTCACGTGCATAAAACCGTCCCAATCGCGTCCATCGGCCCTTCGCAGGTGAATGATGTCCGAATTGAGAATAAGCCGGTATTTTTTATACCATTCCACCCATTTTGAGACCACTTGCCTCGTTTCTTCCGTATCATACAACCTGAATCCCCTGTAACAGGCCTGCACCCCGGCCCCGAAATTCTGAAACAGGTGGGCTTCATAATCTTTCAGATGTTCTGATAACGGTTCAAGAGTTGCAGCCTCTCCTCCACCCTGGTATTCGACCAGTGGCACGAATGTCCAGCCCATGGATGGTGTCTTTCCCCATGTTCCGTCGTAAATATTCTGCCTGCCCAGCACCAGTTGCCTGTCGCGCGGCAGTGACCAGTTTGTCTCACGGTATCCTACCCCTGTTTTATTTGAACCTGCAAGGAAATACCAGTCGGGAACGTTCAGATATATATCTTTGCTTCGGCACCATGCATAGAAAGCTGTGACCGTTTCCCATTGTCTCCATTGGGAATCGTTCAATCCCTTGTGGCCCGGATGCTGCAGAGAGGCGCAAACGTCACCGGGATATGAACCGTCGTGCTCAAGCAATGAAAACCCGGTGGAATTGATGAAATGCCTAAGATTTTCGAAGTATTGCCGGCCCCAGTTACTTTCAAGGCAGGGTGAGTTACCGAAAACAGCACCGCCTGTCTTTCCGGTTGATGGGTTGATAACATCCTCCTGGTCATTTATCCTGCGGCTTGCCAGCAGTGAGTAACCGCCAAGTTCGATGCCATTGCGGTTGCAATCATCAGTGATGTTTCTAAATTTGCGGATATAGGCAGAATCGTTGCTTTCCATATTTAAGCCGCTTCCGAAGCTCAGGATAATCATTTCGAAGCCTGTATTTTTGCATTGCTCAACTGCCTCGTGGATAACTTCAGGATCAGTGGAAGTAAGATGCAGGAAAACAGGATTTTCGAGCACCCAGGGTGAAACAGTCCTGTACAAGCGTCGCTCTGCGAGCCCTTTTCTTTCCCTGTCATAGGAATCGTAAATTAATTCCCATACACGAATAGAGGTATAATGCTGTCCTGGTGCTAGTTCCACCCCGGGTCCAATTGGGGGCTTACAAACCAGCAGACAGGGTGTTTTACGTTCATAGTTCACCTGAGAAGTGTATGTGCTGTCGGTAAGCCAGTTGGTTACCCTATCGGCTGAGGCGCCGGTCATTCCCATAAAGCTGTAGTTGCTGGTTACGCATATGTTTGGCGTTTTCCACTGGTTCATCTTATCAACAGAGACTTCTTCCTCAACAACAGCCAGTATTTCGCTGCTCACTTTATCGACAGACACTTGTTTGCTGCTTTTGTTGATTATTTCCAACCATTTACATACCAAAGGAATGCCATCGTAGATTTCGTAGTGAATCCGGAGTGAAATGTCCCTGGCGGCAGCAGTTGAACCAACCATTTCAAAAGTAAGTTCTTTGCCTTTGGGAGGCCATACATAGTCGGGAATCCACCTCACAGGTTTCCATTCCATGTATGGCTTGATGTCGTTAACCGTAAAGCCTTCAAGCATGAAATCTCCGGCAGCAGTAAAGGTATCGAGCCATTCATATTTCAGGTAGCCGTATTCAAACTGGCCATTCAGGCCGCCGGCGAAAACATCCTTCCCATCAATTGTGATCCCGGCTTCAGGCTTAACTGCCCTCATCATCTCCTGTCCGGTAGCATGGTTGCGGAAACTGTAACAAGCGAGTGAAGGGCTTATGCGAAAACAGCGCTCGATAAGCCCATTGGTGATTACCAGGTCATACGGGCCGGAACCTTTGTAAACTCCGGCTTTGTATGCGTTTCCGCTGATCAGCCAGTCCTCGGTCGATGTAAACGCTGGTTTTGACTGAAGCTGAGACAGGATACTTTCTGGTTTTTCCTGGGCTTTTGCCGAACAAAACAGGATTGTCAGCAAGGTGATTGCAACAACTTTTTTCATCGGTGCCGTAGGTTGTGTTACCTGGATTTCTCTGACTTCTTTTATGTTAAAGTTTTGTGATCCGGGCGACATACCCACCGCCCGGTGCCATGTTAATCTTCAGTTTTGAAGATTTGTCAACTTGCTTTTCAGCCAGGAGGTAATCACTGGCTTTGCGGTCGGCATTCGGGCCATCGTACCAGCATTCGAGCTTATATTTTCCTTCTCCAAGGAATGACAAATCGATATTGAGACTTCGGGGAGTCCAGTCGGTCATTGTACCTATATACCAGATGTCTCCGTGCCGGCGGGCAACGGCAACATAGTGCCCGATTTTTGCATCCAGTCCAATGGTTTCGTCCCAGGTTGTTGGCACTGGTGTAAGAAATTTCATCGTTTCGGGTTCACGCATGTAGTTTGTGGGTGCATCGCACAGCATCTGCAACGGACTTTCGAATATGACGTACTTGGCAAACTCATGGCAGCGGGTTCCCTGGCTCATGGGCTCACTCCAGGAGATGGTGAAGTTCTTCTTCGTAGCATTGATCATGGCTCCGGGAGTATAATCCATCGGGCCGGCAAACATCCTGGTAAAAGGCAGCGTACAATCGTGTGCGGGAGTGATGCCGTCGCTCCATTTGTCGTTTTCCATGCCTCTTACACCTTCGCGGGTAAGCTGGTTCGGATAAGTACGGCTTAATCCTGTTGGTTTGTACGATCCGTGAAAGTCGGCAAGCATGTGACGTTTGGCAGTTTCGGAAGCTACTTTCTCATAAAAGTTAACCATACGCTGATCGTCGCGAATCATGAAATCCATCTTAATGCCGGCACATCCCCATTTTTCGAACTTGTCGAGAGAGGCGTAAAATTTATCCTGAAGGGCTCGCCCTGTTACCCAGAGAATGATCCTGACATTTTTCTGTTTCGCGTAAGCAAACAATGCATCCATATCCATGTCGGGATTTATTTTATCTAAGTCGTCGTTCGCCGACCATCCTTCGTCGAAGATCACATTTTCAAGCTTATTAGCTGAAGCAAAATCAATGTAGTACTTGTAAGTGTCCGTGTTAATTCCGGCTTTGAAAGGCACATTGTAGATGTTCCAGTCGTTCCACCAGTCCCAGGCAACCTTGCCGGGCTTAATCCACCCGGTTTCTTTTATTTTACAGGGACTTCCAAGGCGGTAAACAATATCATTTTCAAGCAGTTTGGCGTCGTTTGCACTGATTCCGAAAACCCTCCACGGGTATTCCCGTGTTCCGGTGGTGCGGGCAATATAGTCATGCCGGGTGTCAACGAGGTAGCTTCGCCTGTCGTCGCTTACTTTTTCAGTGGCAGCGGCTTGTGGTAAAATCCCTTTAAATGTGGCTGTTCCTGCTGCGGTTCCTCCAAGATAAAGTCCGGGGTAATCGAGCAGGTCGGCTTCGGTGAATGCTGCGATAATGCCATTGCTTTTGCGGAAAACGGCCGGCAATACACACATCTGTTTACCGGTGATTTCGGCTGCTGATTTAATGGGATAAAATCTTTCGCTGTGCGAATGGAAATTGTCTTCCTCTCCAAAGAATAGAGAGTCGGAGTTTGCCATTGAGAGAGTAAGGGATTCATTATTAATGGTCACACTATCAGGAAGTTTGGTGATGAAACGCCAGGCAGCGCCATCGTTATATGCCCGCAGCCTGATGCCGCAGTTGCTCCTGAACCAGACCTCGGTTTCGTTGTAGTGATCAGGGATGCTGCTACGTTTTTCGGCTACCGGTGCTATGATCACCTCGTCAACCGTACGGGTAATGATTTTCCTGATTTTCGGATTTTGATAAGCGGCGGGAAATTCACGGATATCAAGACTTTGAGCTGAGGGTGAAAGGATGCTCTCTCCGCCGTATGTGATAGAGATAACGGGCGTTTCTGCTAGTGTAAGGCTGATAACGATTTTTCCATCTGGTGAAACTGTTAACACAGGCTTTTCTGTTTTTGCAGCAAATGATTGTGAGATCAATAGGGCTAATGCAGCCAGTAGGGTGATTTTTAATGTATTACGCATGGTTTGAGATTGTTATGCTTTGGAAATTTCAGGCATAAAGGTAGGGATTCCGGTGGGAGACAGAAACCGAAACTGGACTTTTGTAAAAATTAGGATATTTAACATTGTGATTTTCAGTTAAGATATAACGAGCCAAATCTATAAACTACCCAAAAAGGCAATGCATGCTTGGGTTTATTAAGCCGGAATAATGATCAGATTATGCTGTAATTAAGCTTTTATAAATGGCTGTTACACATATCCCGAAAGTTATCGGGACTACAAAGAAGCCACCGAGTTTCACAGAGCGAATAATGATGGTGAATCGAACTAAAGATGTCATAATGATTTCATTTGACTCTTTGAAAAATCATTTCACATTTTCCAGGTATTCATCCAAAGGAACCGGTTTGTGGGATTTTGCCCATTTTGCTGTGATTTCGTATTGCTCTTTCATCTGGTTAAAATCGAGCAGATGGAAATTCTCTTCAAAATCAGGAATATAAATAAAAGTATGTGCTGCCAGTTCAGGGTAATTCGTCTGGAGTGCTTTCATCTGCCTGATAAAGCCTTCATAGGCCATGTTTTCGATCCTGATACCGATTTTCTCAAATAATTGCCTGTCCTTTGCACCGAGGCTCTCCATTTCACTGCTGAGTTGTGATGTAGTATCACATTTCCGGCTGATAATGATCAGTGTATCAACTCCCAGGCCTCGATATTTTTCATATTGAATCACAGCCTGATAAGGAATATGGTCTTCGGCAACACCTCCGTCGATAAAAGTTGTAACAAGCTTAAGCTTGCCGATATCAAGCCGGGCCGGCGGAAATATCACCGGTATTGCCGTGGAAGCCATCAGTACGTCAACCAGGCTGAGCGAAGGATCGCTTTCACCATTCATCCTGACATTGCTCATCCTGTATGTTCTTGTTGCTAAAGGAAGTACGCGGATGTCGGTGATCGAAATTGAACTCGGGTAGGGCAGGCTGCCAAGGCTGTCGAAACCCAGGCTGTCCCTGATGGTGCGAGTGAGCAGCGTATTAAGGGGGTCAGTATTAAGCGGAATCTTGTTACCATCTCTTGTGAAAATGTCCTCACTTCTCAGGTTAAAGAGAATGTTATGGTAACGGTCCCAGGAAAATTTCCTGGCAAGGATTGCATTCAGCATTACAGTGTTAAGTGCACCGGAACTCGTGCCTGAGATAAAACAGGGTTTCTTTATCCAGCCTGTTTTCTGCAATTGTTCAAGAAGCGCAACCTCCTGCACGATACGAGCCCCAGCTCCGGTCATGGCAATGGCTGTGCCTGTACGTTCAATAAAAATTCCGGCTTCAGCTACAGGCTGCACTTTCCAGCTAATGACCGAAAATCCGATATAGAACAAAATGAGGATTAACAGCGCTATCGCAATAATCCTGAATGTTTTACGCATTGGGTGTAAACGATTTATAACAATTGTTTAAGATAGCCGAATTTAGTAAAAAAAGTGTTATAAATCAATAGAGAAATTTTCGGATCAGCGTTGTCATGAAAAATCAGGATTTCCAGTCCCGCTAATATTGCTACCTTTGCGCCACGATTGGTAAATTTGATTAAAACAATGATATTCAACAGTATATGAAACAACTCATCAAATGTGTTCCCAATTTCAGCGAAGGTAGCAGTATGGCCGTTATAAAACAGATCACCGACCAGGTTGAAACCGTTGAAGGTGTAAGATTACTCGACGTTGACCCGGGGGCTGCTACCAACCGCACTGTCGTGACGTTTGTGGGTGAACCTGAAGCCGTTATCGAAGCCGCCTTCCAGGCTGTGAAAAAGGCTTCGGAAGTGATTGATATGCGCTATCACAAAGGGCCTGTGGAAGAGTGGCATTACCCCAAACTTCAATACCCTGCCAAAGCTCTTCACCGCTCGCGCGCTTTTGTAACACGTGCGCTACATGACTTCTATTTCTAATTCTTATTTCGCTTCGATTCATTTCTTTTCTTATTTCACCACCACTTTGCTCCCCGCCGCCTGTTTCCCCCGGTACAACAACCTGAACTGGTACATCCCCGCCGGCAGCCTTGAAACATCCAATTGTAATGGTACGCCGGTATTGGTAACTCCCTGCTTTATAACAACTTTCCCCTGTAAATCAATAGCTTGCAGCATAGCTGACGACCATTGATGATAAATGGTAGTGGCAGGTATATTGCCGCTTGTATTGCTTACCACAAGGTATTTGGGCAACTCTACTATTAGTAATTTATCGGTTGGGTTTGGATATACCTTTAACTGAGTTGTTTCCGGTTTTTTGAAAGGCTCATCTACGCTTACATAAACGTTATCACAATCAGGGTCTATGGTATCGCTTACAATGGGGTGCGGGCAAAGGCTGTCGTAGGTAAAGGGTTGGGTGTATATGCTGTCGTATTCCAGGTTGGAGTTGACTTTTAAAGCGACAATTCTAAATATATTGTTATAAGTGTCCACACCAACTGTAACAAATTTATCGTCAAAAGTTTTAGTTGTGGAGCTATGAACGATTACTTCAGGAATACTACTGGACTTGATTATATTGCCTATTGTATCAGTTTTAAGGGCTTGCCACTGGAAAGTGTCATTGATGGTGAAACCTCCAAAGAACACCAGGTTTGTATCATGAAGCATTGTGATGGTTGAAAGTCCACAGAAATTTGGACTACCGGTTTCAAAAATATCCTTATCTCCTGACTCGCTCCCGTTATGGCTGATCCAGATAAGCCCGGGATTTGTTCCATTTGTAGCTGAATGGGTGCAGGAATGATAATATTTATCTTTACTATTTTTAGTTGTTTCCCAAACATCGCTATAGTAATGGTTATTGGTGCCATAAACCAGGTCCCATATTTTATTCCCGGCAGTATCGGTTTTAACAAAGTAGCTCCTAATAATCTGAGGTGAATTTGTGCCTGAATCGGGTGCATAGCGTGAAGCAGTTATAAGGTATCCATCACCGTCAGTCAAGAGATCACATGGTTGGTCATCATTATAATAATTAGCATGAGGATAGAATTGACGCCATACAAGATCACCTGTAGAGTTAAATTTAAACAACGAAATATTGGATTCGGGGGTGGTTGGATAATAGGCAGTCAACACTATATATCCCCCGTCAGACGACTGCTTTACTTTAATGCCATTTTCAAAATTATTTGGCACTTCAAGTATTTTACACCACTCAACTTCGGCACATGGATTTAATTTGATTATAAATGCATCATTAGATGATAATTTCAGTGATGAACCGCATAGGATAAAACCTCCATCAGTTGTTTGTTCAACATTCATTAGAACTGTAATATAATTACCGTTACCAAACTTTTTATCCCATAGCACATTGCCATTTACATCAGTCTTTACTAACCAGGAATAAGTTGATAAATTTATACTTCCTGCAATCAGGTAGCCTTTGTCGTATTGTTCAGTTACATTCCAGGCGATAGCGTTTTGCCCCTGGCCGTAATATCGTAGCCAGGATTGGGCGTAAACGAACTGGCCAGAGAGTATTAAAATTACAAACAAAAATGTTTTCATGATAAAAGAAAATTAAAGGCTCCTGTGTAAAAACATACACAGAAGCCTTACCAATTATTTAACAACTATTAACCTGCAATTATCAAGCACCTGTTCTCTAACTCTAATCGAGACAATATAAATGTCTGGTGAAAAACCTATTAACGGAACAACAAATTGGTCTCTGTTTTTATTTAACAGTTTTTTGAGCAACACCTGGCCATGGATGGATACAACTTCTATTGCAGCAGGTGCAATCTGATTTTTGAGGTCGTATTTTACAATAAAGTATCCAGTTGCTGGATTAGGGCTGATCTGCAGCACTGCATCCTCTTCATTCTTGGTAATATTTGGTTTTCGAATGCGGCTGGCTTTTAATTCATCTGCAAATAAATACGGTTCTTCGTAGGTAATAACCTCGTTGGCAATTAGAATATTTCGAATGTATGACTTTACCGATTCATTAACAATTTCCATCAAAGCCAATAAGAAAGCAGTTTGGGTGCTATCTGTTTTTGTACCAGGCAGGGTATCTCTGTTTATATCTTTAAGTATTTCGAAATAGTTCAGGTAATCGGTAAGTGTTGCCTGTTGTTCACTGGATAGTTCGAATGAAGTTGAGATGTCCTGTAGAGTAGATGTTGCGGCCATGGTATCGTTTTCAGTCATCTGCTTTAAGGCAAGCAGATACCTGCCTTCAGGAAATGGCGCATTTTGAAGTGCAACATTGAGACTGTCGCCGAGAGATCCCGTGGTATCACTCAAATAATACGCAACAATTGAGTTGAACAACCAGGATTGTTTCGCTTTTAATGATGCCAGTTCCATTTCGCGAATTTCGAAAGGAGAATAAGCCGATTCGGCATCTAAAATCTGGTTGTACAAATCCTCGGGCATCGGCTCAATGCGTTTATCCAATTCATTAAGTACCGGCTCACTTGAAGCGGATTGTGGGTTGGCTACAAGTATATCCCTGATCATAACATTTGGTAGCACAAACTCATTGGCAGCGGCCGATTGCATCACGGTATCGCTCAGGTAAGGCGATTTAGTCAGTAACTCATCACGGAGCATCAATGCTTCAGGTGGAATACTGTAAAAAATATCTTCCGTGGTCTGCTCAGTAGCTCCACCATCTACCAATGCCTGAAGTTCAGTTTCTTTCTGTTGGACACTTGTCGAAGTTGATTGCAATTCAACCTTCATTTCTTCAAGGTCACTACCTCCACTGTTCAGTTTAGATAGGCAGGAAGTCTGTTTATCATAGAAGTAAGTATTCCATTCTTTCGCGTAATTATTATTAAAGTATTCTGGTTTAAGCCTTTTAGTTGGAGTATTTGAATGATGGTAATATTTGAATCTTGCCCCTTGGTTATACAAATCATATGTCCCACTGCTCTGATTGCGTTGTGAAAATGTATTTCCTGCAAGACCAGTAATCGAAAGAGAATCACCCTGATACAGAGCTATGCCAATTGTATTACTACTGCCTCCGGTTATCAGAACACTCTGGTCAGTTTTTACACTTTTGTAATCATTACACTTGCATACCAGCCCCCGGTTATCGTCCTGGGCGGTGATGCCGTTTTGCAGTCCGGTAAAGGTATTATTATAAATTTCGTTGGGGTCAGTGCCTGAGTTGTTGATAACGATACCGGTTTCGTAGCTATTACCTAATATGCCTGAAGGATAATGGCCCGTTATTTTATTTTCCTGGACCGAATATCCGTTACAATTATTCAGATAAATGCCGCATGAAGTATTAGCCTGAGACGTTGATACTTTTGTGGTAATTAAATTTCTATTAACACTTGGCGCTGTTATACCACTTAAATACACACTCCTGAGATTGTCTGAAAACAAGCAGTCATCAATTTTGATATACTTTAATACCCCGCTGCTAATCGCTTTAATGCCGTATTTCAGGCCGCTAAATTCGCTGTGAGTAGTATCATCACAGGGAATAACGTTGCTGTTGCACAGGCTATAGACACCAAAGCCACTGTTATAAGAATAAATACCAGTGATCGAATCAGCTATGGCTGATGTGTAGTTATTTACAAATTTACACGCGCCAAAATCCACCCCCCTTACCTGATCTAACGATACTATGTTTTTAATTGTATCAGTACCTGTATAATTGTTGTTTACTTCAAAAGTACAATTACCGAAACCGGAAACATTGCCATAAATACTGCCAAACAGGTTCCTGTTTTCGTATGGATAAAACATTACCCCATGGCTGCAATTTCGAAATGTGGTATTATAAGCCTGGACAATCCCTCCGGTATAATTATAATTGATAATCTGGCCATCCTTCCTGTATGTAGCTACCCCTATTTTGGCATTTTCGATCAGGGCTCCGTTGATCATCTTAACCCAACCCTGATTTGAAGCAGGTGCCTGTGAAAGAGTGGCATTACCCCAAACTTCAATACCCTGCCAAAGCTCTTCACACGAGGCGCTTATTGTACCGCCATCAACAACCAGCCGCGCACCGGGTTCAACAATAATCCTTGCATTCGGCACAAAATATACTTCACCATATATTGTTAGTGTTGCCCCGGCTTTTACAATGACATCACGATCTTTAAAAACAGGATTTCCGGCCGGATAGGTAGTATTCACCAATATTGTTTCAGCATTATTGTTTTTTGTGCAACCCGGCGAAATAAGGATTTCATCCATAAAAGGCATCATATCAAAAGAGGTTGCAGTTACATACATTATACCTGTACTAAGCGTATTGGCGGGAATATTGAAAGTTGCAACACATTGATGATTTACCTGAGTTACATCAATAGTATCCTGGAATTCAGGTTGCAGTCCATCAGCCGGTTTATACAAACAAACGATTGCATGACGGCCACCTGGTAAGTTATTAATGGTTACCTGATAAGTATTATTGACACTGGCATCAATATGTCGTGATGATAAATCCGCATCAATTCTAACCGGTTCTTTGGTGTAATACATCATATCAGGGTCGCCGAAGAAATTGTTGGTGAGGTAGGTTTCGTAATTATAGATTACATATGACGATTTTAATTTATACCATTCCCATTCTGCCGCGCATAAACGGGTTAATGACTGGTCGCCGCCTTGATGGCAAGAATTAAGAATTGAAGAAAGTTTGGAAAGCTTTGATTGCCCATAAAGGGTCCAACCTACATCGGTATTACCGGAAAATGCCACAGATCCTCCCTGGTTGTTGAAGATGGAAGCATCTAACATGTTATCGTCGGCCTCGAAATTTGCCACAAGGCAGCAATTCGAAGAAATGATCCCGTATTTATTTAAATTTGACAAATTAAGAAGACCATAAGAGCTACCTGATGAATTAATCCAACTAATTGTGGATCTATGAACACTATCAGTCATTGTTAAAAAATCATAGGGATCACCATGGTTGTCCCATGTCCACCAGCCTGCCGGAGAAGTATTAAGTGAAGAAATAATAGTCTGTCCATATGGAGAAGTGGGCGGAGAACTGTAATAATAAGGTAATTCCTTAAATTCTGTTTTATCAAAAAAACTGAGATTGGTTAATGTAGATGGAAAGTAGTTTAATATATATTTTTGAGGCTCATCAGCCATAGTTATAACAAACCGTTTCAGGTAGGAGGCATCACCATTTCCGGGATTCGTCTCGTAATTGATAATCTTATCAACCCAAACGCCAAATTGATCAACAGTAGAACATGGGATGCGTCCAATATAAGCTTCAGGATACCAGTCAACTTTATCACCAATACTAGGGCTTGAAATTGAAGTTATTTCTCCCCAGTCATTATTTGCATCAACCGCATAGTCGCTGTTGAAATCGGCGTAGTATTTGTCGGTAATAGCATAAGATGGAGTTACAGGTGGAATAGCATCCGGATTATGGTGTGCATAATATTTGCGAACCGGTATCCTGTTCTGATCTCCAACGAGTAATATTTGCCTGCAACCACTACTATCATATATGGCCTTTAAATACATTCTCAATTTTGCGGCATTATCAGCAATGCTTTGATTATTAGGATAATTGGTATTATCGTTTCCAATATTGTCAGTGCTAATATTATTTGTGTCCACGTAATTATAAGCATCAGTTAATGAAATAGCACCAATATCTATCCCCTTCTTTTTCTTCCACTCAATAAAGGTGTTCATTGGTGTTGTAATAATGAAGGCAGAAGGTGCAATTATTACATAATCATAAGTGGGCAAATTTGGTATGTCTTTAGGCTTGGATTCAACAACTTCAATTCCTTTTACAAATTCTTCAATTGACGAAGGATTCTCAACCATTTTGCTTAATGATGTGGTAAATTCAGAATAAAAACTATTGGTCATATTCACCTTTTGTGTCGCCTCGCTTCCTTCTTTTTCCGTGTAATAAATATTGATGGTCATTGTATTATTTAAAACCAAATTATTTGACAAGGGATAGTACCTGAAGGGGCATATCTGGACGGTGAGAATCCGGGCTTTATGCCAAAATCCGCTAAATGAGCAGTTGTTAACGGAAGGATAAACCAAGTTGCTAAAGTATATTGAAGAATCCATACTTCTAAAACCTGCCGGAGGACAAGTGCTACAACTTGGGGCAGGCGGCTGAAAAGGGAAAATTTTATGGTTCAAGGTTATGTTTATTGTGTCTTCCTCTGAAATTACAATGCTATCAATTATGCATGAAGTAGGAATGAGAAAATTCATGGATACCGTTGGTAATGCAGGTTGCCCTGGTTGAGAAAGCGTCGCTTCAAGAGATGCCGGAAAGCAGGTGTATGTTTGATTATCAGGGCATAGGGTATCATGCATGAGAAAATCATAAATTGAAAATCTTTCGGAGTGATTAATCTGGCAGATAGAATTCAATGAGCAGATAATCAGGGTAATAATAAAAACAATTTGTTTCATAGCTTCAAAGATTTAAATTAGGTAAATATAACTTATTTATTACCGTTTTTAACGAACAGATTGGATTCAACTATAATTTCTTTCAATTTTGCAAACAGGGTCCATGATTCATTTCAATCAACAAACAGTTTGTGTGGGATAATAAACAAGCCTGTAGGATGAATCTTTCGTTTATTTCAATCACGAAGCGAAGTTGTTACTGGAGCTAAAACTGCTGTATAAAAAATGAATGCCATATACAATCAGACATACGGAGAGTGCATAAGTTGACAACACTCCATCAGGCAGGCAGCCGGCTTTGGCTGATGATATGCCGGGCTGGTAAGTATGGCAAACAGTGTTGTCAGTATGTATAGCGGCATTTTTCAGCGGGCGGAAGCTTTATTTCTAATGCCGGCAACTTTGTGGCCGGCGCTGGCGTCATTGTTTTGATGACAGGCAGCTTTGACCTGACGGCCGCCATCCCTGTTTTAAAAACCGGCAGCTTTGTATTGATGACCGACGGCTCTGACCTGATGTTTTGACCTCCTGACCTGAAGGCAGGCGGCTCCGACTGAGAAACCGCAATCTCTGTTATAGAAACCGGCGGCTTTGTATTGTTGACAGAAAGCTTTGTCCTGATGACCGGAGGCTTTGTTTTGAAGCCGGGTAGATTCGACTATAAAACCGGCAGCTTTGTTTTTAAAGCCGCTGACTTCGACATTAAAACCCGAAGGTCAGACCTGATGACGAGTAGCTTTGTATCCGTGACTAACAGGCCCGTTCCGAAAACCGGCATCTCTGGCAACAAAAACAGTGGTTTCGATATGAAGTTATGCGGGTTTGTTTTCGGTGCAGATGCTTTTGTACCGGCTGACAATACGATTGTTCGTATGACTGAGAGTATCGCCTTCATGAAAAGCAGCGCCTCAAACCATACTCGGTCACAGATCCTGGACGAAACAGATCGGAGATCAAAGGCGACTGTTATCATTCTCCATAGCTGATGCAGATTTGCAATCTTTACCATGTTGGTGCTTTGCTAATTGCAAATAGATTTTTCTCCGAAGATTTTTTAATCTGGATCAACCGATTCCTGTATGTAAACCATTTAATTCCATCCAGTATTTAATGTCGAAAAATCTGGATTTCCAGTCTTGCTAATATTGCTACCTTTGCGCCACGATTGGTTTCTTTGATTAATACAATGATATTCAATAAGATATGAAACAACTCATCGAATGTGTTCCCAATTTCAGCGAAGGCCGCAATATGGCCGTTATCAAACAGATCACCGACCAGGTTGAAGCCGTTGAAGGCGTAAGGTTGCTGGATGTTGACCCGGGCGCTGCTACCAACCGCACCGTTGTGACGTTTGTAGGTGAACCGGATGCAGTCATAGAAGCTGCCTTCCAGGCTGTGAAAAAAGCTTCGGAAGTGATCGATATGCGCTTCCACAAAGGGGAGCATCCTCGCTTCGGGGCAACCGATGTTTGTCCGCTGGTCCCTGTGGCAGGCATCACCATGGAAGAAACGGTGGCTTATGCCCGCAGGCTGGCTGAGCGGATCGGCAGTGAGTTGGGGATTCCTGTGTATTGCTATGAAAACGCGGCTTTCACCGGGGAACGCCGAAATTTAGCCAACAACCGCTCGGGTGAGTACGAAGGACTGGCAAAAAAACTTGCTGACCCCCACTGGAAACCTGACTTTGGCCCGGCCGAATTCAACGAAAAAGTTGCTGTGACAGGCGCTACTGCAGTTGGCGCACGCGATTTCCTGGTGGCATACAATGTAAATCTCAACACAACTTCGACCCGTCGCGCGAATGCTGTTGCCTTTGATATTCGTGAGAAAGGCCGCCCCGTACGCGAAGGTAACACCGTGACAGGGAAAATTAAGAGAGATGAAAATGGTAACGAAATCTGGATTTCCGGTTCGCTGAAAGCATGCAAAGCCATTGGCTGGTATATCGAGGAATACGGAATCGCACAAGTTTCAATCAACCTTACAAATATCAGCATTACACCGGTTCATGTTGCCTTTGAGGAAGCCTGTAAAAAAGCGCAGGAACGTGGTTTGCGGGTCACAGGGTCGGAACTTGTAGGGTTGATACCTTTGAAAGCGATGCTGGATGCCGGAAAATATTTCCTTCGCAAGCAACAACGCTCAGTGGGCGTGTCGGAAGCCGAACTGGTGAAAATTGCCGTCAAGTCGCTTGGCCTTGATGATCTGAAGCCGTTCAATCCCAAGGAAAAAATCATCGAATACCTGTTGGCCGATCATTCTCAAAAAAAACTTGTCGATCTTACTGTTGCCGGTTTTGCCGATGAAACAGCTTCCGAATCACCTGCTCCAGGTGGCGGATCGGTTTCGGCAGCCATGGGCGCCTTTGGCATCTCGCTGGCTACCATGGTAGCAAATTTGTCGAGCCACAAACCCGGCTGGGACAACCGCTGGGAAGAATTCAGCAACTGGGCCGATAAAGGGCAGCAGATAAAGGATGAACTGCTTTTCCTCATCGATGAAGACACCAGGGCATTCAACCGGATTATGGACGCTTTAGGACTACCCAAAGGCAGTGATACCGAGAAAGCTGCCCGCGATCATGCCATTCAGGAAGCTACACGTTATGCCATTGAAATCCCGTTCAGGGTGATGAAGAAGTCGTTCGAAAGCATGGAGGTGATCCGGGCGATGGCAGAGACAGGAAATCCAAACTCTGTCTCGGATGCGGGTGTAGGTGCTCTGGCTGCCCGCTCGGCGGTGATGGGCGCCTTCCTGAATGTGAAGATCAATGCTTCGGGACTGAAAGACAAAGCTTTTGTGGAACAAATACTTTCAGAAGGTTCTGACATCCAGTCAAAAACTATGAATAGGGAAGCTGAAATCCTGAAAATTGTGGAATCAAAGATCAGGTAAAATCACGGTGTTTATTTCAACAGATAACTCTAATCTGAGTATTTCTGGTGCCACATCGGATAGCGAAGCGGTTGTGCGCTGATTTCGTCAAGCAGTACTATGTCTTCTTCCTGAAGTTTCCAGCCGGAAGCTCCAACATTTTCATTTAATTGTGAAAGGTTCCTGGCCCCGATAATGACTGAACTTACAGCCAGTTTCTGCAGCAACCAGTTGAGCGCAGTCTGGGCGATGGTTTTTTGGTATTTTGTCCCGATTTTTTCAAGCAGGCTTACGATTTCAAATCCTTTCTCCTCATCCACAGGCCAGTATTTCATGCTTTTGGCAGTCGGATCGCTTCGGCGCGTACCTTGAGGCGCAGCTTTGTCCTTTCGGAATTTGCCGGTGAAAAAACCGCCTGAAAGCGGGCTCCAGCAAAGGATTCCCAACTTCTGATCAAGGCAGAGTGGCGTCAGTTCCTGTTCGATGTCGCGGGCGCCGATAGAATAATAAAGCTGCGTCGTGATGAACTTTTCAAGGTTCAGCTTATCAGAAATAGCCAGTGCTTTCATCGTTTGCCATGCGGTGAGATTAGAACAACCAATGTACCTGACTTTTCCTCCATGCACAAGGTCATCGAGCGTGCGTAATGTTTCTTCAAGCGGAGTACCCGGATCATAGCTATGAATCTGGTAAAGGTCTATATAATCGGTTCCGAGCCGCTTCAGGCTGGCATGGCAACCCTCGATGATATGGTGCCTTGACAGGCCGCAGTCATTAGGATTATCGCTCATAGCAAAACGGACTTTTGTCGCCACAACCGCATCTTTTCGTCTGCTGCCCAGCGCTTTGCCAAGAAGGATCTCCGATTGTCCACCGGCATAAACATCAGCCGTATCAAAAAAATTAATGCCAAGGCCCAACGCCCTACTTATCAATTCATCTGCATGTTTCTGATCTGTCGAACCTTTTTCGTCAGGATTCTCTCCAGAAAATGTCATGACTCCAAAACAAAGTTCCGAAACATATAAGCCCGAATTCCCTAATTGCCTGTATTTCATAGTAATGAATTGTATGTCTGGTAAATTCTACGCACTAAAATTAAGAAATTCGACTCCTAATCTTAGCATATCCTGGTTCTGATTTCCAAACATTTCTCCCTTTGCATGCAGAAAATTTTGCATCTCGGTCACAGATTTTGTATTATTGATGCGCTAAAAAGAACTATTCATTCATTTTGAAGCATTTGTATTATAAAAACTGGCATGCTATGCTGAAAAAGAACATTATACTTTTTTTAACAGTATTGTTTTTGCCTCTGATTTCATGCAAAAGGGTGCCTGAAGCAAACAGAGAACAGCAAAGAATTGATTCCCTCAAAATTGCTCTCGATTCGGTGGAAACAGGATTGCTGGCTCTCGAAAAGAAGTATCATGCGGGACTGGTGAAATACAAAGAATACGTGAAGTATAAAAGCCGATTAGAAAAAGCATACCAGGAGGTTTCGGTCGAGTTGGGCGGATTGCACCAGGCTTACTCACTTCCACGATGGGCAAAGGAACTTGGCTTGTTTGAGCCTGAAGGAATGTTGCTCGATTCCGCCCTTTCGCAGGAAACCTCGGTTGACCGCCCCGGTGAAGGCTTTAACTCCATTACCCTTGTTTACATTTCATCACCTGATTCGGCAAGACATTGGGCCGATTCAATTGCCAACAGCTCAGGACTCTTAAAATCAGAAGAGTATCTGGTGAGGAGTCGGAAAGCCTCGAAAATTAAAGAATCGGATAGTCCCGGAGTAACTTACCTCAATTACGACCTCAATGCCGGTGATCAGGATTATCTCATATCAGTAAGTTCCGATAGCGACGGTATTTTAACAATTGCAGCCACCAATATGAAGCAACTCAATGAAAAACTCTCGGATTACAGGTCGCTAAAAGTTAGAAACGAAAAGAAAAATCAAGGCAAAAAGCAGTAAGTTTGGAGTGAAATATTGTGCATGAAAGAAAAAGATCAGAAATATCGTACCGAAAGTGATTCGCTGGGAAACATGCCGGTTCCTGCCAATGCGTTATACGGAATACATGCATTGCGCGCCAGGAGCAATTTTCCTGACGAAACCACATTCCCGGTTGAGTGGTACAAAGCAGTTGGAGTCGTTAAAAAAGCTTGCTACATAACGTACCTGAAGTTTAAAACAGCTGTTGAAATCAAATATCCTGACCAATCGTTTAACTTTCCTGTTATCGCGAATGATACGTCCGATGCAATGACCGAAGCAGCCGGTGAAGTGTCGGAAGGCATGTATTTTGATCATTTTATTGTTCCTGCCGTAAGTGGCGGTGCCGGAACGAGCATCAACATGAACGTGAACGAGATCATTGCCAATGCTGCCCTGCTCAAACTTGGCTTCGTACCGGGTGATTATAGTCATGTGCATCCTATTGAATCGGCAAATATCTTCCAATCAACCAACGACGTAATTCCCACAGCACTGAAGATCGCTGTGATGCAGTTACTTACCGGCCTCGAAGACAGCATTAACTACCTAAGGCAATCGGTGGAGGCACTCGAAGGTAAATACCGTAATGTATTGCGCATTGCTTATACACAAATGCAGGAAGCCGTTCCTTCGTCATACGGCAAGCTTTTCAGCACATACAGCGAAGCGCTTTCAAGAGACTGGTGGCGCGTTTCGAAGTGTTTTGAACGGATTAAAGTTGTGAATCTTGGAGGCAGTGCTATCGGCACCGGAATGACCGTTCCGCAATTCTTCATCATGGAGGTAGTACCTGTTTTACAACAACTTACGGGGCTTCCGGTTGCCCGGGGCGAGAATCTACCCGATGCCACAAACAATCTCGATTCGCTGGTTGAGGTTCATGCCATCCTTAAGTCGTATGCTGTGAATCTCGAAAAAATGGTATCGGATCTGCGCCTGCTTGCTGCCGATACCGGCCATCGTGAAATAACGCTGCCGGCCAGGCAGGTAGGAAGCAGCATCATGCCTGGGAAAGTAAACCCTGTGATTCCAGAATTTGTTGTGAGCGCCTCGCATAAAGTGTATAGCAATGATCAGTTGATCAGCTCGTTAAGTGCTCTTGGATGCCTGGATTTGAATGCTTACCTGCCGGTTATTGGCTGTGCCATCATCGAGAGCATTAAGCTGCTGACAGCGGCTGGACGAACAATCAGAGAAAACATGCTCGAAGGACTAACCGTAAGCAAGGAAGCAACCACGGCAAGGCTTTTCTCAAGCCCGTCAATAACTACAGCACTGGTTGCCTATATCGGATATGAGAAATCAGCCCAGCTTGCTAAATGCATGAAAGAACATTTGGTGGATGTTTACGAAGCCAATGAAATGCTGGGGCTGGTGAGCGACAGGGTGATGAAGAAAGCACTTAAACCGGAAAACTTATTGAAGACTGGCTACTCCATAAATGATGTACTTCTATAACGCACAAAACTAACGTAATGAAAACCAAGTCAATACGAGGTCAGATCGGAATTTTCGGACGGCGTAACAATGGGAAGAGTTCGCTCATAAATACCATTGCAGGCCAGGATGTTGCCATTGTTTCGGAAATTGCCGGTACCACCACCGATCCTGTTCGCAAGGTGATGGAAATCAACGGGCTGGGACCTGTTGTACTGATCGATACTGCAGGTATTGACGACATCGGACAACTGGGCGAAAAACGTATTGCAAAAACAAAAGAAATACTTAAAACCATTGATTTAGCTATACTTATCATCGCTCAAAACACTTTCGGGGCTTTTGAAAAGGAACTCGTGAGTGAGTTCAGGGAATTTGAAGTGCCGTTTTTTGTCGTGCATAATAAATCAGACCTTACTTCAATTTATCCTGAAACGCAACGATTGATCAAAGCTTCGCTGAATACCGAGGTGCTTGATTTCAGCTGCTCCAACTCTCCCGCAGTTGACAGGTTAGTAGGGCTTATAAGGAAGTTTATGCCCGAATCGGCCATGCGGCACAATACACTGGTGGGTGACCTTATCTCCTACGGCGATACCGTATTGCTGATCACACCCATCGATATTGAAGCGCCCGAAGGCAGGCTGATACTGCCACAGGTTCAGGTTATACGCGATGTGCTCGATAATGATGGTGTGGTTGTAGTTTGTAAGGAAAGAGAGATTGATGCCTATATCAGAAAAATGGATCCCAAACCGGCACTCGTCATTACCGACAGCCAGGTTTTTCCTAAAGCGGATGCCTCTATTCCCAGATATATTCCTCTCACGAGTTTCAGCATTGTGCTGGCAAGGCAAAAAGGCGATTTTCAGAATTACCTCAAAGGAACTCCTCATATTTCGAAGCTGAAAGACGGTGATAAAGTCCTGATCCTTGAGTCATGCAGCCATCATGTATCGTGCGACGACATAGGGCGGGTGAAAATCCCACGCTGGCTGAGCAATTTTACAGGTAAAAAACTTGAGTACACGGTGGTGGCCGGGCTCAATGAAATACCGGGAAAAATTCAGGATTATGCCATCGTGATTCAGTGCGGAGGCTGTATGATTACCCGTAAACAATTGATAAACAGGCTTAAACCGGCAACAGATGCTGGTGTACCGGTGACGAATTATGGCATGGCTATCGCTTATGTTCACGGCATCTACAATCGCGCTGTTGCTCCTTTTGTGAAGGTTCAGAATGCTTCGGAGGACTATCTCTAAGACAAGGAAATATTGATCATTTTTTTACCTTTAATGCGCTTCAAGTTTCAAGGTATTAACCATTAACCAATTCACTTGTAAAATATGAGAAGAGCAATACTGATTCTCTGCGCACTTTCAAATGTATTGTTTTCAGATGCCCAGGGCCTTATGAAAATAAGTGAAGTGTTCAACTTTGATATCGGAGACGAATTTCAATTTGTCACCACAGGCACTACCGCTTCAGGAAGCTATACTCCGATCTCACCCAATGCTGACCGTATCAGAATAAGCGGCAAATATACTTCTGCAAATTCCGACTCGGTATTTTACATTCGCTTTCACGATTGCTATTCTACGCAGGTTGACTGGACAGGAGGGCCGCACCTTGTTTACAATTTCTGGACATATACCGATACCGCCTTCTATACAAATCCCGACTCCTCAATAGCCTGGTATGATCCCGGTTTTCAATATGATCAGTATGTTTTATACGACTCACTGCTCTGCAATACGCTGGTAAACGGTTGCGCATACCAGGTCGGGGCCGGATTTGAACCAGATTATTATACAGATGAATATGGCGCAGGCATTGGACACTCGCACGAGTACTATTACTGTGCATTAGGAAGATACTGGATAGCCAACACGCTGTTTTATTACAAGAAAGGTGACATAACCTGTGGTGAACCAGATATTACAACCGTTGAAATACCGGAAAAGCATCCGGCAAATAGCTTATTCCTCATAATTCCAAATCCTGTAAAGCATAGCTTCAGATTACAAAATATCCTGGGAATTAAAACTTGTCAGATAACCCTCAGCGACATTTCAGGGCAAATTCTCCTTATTGATGATTTGGCGGAATCCTCCGGAGAAATAGACATATCTCATTTACGTTCAGGTATATATATCTGCACGATAATCTCAGGAACAAGAAAATTCAATGTAAAACTGGTTAAAGAATAATCGGTTTGAAATTAAGAATCCGGGGTAGTCTTATACCGTCCAAACACAAAAACGAAAAAACACGGTCTGCCAGTGGCAAACCGTGCTCAAAGTTTATTTCCGGCTGATTATTAAAAAGGCCAGAACTGGTTGTCGTACCAAATACTTTCCTTTAGGGCTTCGTTCAGATCATGAAGGATTTTGTGGTGCCCCCGCTCCCACTCAGCCAACCAGGCATACATCTCTTTCTCATTGGGATCATCGGCCTCTGCGGCACGCTTTGAGTAAACTTCAACAGCACGCGTTTCAAAATCCATGGCGGCCGAAATAGCTGCCGCTTCAAAACTTGCAGCCGAAATCTGTTTAACGATTTCGCTGTTAATTATTTCACCCGATATTTCATCCGATATATCAGCCGATGTGTCGGGCTTGGCAAAATGCTTTTCTTTGATGTAATACGAAAACTGTTTCGAAAGGTATTCTACATGCTCCTTTTCCTCTTCGGCCATCGTGAGAAAAATCTTCTTCGCTTCGGGACTGTCCGTCTGTTCAGCGGTTTTTTCGTAAAAGGCTTTCCCCCGCTTTTCCATGAGAATCGCCATTTTCAGTATTTCCAATGCTTTGCTTTCCATAATATTCTTTCTTGATTAATTTCATCAGATTTTAAACAAAGATAAGTTTTTTAAGTTTCGAAACATACGGCTTACATGCCAAAAACATCATCGGCTAAAAGTAATCCTGAAATGCTGACAATGATTATTCTTACGAAAATATTCACGAGTTCAAACCCTGAAAAGTGCTACTTTCGTACAATCACAAAACACGACAAAAAATTCACATCAATACCACAACAAAGTGGCAGGCAATCACATAGAAGACTTGAAAGAACTTTTTCGACGCTGGTCGGGTGAGGAAGGCATTGAAATAGAGAAACTTCCCCAGGCAGGTTCCTACAGGCAGTATTACCGCATTTTTGGCCACTGGCGGCAGGCAATTGGCGTTTATAGTCCTGAAAAACAGGAAAATGCAGCTTTTCTTTCGTTTACAAAACATTTCCTGCAAAAAGGGTTGCCGGTGGCAGAAATTTATGCCGAAGATGCTTCGAAAGACATTTACCTGTTGAGTGACCTGGGTACAGAATCACTTCTCGATTTGCTTGAACGCGATGATCCGGAGAAACGGCCATCCGAGAATACCCGGAACCTTTACCGCCAAACGGTTGCTATACTTCCTGAATTCCAGGTTGTAGCCGGAAAAGATATCAACTATTCATGTTGTTACCCTGTTCAGCAATTCGATGAACGCTCGATGCATTGGGATTTAAATTACTTCAAATATTTCTTTCTCAGGTTGTTGCAAATTCCTTTTGACGAATATGCTCTTGAAAATGATTTTGAACAGCTTACGCATTATCTTCTGCAAGCCGACGATCGGTTTTTTATGTACCGCGACTTCCAGGCACGCAATATCATGATCAATGAAGGCAATCCCTACTTCATTGATTACCAGGGCGGAAGGCGCGGACCGCTGCAATACGACCTCGCATCGCTCCTCTTCCAGGTAAAGGCAAACCTGCCCTATGATTTTCGCGATGAATTGCTGCACTGGTACCTCGAAAATGTTAACCGCTATACTAAAGTTGACGAAAAAGAATTCATCACAAAATACAACGCCTTCGTTCTCATAAGGTTACTGCAGGTTATGGGTGCCTATGGTTTTCGTGGCTATTACGAAAGGCGGCCACACTTCCTGCAGAGCATTCCATTTGCTATTGACAATGTGCGCTGGTTTCTCCAAAATGTATCACTGCAACCGTCGCTGCCCACTCTCCATGCAGTACTTGATCAATTGGCCGGACTGGAGATAAAATCGCCTGTAGCTGTTCAATACCAAGGACTTACGATTAACATCAACAGCTTTTCGTTTAAAAAAGTACCTCCGCCCGATTATTCAGGCAACGGGGGTGGATTTACCTTCGACTGCCGCGCACTGCCCAATCCCGGGAGGTACGAACATTATAAAACGCTTACAGGAAAAGATCAGGTGGTTATCCAGTTTCTTGAACGCGAACCTGCCGTTGCTAAATATCTACAGCATGTGTTCAGGATTGTTGAGCAATCGGTGCTTGAATACCAAAACCGGGGTTTCAGGAATCTGCAGGTAAACTTCGGGTGCACGGGTGGGCAGCACCGGTCGGTGTATTGTGCCGAAAAGCTTGCACATTACCTCGAAGAGCGCTATTCAGTTAATATCCAGCTCAATCACACGCAGCTCGCCACAACCGGACAGTACGGAACAAATAGCGATGAGTGAGCTTCAGACAATAATCAGCCCGGTATGACAAAAACGCTCTGTAAAACAAAAGATGCTGACAAACTGAAACATAAGCAGCAAAATCCGGAATATGAATGCAAAAAGTGCGGAAGATTTGCCCGGAAGGAAAAACATGTTTGCAAACCGGCAAAATTAAAATAGCTGTGGAACAATTTGATATTGAGCTGTATAAGCATCGAACTGATATAATAAGCCAGACAGTCCGGCAAGTTCAGAAAGATTTCGGCATGTTTGGTTTCGATGTTATTTTTTCGGGCAACACCGAACTTGCCTATGAGGAAATGTTCAGGCAACTGGCGGCATATATCCTCCAACTGCTTGAGAATGATTATCATAAACTTGCATCTCTGCTCTATCATATTGATCTTGGAGAAGACCATATTGCCATAGCACGCGATCAGCATCCTGATTGGGGCTTGGCAGAAGTTGTAACTGAACTGGTTATCCATCGTGAATTAAAAAAGGTGCTGATGCGCAACTACTTCAGGCAGAAAGGCACGGAAGCATGAAAGCCATGATATTTGCCGCCGGTCTTGGAACACGCCTGGCGCCATTCACACAAACCATACCCAAAGCAATGGTACCAGTTGCGGGCAAACCCATGATTGAATGGGTTATCAGGAAACTGATTGCGGCAGGATTTAATGAAATCATCATCAATGTTCATCATTTTGCTGATCAGGTGATTGATTTTGTTACGTCGAAACACCATTTCGGAATTCGTATTGAGTTCTCCAACGAAACTGGCCAACTCCTTGAAACCGGTGGCGGATTGCTGAAAGCTTCCTGGTTTTTCGATGATAATCGGCCATTCCTGGTGCATAATGTGGATGTAATTTCCGATATCGACCTCTCAAAACTCACAACATACCATACTCATTCAAAGGCACTTGCAACATTGGTTGTTAGTAATCGTGAAACCTCAAGGTATTTCCTCTTCAGCAATAACATGCTGCTCCGGGGTTGGAAAAACGTGAAAACGGGTGAGCAGATTATCGCGGCAGGCACTCATGACGCTATACAACCATGGGCATTTAACGGCATACACATGATCAATACGGAGGTTTTCGCATTGATGACTGAAACAGGCCGCTTCCCGATTAACGATGTTTATCTCCGACTGTGCAATTCGCATCAGATCAAGGGTTTCCCTCACAACGGTAATGTGTGGTTTGATTTAGGTAAGACCAATGACCTGCAAAAAGCATCCGAATATATCGAACAAACTGAGTCCCAGAACTTCTGATTGCTATGAAGCCTTTCCTGCAACAACTTGCCGACGAACTTTTCGATGTTTATGGAACTGACATCAGCCGATTGTGCATTGTTTTCCCAAATCGCAGGGCAGGTTTGTATTTCAGGCGTTATCTTTCGACGCATTTGACCCAGCCTGTGTGGTCGCCTCATGTTTTAGCCATTGAGGATTTTGTCGCGCTAAAGTCAGGACTTACCATTGCCGGACAGCCCGAACTGATTATCAACCTTTACAAACTTTACCATCAGCAGCTGAATGAAAAAGCGCGGCCTCTTAGAGACTTCATTGCGTGGGGGAACCGGCTCATTGCCGATTTTGACGAAATAGACCAATATCTTGTTGACGGAATTGCGGTTTTCAGCTACCTTACTGAAGCAAAGGCAATTGAACACTGGAATCCCGACGGAAAGCCTCTTACTGATTTTGAGAAGAGCTACCTGCAATTTTATAATTCCATTGCTCCTCTTTATGCACAGTTCAGAGCCGAACTTCTTAACAGCAACCAGGCGTATTTGGGATTGGCCTTTCGACGGCTCATTGAAAACATTGAGAATACCTCATTTGATGAGTGGAATGGTATTGTATTCGCAGGCTTCAATGCCCTTACCCCTGTTGAAGAGAAACTTATCGACTACCTGATGAAAGCCGGAAAAACCCGAATATACTGGGATGGCGACAAATATTATGTTGACGACAAGAATTCAGAAGCAGGACTGTTCCTGAGGAAGTACCGCGACAGTAAACAATTTGGCCCGATGAACTGGATCTCTGACTATTATGAGTCGGATGACCGGGAGATTAACATTGCCGGCATTCCTAAAAATATAGGTCAGGTTAAATTTGCAGGGCATTTACTGCGTAAGTTGCAGCATGTCAACAAGGACAATATCGCAATTGTGCTGGTTGACGAAGGTTTGCTTATTCCGCTTCTTAATTCAATTCCCGGTGAAATTGACGATTTCAATGTTACAATGGGCTTTCCACTGAAACTCACACCGGCATACTCCCTTATCGACAGTGTATTTCAACTGGTTAGTCATGCTGAAAAATCTACCGGTAAAAATGATAATACTCCATTTAATCGTTATTACCGTGACGATATTCTACGGGTTTTGAAACACCCTTACTTGTTAAGTGCTTCAGGTTCTGATTCTTTCTCCTTAAAGAATGTTGAAAAAGTGCTTGATCATTCTTTTTATACAGGTATTGAATTATTGGAAGCCATTGGCACTCTTTCAAAGCCACTGGCCGAACTCTTCGATCCCGGTTTCTCAAAATCGTTTGTATCGCCTTCGGATTTGCTTGCACTGCATCAAAAAATAGTTCAATATCTCAGCAACAGCTTTACAGGTACTGAACGAAAGTTGAAACCCGAAGCTATTGACAAAGAATACTTGTTTTCCGTTTCGTTGGTATTACAAAACGTTCGGGAACTCATCAGCGGATTGCCCGAAGAAATCGATATGGAAACCCTGGGGGTGTTGTTTGCGACTCTTGCAGGAGCAGCGCGTCTTCCATTTTATGGCGAACCCTTAACTGGCTTACAGGTCATGGGTGTTCTTGAAACACGCACACTGGATTTCGAAACACTTATCATGGTATCGGTGAATGAAGGCTTGCTACCGAAAGGCAAACTACAAAACTCATTTATACCTGCCGATATCCGACAGGCTTTTGCATTGCCAGGCTATCGTGAGCATAACGCAGTATTTGCTTACCATTTTTACAGGCTGCTGCAGCGGGCAAAAACCACATGGCTGCTGTATAATACTGAATCGGACGAATTGGGAAACGGCGAAAAAAGCAGGTTTATTACACAAATGCTTTATGAACTCCCACGTTACAATCCAGGCATAAAGATAATCGAAAGGGTGATAAGCATGCCCTCTCCTGCCGTCGCCAATGATACAATTAGTATAAGTAAGGACAGTACTGTCGCACAAAGGCTGATCGAACTTGCACAATCGGGTTTCTCTCCATCAATGCTGAGCACGTATCTGAACTGTGGCCTGCAGTTTTACTTTTCGTCAATACTGGGATTGAGCGAACCCGATACAATCGACGAAACCATTGATGCCAGCATCCTTGGCACTTCCGTACACAGCGCTTTACAAAAACTTTATCAGCCTTTTGTTGGTAAAACAGTTGATTCTCAAATAGTCAGAACGCTGATTGCAAGCTCTGCCGAAGTGGTAAAACAGGAATTCAGATCATTATTCAGCCATTGCGACCTTGAAACCGGTAAAAATATGATTATTGTCCACATGGCTCAGAATATGGTAAGGCGATTGCTCGAAACCGAAGCCGAAATACTTGAGCCAAAAACCGGCAACCAACTTATCCGTATTCAACATCTGGAAAAGAGGCTTGAATCTGATATTCAACTAAATATACAAGGTAATGATGTCCCTTTGCGGGTAAAAATAAAAGGCATTGCCGACCGGATTGATACTTATGACGGGCAAGTGCGCATTATCGACTACAAGACCGGATCGCTGGACAAACGTGAACTTGAACTTCCAAGCATCCAGGCCCTTCCGGAAATGAAGAAGCCGCAGAAGGTTCTTCAGTTACTCACATATGCATGGATGTATGATCGTTCATATTCAGAACCGGTTAAACTGACGAGTGGCATTATTGCATTAAAGATGCCACGACGATATTTGCAAAAAGTGCTCATCAGCAGGTCGGAGATATTGGACCAGGGGATGCTTTCTGACTTTGAGTCGTATTTAACAGGTTTGTTGTTTGACATCTTTGCACCGGAATTAACTTTTCAACAGACTAATAACCAGGCTATTTGTGTTTATTGTAGTTTTAAATCGATATGTAATCGTTGAGAGGCGGAGTTTTAGATATTTTTTTTCAGATGCTGGTTGTATGTTTCGGGAAAGTATTACCTTTGCGCTCCAATTGAAGCAAAGTTCATTGAAAACGGTTCGGTAGTTCAGTTGGTTAGAATACGTGCCTGTCACGCACGGGGTCGCGGGTTCGAGTCCCGTCCGGACCGCTTACATTAAACAAAAAAGCCTGTAAATCAAATGATTACAGGCTTTTTTACTTTTTGTAGA
>JAKLFM010000079.1 GCA_022711175.1 Bacteroidota bacterium | reverse complement strand
GTAATGTCTGCATTTTTTCGTCGGAGCTTTTACCCATGGGTTTTTCTGGTGCAGGTTAAGCATTTGTTACTTGATAATCAACTCATCCGTAAACATGAACGACGGATTGCCTGTTGCATGATGCCCTGCCGGCAGGTTGCCCTGGCTGTGGGCAATGATTTTCAGGTAACGGGCAGCCTTGCCGTTGAAATCAATTTTGAATGTGTGAATAAGCGTGTTTTGCCCTGTCGGCGGCACATCGTGGGTAATGGTGGCAGCCAGGCGGTAGTTCGTGCCATCCACCGAAGTGAATACCTGCACATCCTTCGGCAAGAGTATCCATGAGTAAGCATTCTGCAGGAAATCCATACTAAGCAAAGTCAGCGGCGTCTCCTTTTTCAGGTCAATTTCCAGTTCAATATCCTGCCCATGGTAACCCTGCCATCGGCCATCGGCAAAGTTTATTGAGCCGGTTAGTCCATCAATCAAGGCACCGTCGCCACCGGCAGCATAGGCAGGGTTGTAAGTGCTGTAGTGGGCATTGATTTTCAACGGGCAGCCGATTCCCCAATGCACCAAAAGCGGTAACTGTGTGATTTCGCCTGTTGCATTGCCGGTCAGTACTGCTGCTTTTATGAGTAATTGCCGGTCGATCATCAACGGCTCACTGTAAACCTGGCTGCGCGGGCTGGGGTCACTGCCATCCAGGGTGTAAACAATGGACTGATCTTTGAAAAGCGTCCTCAGCACTACCGGCTGCGAACCATTTACCAGTTTGGGCTGCGGCTCGATGAACACTTTCTTATCGGCATTGTCGATCTGCTTTGCCAGCCTGTTATAATCGTTCAAATTTTTGTCGAGCCACCAGGGACGGTTTTCGAGGTTCCACAGGCGGACATATTCTTTCTTGATCGCAAAAAGATCGTTTTTCAACTTTTCAAGTTCGGGGGCTACGATCTGCGCCGCAAAAATATTTTCTGATTCTTTGGCTTCATAAAGGATGATGCGGGCTACGTTTTTCCCCGCCGAAAACTTGATGCGGTCGAGCGCCAGCAACGGATGGTCGAGCAGCGACTGGTTGCGCGTGCATGATTTCTTCAGTGCCTGGATGCGTTCTGTTATCTCCGAGGCTTTTGTGATCACCTCGATATTTACGTCGCCAAATTCTTCGGTGGTATTTTCGAGGTTCATATCCAGCAGATCCTGCCAAAAGGTACCTTCGCCCGTTATCCCTCTCACCGGCAGCAACCTCAGGCTGTCAATGGCAAACAGTGCATTTGTGACACCCGTGGTGCCGAAAAATACTTTATCGAAGCTCCTGTTGAAATCAAGCAATTTTGTGTTCCGTTCTTTTATTGCCTGTTCGCCGGACGAAGGCGGGGCCGGATGCCACGAACATTCTGCTCCCCAGGCCAGGCAATGCCAGTTGTTGTTGAACAGGTTGTAGCCGTTATCGTCCCAGGCGGTATTCATCATTCCCATGGCGCCGAGTTTGGCTCCGTCGCGCACATAATTATTGATGTTGATGGCGGCATTGCTCATCCCGGGCCATAATTCGCTCCAGCAGCTTACTCCGGGTGCGACCATAAAGTCGAAACCGGTCTTTTTAAAGGGCATAATGGCATCATCGAAACTTTCGGCCGCATGATAACCCCAGGAGAGTATCACCAGGTCTTTTGGCAGTTTGCTGATGATGTCGGAATTGTTCACGGCAATATCACCCCACATCATGAGCCTTTTACCGTATGGCTTCAGCAATTTGTCGATGCGGTTTATGTGATAGGCATATATTCCGCCAAGGCCTATGCTGTCGGCCATTCGTTTGCTTTTACCTTCGCCAAGGCCCTGGGTTTCGTCGCAGTTGATGTTGAAAAAAGGACTCTTGTATGCCGGAACAATTTCTGAATAAATATCCCGCAGGAAGCTGTAGGTTTTTTCGCTGGCAGGATTCAGGATGTAACTGTTATCGCCAAACTGTGTATAAAACGGGTTTGCCAGTATCTTTTCCATATGTCCGAACGACTGAAAATTGCCGATGATATCGATGTGGTAATTGGTGGCGTAAGCAGTGAGTTCGGCAATTTCGGCGGCAGTAAAGGCGCCGGGAGGAGCAAGATCGGGGTATTTCTGGAGGCTGAATGTGTTCTCGGTATATAGCGTCATAAAGTTCTGCTTGAACTCCGACATCTTGCGGATGCATTCCTTCACAAAACCTACGGTGGGTATCGGTCCACGGCTGATATCGTCCATCCAGCCGCGGTAGCGAAGAGCAGGCCAATCGGTGATGGCAAGCTGTGGAATGGTATTGCCGGTGCGGTTTGCCCTGATGATCTGCCTGAGTGTTTGCACACCGTAGAAAAGGCCTGCCTCGGTATACGCCGCAACAAGTATTTGTCCGCCGGTGATTTTGATGATATAACCTTCGTCCTGCGCTTGTTGCGGCAGTGAGAGGTTGAGCGATGCAAACAGCTTGTCGAACCTTTTGTCCCGGCCTGACAAGCCGAGAACAATGGACGCCTTTTTTAATTTCGGCTCGATGGCAGCATCCGCTCCCAGAGCTTCCCTGATTTCATCCTGCAACTGTGTGGCTGAAAACAAGGTCTCGTCCGAAGCATTTCCACCTGTGTAGATTCCTTGTTTTCCGGCAAAGTCAAACACTCCGCCGGTGATTTTTACTTCTTGCGGGTATGGTGAAATGAAGAGCGCCTGCTGTGCCTGAATAAACAATGGCAGCAATAAGGCAGTAAACAGCAGCAGGTATTTTCGGGAGGTGAAACCAGGCATATGATTCGATTTAAAAGGCGAAGTTACTATTTAATCAGAACCTCATCATAAGTGTTGCCGGAAGTGGTAGCAATGCCCTGAATTTTCGCATCGATCTTCCCGTTTCTAACAACAAATTTTTCCGACCTTCGCAACCTTGTTCACAAACCATCACTCAGTATGAGGAAATTTAGCATTACCGGCTTAATCATTTTAATGTCAGCTGCGGTTTTACATTCGCAGGACATCAGCGATCTTGTAAAAAAATCGTCATTTCCAGGAACCGGGACAGTCATCATTTTCGACAGTACAAAAGTGCGTGTCGAAGAAAGCGGCCTCAGCCATGTTTATACGCACCGCCTTTATAAAGTTCAGACTGCCGCGGGTGCCAAAGGACTGAGTGTCATCAAATATGATTACGATCCACTTTCGGCCTGGAGTCAGATACAACAGGTGATTATCCACAAAGCCGATGGCTCACAGGTTGAGCTTGATACTTCCAAAGTTTTGGATTACCCGCAACCGGCACGTGCCATTTACTGGGGAGCGCGCGAAAAGATGCTTGCCGTTGGTAAACTTGATCCCGGCGATGCCCTCGAAGTGTTCCTGTACCGCAAAGGTTTCACTTATGCCCTTCTCAGCGATGGCCCGGGTGACGATGATCGCTATGCGCCACCCATGCGGGGACATTTCTACGACATTGTTCCTTTCTGGAGCAGCGATCCCGTGCTTGTGAAGAGCTATGAAGTAAGCATCCCGAAAACGAAAACTCTGCAATACGAAGTTTACAACGGAGAAGTGACTTCCAAAGCCTGGATAAATGGCGACCGCATGGTATATACTTTTTCCGCTAAGAACATAAAACCCTGGAAAGGCGAATCGCGGTCGGTGGATGCTTCGGATATCGCGCCTAAGCTCCTCATGAGTACCAGCCCCGACTGGAAAGCCAAAAGCCTGTGGTTCTATTCGGTAAACGAAGAATACGGCAGTTTCACATCAACACCCGAAATCAAAAAGAAAGTGGATGAACTGATCCGCAATGCCCGCGATGAGTATGACTCGGTGAGCATACTTACACACTGGGTTGCCGACGAAATAAGGTACCTTGGGTTAACCATGGGCAAAGGCGAAGGTTACACTTTGCACACAGGTGAGATGGATTTTACCGATCGCTGCGGCGTTTGCAAGGACAAAGCCGGTATGCTCATTACTATGCTGCGTGCCGCCGGTTTCGAAGCTTACCCTGCTATGACCATGGCCGGCTCACGCATCGACTACATTCCCGCCGATCAGTTTAATCATTGCGTTTCGGTAGTGAAGAGCCGTCGCGACGGAAAATACCACCTCCTCGATCCTACCTGGGTGCCCTTTATCAGGGAACTTTGGTCGAGTGCCGAGCAGCAGCAGAACTACCTCATGGGTGTTCCCGAAGGCGCCGACCTGGCCGAAACACCCATTTCGGATGCCGGCAAGCATTACCTGCGCATCTCGGGAATGTCGGTAATTTCGGCTGACGGAACCCTTGAGGGCGAATACAGCGTGACAGCCGATGGTCAGACAGATGCTGCGATCAGGGGAATTTTCACACGAAGTTTTGTTGCTGACCGCGCTGCAGCCCTCGAAAAAGAGGTGTTGAGAGTCGCTCCCCAGGCTATCATAAAAAAGGTGAGTTATGATGACCCCGGAAATTATATGGCCGGGCCTATCAGCCTGCACTTTGCAATTCGTATTCCCGATTTTGCTATTGTTACCAATGACGAACTGATCTTTACGCCTTTTGTTATCTCAGGATTTTTCAATCGAGCCCAGCCTCATACTACCTTCAATACGGCTGCGGAGACACGCCAATATCCCTTCCGCGACCGCACATCACATGCTGTGACCCTTTCGGAAAAAATCGTACTGCCGGCTTCGGCAAAATCCGTCGCCAAACCCGACAACGATAACGATACAGGTCCCGGCGCCACATACAGGGCTGGATACGAAACAGAAGACTCAAGACTGTCGTTGAACTTTACGGCCGAATACCCGAAACGAATTTACCAGCCTGACGACTGGCCTTCGTTCCGCAAAGCCGTTCAATGCCAGGAGAAATATGCTTCGACACCCATCCGTTGGAAGATGAAATAACTAGTGAAGGACGCTGAAAACATTCCGAAAGATGAAAACCATGACAAAAAAATATATCATCACAATTGCAGCTTGCTTTGTGCTGGCATTAAGCGCAACCGCTCAGGAACCGGCATCGGATGCCGTTTACCGCAACCAGGTGAGGGAATATACCCTGAATGCTGACGGAAGCTGGAGCTATCATTACAGCCATACCCTTGTGATTAACACATACTTCGCTTTTCACAACCTTTACGGCGAGGATTTTATTGTTTACAACCCGGCATCGCAAAAGCTGAAAATCAACAAATCAGTCACCACCACGCCTGCCGGCAAGGTTGTGGCTTCACCTGTCAACGCATACAACGAACTGCTGCCCGGTTCATGCGCCAATGCCCCGGCATACAACCACCTGCGTGAAATGGTGGTGACGCATACAGCGCTTGAAAGAGGCGCAGTAATTGATTTTGATTATACCCTCACCAACTCAAAAGAGTACTGGCCAACCATGGCTGCCGGCGATGTGCTGAGCATGAATTCGCCGGTCGATAAACTCACGTACATCATCACAATACCCGCAGGTGCAAAACTGAATTATAAACAATACAATATCTCACAGGAGCCGGTGGTGACAAAAACCGGAGGCAAAACGAAATATACCTGGACATTTACCAATATTCCGGCTGCCCTGCGTGAGGATTTCCGCCTGAAAGAACAGCAAAACCGGCCGAGAATCGTATTCAGCGCTTCGAAAAGTTCTGCAGATGCTTTCACCGCTTTCGTATCGCAGCCTGCTTTCACCCTCACTGCAACCGAACAGTTAAAAGCTGTCGTTCAGAAAGTGCGTGATGAAAAGAAGACTGACCTTGCTGTAGCCCTTCGCCTGCAGGAGATTGTAGCCAACGACATTAACCATTATCCTGTTGTCCTTGCCCAGTGTGTGCCAAATGTGCGTGAAGCCTCTCAAACCTGGCAGGAAAACGGCGGCACCGAAGCCGAAAAAGCCGTGCTACTGGCGACCTTGCTTAAAGCCGCAGGAATTGATGCCGTGCCGGTTGCCGTGATACCCGGAAGCCTGACCGACGATAAATCCCTCAGCCTGTTTACCATTGAGAAGTTCGTAGTGGAAGCCAAAACCGGAAAGAAGGAAACCGTGCTGCTGTCGCCGCTGCAAGCCGACTCCTATGACCAAAGTTTTGCGCTTGCCGGCAAAAAAGTAATAAAACTCGCTTACGGCAAACCTTCGGATACAGAAAGTATCAAGGCAACTTCTCCCACGATCACATTGGCAGGAAAGCTTAACCTGGATCAGGATGCCAAACTTTCGGGCAACGCTGACCTTGAAATTACCGGCCGGTTGAATCCATATTTCAGTATGGCTGCCGATTCGTCGCGAGTAAAAAAACTACTCAACGGGGCTTTCAGTGAGAAAGCGGTTGAAAAATACATAATCAGCAATTTGAGTGCTGAAAAAACAACTGTTGCTTACACGCTGCAGAACAAAGAATCGCTGAAAGAGACGTCGGGTGTGTATTTCTTCGAGATACCGGCGCTTTCGTCAGGAACTGAGTCGTGGCACATGACCGAACTGGTTTCGCAGCGTGCTGAACCACTGGAAATTCCGTTTCCCGTAAACGAATCATACAATTATGTAATTTCGCTGCCTTCAAACATGGAACTTATCTCCAAAGAAGCTTCGGTTGAGATGAAGAAAGATTTCGGGGAACTGAAGATTACCATCCGGAAAAACAGCGATAAAGTTGAAATCTCGAAGAGCATCAGGGTGTCACAAACTGTCATGAGCCCTGAACAGTACGATGCCTTCCGAAATTTCATCAATACCTGGAACAGCCGGAAATACTCCGAAATGATCCTGCAAAAGAAGTAATCACCAAGGAATCCCTTTGCGTATGCGCAAAACTCTGTCCCTACTCTTCTTCCTCTTTCTCGTATGCGGGCACATGCCTGTTTCGGGCCAGGGCGAAACCGACTCGCCCAGCGGAAATCCGGTGGTCTTCACATCATCGAACCTGCCGATAGTGATCATCAATACACATGGTATGACGATTCAGGACGATCCGAAAATCAAAGTGGATATTGGCATCATTGATAACGGGCCGGGCGTACGCAACAACATGAACGACCCCCTGACCTTCAGCGGCTTTTGCGGTATTGAAGTCCGCGGCTCAAGCAGCCAGTCGTTTCCAAAAAAGAGTTATGGTTTCGAAATGTGGAATGCCTATATGCAAACCATTGATACTTCGTTGCTTGGAATGCCTTCGGAAAGCGATTGGATACTCAATGCCAATTATTCTGATAAAACTTTCTGCCGCAATACGTTAGCCTATCAAACCTGGATGAACATGGATCATTATGCCACACGTTACCGGCATGTGGAACTCGTGATTAACGGTGATTACCAGGGCATTTATATTTTTTCGGAAAAGATAAAACGCGACAAAAACCGGGTAGATATCTCGAAACTGAAATCCTCTGATGTTGCAGGCGATGACGTTACAGGAGGCTACATTATCAAAATAGACAAGACCACCGGGTCGGGAGGCGCGGGCTGGACATCCGATTTTCTGCCTCTTGCACATCCGTCGGGCCAAACCATCTATTTCCAGTACGAATATCCAAGCAGCAACGATATTGTTTATCAACAGCAGCTTTATATACAGCGTTATGTTGATACCTTCGAAACTGTGCTTGCCGGGCCTAACTTTTCTGATACCCTCATCGGTTTCCGAAAGTACGCCTCAGAGAATAAGTTCATCGACTATTTTATTGTAAATGAGATAAGTAAGAATGTTGACGGTTACCGTTTGAGCACTTACTTTTACAAAGACCGTAAAAGCAAAGGCGGCAAGCTGAAAATGGGTCCCGTGTGGGATTACGACATTGCCTGGCACAATGCCGATTATTGCGGCGGCGACCTATACACCGACTGGGCTTACCAGTTTCCATGCTCGTACGACTGGTACCAGGTTCCGTTTTGGTGGGACAGGCTCATGGACGACCCACTCTTCAAGAACCGCCTCAAGTGCAGGTGGTCAACGCTGAGGCAATCATTCCTGAGTAAGGATGCAATTAACAATTACGTTGACTCTTTGGCCTATTCGCTCGACGAAGCGCAGGAGCGCAATTTTACAAAATGGCCTATTTTGGGAGTGTATGTGTGGCCAAATCCTTACCCTATCCCTGCCACCTATGCCGGCGAAATTGAAAATCTGAAAACATGGATATCAAACCGCCTCGACTGGATGGATGCTCATATGCCCGGAACCTGCTCCACAACGGGTATAGGGGAAGGCGAGCCAACTGAGAGCGCTTTCGCGGCTTATCCTAATCCCGTTCAGAGTATTTTGTACCTTGAAATGGATCTTCCGCGTGCAATGAATGTAACGGGTACAATTTCGACTATTGAAGGACAGGAGATTATGCGCTTTGCTGACGGCATGCGTGATGCCGGTTATATTACCAACCAGGTAAACATGCAGAATCTTAAACCCGGCATGTACATCCTCAGGGTAACCATCGGCAATAAAGTTCAGGTAAAAAAGATTGTGAAATCGTAATCCCAGCGGTTTTCACCTGGTTATAATCCTCCCTAATTGCTTGTTAATCTGGGCGTTCAGTATCTTGAGTTCCTTGTACTTACGCATCAGCAACATAATATCGGTATCAGGAGCCGGTTCTCTAATTTCCTTGGCAGTATCGGCGAGCAACTGTTCAATACGGCGTGCCTTGAATGCCAGTAACGACGACGTAACAGCTCTTTCGAGCACTTCCTCGTCTTCTTCAAGCGGAATATGAATGCGCCGTTTGCCCCAGTCGTGCAGCTCATAAGGCGTTGCCAGTAAATCCACGGCACAACGGGAAATCACCGGATCGGGATGCTGAATCATCACTTCTGGTTTAGGTACAGCCTCCGCATCTACCAGTTTCGCATATTCACTGAGGACTTTTGCATACACTTCAAAAGTAAGTTCGAGGCCATCGTTGCGTAAATCGTTAACGATGAATTCGGCAACGGTTGTCACAACCTCCACCGGCTCTGCCTGACCTTCGGCTAGGCTGAACATTTTAATCTGTTTCGGTCCGTAAGCAAGCAAAAGCCTCACCAGTTCCCGCTCCTGGTATTCGGTACTCGTCAGGTCAAGGGTTTGGGGCTGCTGTGCAGGGATTACCTCCGGTTCGGGAATGGTTGCCTCAAACTCCTCATGGGTCAGGTCGGCCTGTTTCCTGAACTTGTTCCGCAACACCTTGTTGAGCTCGTTCAGTATCACGCTCTCATCCATTTTCATCCGCTCGGCGCTTTCTTTCACATAGGCCATACGCGTAAGCCGGTCGGGGATGAGGGCGATGCTGTCGATGAACTCTTTGATGATGCTGACTTTTTTCAGCGGATCGTTGCCGGTTTCGTCGAGCAGCAGTTCAATTTTGAAGCGAATAAAATCCTTTGCCGACTTTTGAATGAACCCGGTTACCTCACTGCTTCGCCTTGTGCGGGCAAAGGAATCAGGGTCCTCGCCATCAGGAAACAGCACCACTTTTACATTCATTCCCTGTTCCAGTATCATATCGATGCCACGGAACGAAGCCTTTATACCGGCGGGGTCGCCGTCGTACAGTATGGTGATGTTGGGCGTATAGCGCTTAATCAGCTTGATTTGATCAACAGTAAGGGATGTCCCCGATGATGCCACCACGTTCTGTATGCCGGCCTGGTGCATCGAAATCACATCGGTGTAACCCTCAACCAGGTAACACATGTCGTTGGCAGCAATGGCATTTTTCGCGAAAGCGATACCGTAAAGCACCTTGCTTTTGTTGTAGATTTCGCTTTCGGGAGAGTTGACGTACTTGGCTTTGGATTTATCCGAGCTGAGGATACGCCCGCCAAAACCGATTACGCGGCCGGCCTGGCTGTGGATGGGGAAGATAACACGGCTGCGGAAGCGGTCGTACATTTTATCGTCCTTTACGATCGCCAGCCCCGATTTATCCAGCATCTCGCGGCTGTAACCGTTTGCCAGCGCCTGTTTGGTGAAGCTTTCCCATTCATCGGGGCTGTAACCAAGCTGGAATTTAATGATGGTATCGTCGCTGAAGCCGCGGCCGCGGAAATAGGACAATCCCACCGACTTGCCTTCGTCGGTGTTGAGCAATTGACCGGAAAAGAACTTTTGTGCAAATTCAGAAACGGCAAACAAGCCTTCGCGCTCCGATTTGGCAGCAATTTCTTCGGCCGATTCCGCCTCTTCCTGAACTTCGATATGGTATTTTTTTGCCAGGTAACGAAGCGCTTCGGGGTAAGTGAATTTTTCGTGTTCCATCACGAAATTCACGGCATTGCCGGCTTTGCCGCAACCGAAGCATTTATAGATCCCTTTCACCGGCGACACCGAGAACGACGGGGTGCGCTCACTATGGAAAGGACACAGCCCGATGAGGTTGCTGCCACGCCGTTTCAGCGACACAAAATCGCCCACCACCTCCTCAATGCGGACGGTGTCCATGATAACGTCGATGGTGTCGTGGGGGATCATGATTCACACTCAGGATCTTTACCGATCCTGTTCTGACAAAGGTAGTAATCTCATGCGAAAGGGTGTGAAGGTTTTGACGAATGCAACCAGTAACTTTTTGAAATCTTTTACAGATCCTTTTTAACTGCATCTCAATAACTCTGCACGACTACTTGTTAAAAGTACTAAACCAGGCATTACAAATCATCAATTCTCAAAAAGCGCTCTTTTCATCAAAAACTGTACTATTCATGATCAAACAACTCGTGCAGTTTCTGCTGTAACAGTTTCTTGTCAGGCAGTTGTATCCGATATTCCGAAACCATGGCCGGAGATAAGATTCTGCTCATGGCATATTCAACAACCTCATTATCCTTGTCCTTACAAAGCAATATTCCAATACTAGGATTTTCGTTAGGCCTTTTTACATCCCGGTCTAGAGCTTCCAGAAAAAAATTGAGCTGTCCTATATGTTCTGGCTTGAACTTATCAGCTTTTAGTTCAATGGCAACCAGGCACTTGAGGCCACGGTGATAGAACAAGAGGTCCAAATAAAAATCTGCGTTACCAACCTGCAATTTATATTCTTCTCCGATAAAAAGGAAGTCTTTCCCCAATTCGAGAATGAACTCTTTCAGTTTGTTCACAAGTCCCCGCTGCAGGTCTCTTTCGTTGTGTGTCTCAGGAAGGTTTAGAAAATCAAGTATATAGCTGTCTTTAAAAGTAGTTATTATTTCCGGATCAATTTCTCTCAACAGCGTTGAGAGTTTTGCATTACCTATCATAGTCCACTCAAATAATCCAGCAGAAATCTGGCGGTCAAGTTCTCTGATAGAATAGTTTTCCTGTTTCGAAATCCGGAGGTAAAACGCTCTTTCTTCGGCAGTTTTGCATCTTGAAAAAATGGCGAGATTATGCGACCAGCTTAATTCTCTCAACAGCGTTGAGAGTTCTGGTGAATCTTAATAAATCTCATAGAATTGCTTCATCCGCCAAAGATTTTTGTCAGAAAATCCTTTCAGATCAGGCTCGTTACGCCGAATATGATTTGCCAGTTCTATGACCACAGATTCGCCCCAAACTGCATTTTCAATCTTCTTGCTAATATATTCACCAATGTTCCAGTACATGTTTACCAATTCTGCATTAACCGCCCTGATCGCATTGGCACGTGATTGTTTTATAAGCAGAATTATATCGTCAAATTGCGTATTCATGTTATTAATGATTTGTAACAAATTTATAGAATAATGGTCCGAATTGTTTTTGTGATCTTTTTACTTAGCAGTTGATCAAATATCATACTGCTGATAACCATCAATTTTACGACTTACTATCAATAAAAATTATTCCCCCGCCATCAAAAAGCGGACCGTCGTAAAGCTCTATTACCCGGAATCCTGCTTCCTGGCTGAATTGCCTCACCTTTTCACCTTCAGGATAACAGTGTAAGCTTCCTGTAGTGAATAGTTTATCATCCAAAATCCCGCAGCAGCCACCGAAAAAGCCGTTCGCGAACCCGGGAAGAATAATACCTTCGGGCGATACAAAAAGAACTTCGAGGTTGCGGTTTTTAAGTACTTTTTCGATGCCGTGGTCGGAAGTGATGTAATGGCCTTCGTCTAAAGCAATGAGGTTGCAGCGGGTGTAAGCCTGGTTAATGGAGAAAGAAGTATGGAGTAAGGAGTAAGGAGAAGGAGAAAAGGTTAAAATGGTGTTGAGGATGGAAGTGTCGGTGACAGAAGTATTGTGAATCAGGTAGTTGTTTGTAACTACAGCATTGTACCGGGCAGTTTCGGGGTATTTGCTACCAACCGGTTTTTCGCCGGTAGAGTAATTTATGTTTTTCAAATCAAGTTGCAGGAGGAATTCTGCCGGGGTGTTGGGTGCAGCCACCAGTCCGCCCGGTGTCTGACAGAAAAAGATATCAGGATGCCCGCTGATGGCGTCGTAGGTGATCCCATGGGTGGCAAACTCAAGTAATTCGCCATAGGTGGCCAACGTTTGCTTTGCCGCTTCAGGAATGCGCTTGTCAATAATGATGAGCATAGGTAACGATTAATCGCCGTTTGTGATGAAATTGCACTGCCTGCCGGTCAACTTCGGGTTCACACGGAATGTCACATGATTGAATCTTGCGAGCAGCATTTGCTTGTTTGCCGCCTTATGTCCGACAGCAGCGTTGATTTGTCCCGGCGCCACTTCAACAACAAGGTTTTGCTGATTACACGAAGTAATGACTGCCAGTTTCTGCCTGAATACTTTTAACCATTGCGCTGTGGCTACCAGTTCGCCGAAGGCTGCATGAAACGGTCCTGCCACCAGGCTTTCGCCGCCGAGAAGTCCTTCAGATGGGTGCAGCCCTATGCGGAGAATCTTTACGCCGGCTTCTTCAAATATTTCGGCAATCTCAGCGCAGGTTTCAACGGCTTCGTCCAGTTTAAGCGATACATAGTCCCCCACGAGGTACATTTTCTCCAGTTGGGTATCGCGTATCACCAGTGTTGGGTAAATGCGCGTGCAGGAGGCACCCAGTTCAACGATGCGGCGGGAGGTGGCCAGTGATTTTCCGGCGGTATCGCCCGGCAGACCGATCATCATCTGCAAACCCAGCGAGAAGCCCTGTTCAAGGATGAGTTTTGAGGCTTGTTCGACATCCTTTGCGGTATGCCCGCGCCCGCTCAGCCGCAACACTTCATCGTCGAGCGACTGTGCCCCCAGTTCTATGGTTGTAACTGTGTACTTACAAAGCATTGCAAGCCGTTCGTTGTCAATATAATCGGGACGGGTGGAAAGCCTGATGGATTTCACTTTCCCGGCTTTGACATATTTTTCGGCAATTTTGAGGTACGACTGCTGCTCCTCAGGCTCAATTCCCGTGAAATTACCACCGAAAAAGCCTATCTCCGTGTCGCTGCCCGGCGGGATGGTGGCAAGGTTACGCTCAATGATTTCAACAACCTCGCCCGGGTGTGGCATGGTCAATGTACCGGAAATATTCCGCTGGTTGCAGAAAACGCATCGGTTTGGGCAGGCGAGTTCCGGCACAAAAACGGGAATGGTGAAATGGCGGGGTGGCATGGATGGTAAAAATACTCATTAAGGTGATCGTTACAGAATGCGGGTGGGCTTAGAAACCACTGCCGGATGCAATATTATTGATTTTGTGATAATTACAGATTTTAAGAAAGATTTATGCGAACACGTCAGAAGACGCGTGAAAAGGTTCACCTCAGCAGCATTTTTACAAATATAGTTTCTTCTTAGGTCCCGTCTGGTTTTTACTACGCTTAAGGATTTTCTTCGGTGAGAAGGGTTCGTGGGGTAGGTCTGGTAGAGAATAGTTCGTGGATTAGCGGCGTTTACTCTAAGGACTTGCTGCAGGAATAGTGGCTAATCATCCAATTGATTTTACGTATCCTGAGTTGCAAACTCAGGATAACTTTTGTTATTTTGATTTCGAAGGCATACTACGGACAGCAGGGGCTCACGTAAGGCAAATTCAAAGGGATTGAAGATAGCAGGACTTTACTGCCGCCCTGACTTCTGACGTTTAGTACGGTAAGAGTTTCCATTTTGTTAATAAAGCAGCAAGAGGACTTTTCATGATTTCTTTTGTTGGTGATTGGAAGACAAATGTTTCCTTCGTTAGGCGGTCTTGAATGTGTGTTTCCGTCAAGTTCCAAACCATGAACCGTATTTCCCTCAACGAAAGTTTAGTGGTTAGTTCTAAGTATTTTTCGGATATTAACGCAATAAAACAAATTAGCACGTGGGCTTTTATGGCATCCTCTTTCTGATGAAAGATTGGCCTGGCTTGCAAATCAAACTTGCTCATTCTGAAAGTTTGCTCCACATGCCAAAGTTCATGGTAGCGGTCAATGACTATTTGGTTCGATAGCTGATCTTCGGGCAAGTTGGTACAATATCCCTTGATGCCGAGCAGCAAACGCCTTTTTTCGATCAGCTCAGTATTCAGTTCGATCTTCTCCTTGGTGACTTTTCTTACAAACTTCGCCTTTACTTTCAGCTCCTGCTTTGCAACCAATTCTTCCGCTTTTTGGATGAGTTTGTCAAGCTCATTCT
>JAKLFM010000078.1 GCA_022711175.1 Bacteroidota bacterium | reverse complement strand
ACCACTCCTAAAATGTCCGACGGCGCAGTAAATTCGGCCAAGATAGCCGATGGCTCAGTGGCTACTGCTGATATAGCCAATAGCGCGGTTACTGATGCGAAACTTGCTGATAATGCCGTAACTACAGCCAAAATTACCGATGGTGCCGTTAATACAGCCGACCTGGCAAACAATGCGGTAACCGTTGCCAAACTCCCTGTCGGGGCCACGGCGTCCACCTTCCTGCGCGGCGACGGAATATGGGCAACACCTTCGGGTGGTAGCACTCCCGGTGGCAATGATGGAAATATACAGTTTAAGCAGGGTACTTCACTGGCCGGCAGTGATAATTTCATATGGAACAATACCAGCAAATTGCTCCAAACCAACGGCACTGGCACCGGTGAAGGCAACGTGTTGTTTAAGGGTGACTTTAAAAGCAGTAATCCAGGTGACCCCCCTGCCACCGGAGCAGGTACCCGTATGATGTGGTATCCTGATAAGGCGGCATTCAGAGCGGGCCTTATTTCAGCTAATCAATGGGATAAAGACAATATTGGTATTTATTCTACAGCCTTGGGAGCGAATACAATAGCTTCAGGAATGTATTCAACAGCAATGGGAGCAGAAACAAATGCTTCAGGAATGTATTCTGTCGCGATGGGTTTTGTCGCAAGTGCTTCAGGGGTTCATTCATTAGCAATGGGTAGTACTACAGTGGCTTCGGGAATCAGTTCGACTGCTTTGGGGTTGGGTACAACAGCTTTAGGAGATTATTCAACAGCAATAGGAAGACAAACAACTGCATCAGGAGATAATTCAACAGCAATAGGAAACAGTACAACTGCTTCAGGAGAATTTTCTTCAGCATCAGGGTATGTTACTACTGCATCAGGGAATTATTCCACAGCTATGGGAAGTAGTACAAATGCATCAGGGAATTCATCTGTGGCAATGGGAGCTCTTTCAATAGCTTCGGGAGCTGTTTCAACCACAATGGGTTTGTCAACAACGGCTTCAGGAGACTATTCCACGGCAATTGGATATTCATCAATTGCATCAGGGGCCATAGCCACAGCGATGGGATATTCTACGACTGCTTCAGGGACTTATTCCACAGCGATGGGATGCAGGACCACTGCCTTATCCGGATGTGAAGTTGCAATGGGTCGTTATAACACAACTTATACCCCTGCAAACACAACAGGCTGGGATCCTACAGACCGTCTGTTTGTTGTTGGCAATGGAACAACTGAAACTAATAAGAGCGATGCTCTGATTATCTATAAAAATGGCAATATAACGGTAAAAAACGGTAAAAGCCTCCTGCGATTTACCGATGCTGTTCAGCGTAAGCAATTAACAACCACCGTAACAGTAAATACCACCATCAATGCCGGTGCCACCACTAATATCAATTTTACTTTTCCAGAGAGCTTCTCTGCTGTACCGGTAGTATATGTAGGCAACGCAACAGGCGGAGGCTTTGCCGAAGTTGTGATGTCGTTGGCTAATGTCACTACCACAGGAGGGAAACTCTTTGTTTTTAATCCTAAAAGCATTTCACAAACACCCAACTATACAGTAAACATCATAGCAGTGGGGCAGGAATAGATTTGTAAATAGTTAAACACTTCAACCATGAAAAAATCACTCTCATTATTGCTGTTCATTGCTTTCGCATTGAATATTTCGGCCCAGACGCCGGAGAAGATCAGCTACCAGGCGGTTATCCGCAACAGTGCCAGTGCCTTGCTTACCAATGTTAATGTAGGTATGCAGGTGAGCATTTTACAAGGTTCAGCTACGGGCACACCTGTTTATGTTGAGCGCCACAGCGCCGTCACCAATGCCAATGGGCTTGTAACCTTGAGTATTGGAGCCGGAACGCCCGTTTCGGGAATGTTTGGTACCATTGACTGGGGTTCGGGAACGTATTACATAAAAACCGAGACCGACCCGGCAGGGGGCGTAAATTACAGCATTACCGGAACCTCGCAGCTGATGTCGGTTCCGTATGCCCTGTACGCCGAGAATGTACAGAACAACGACGATGCCGATGCCAGTCCCACCAATGAGATACAGTTGCTGAGCATCAACGGCAACCAGTTAACGATAAGCGAGGGCAACACGGTGACGCTGCCATCGGGCGGTAGCGGAGGCGATAACTGGGGCACCCAGGTAGCCATGACCGACGCCACCCTTGCCGGCGACGGGCTGGGAACCACACCGTTAAAAATAGCCCAGCAGGGGGCGAGCAACGGCCAGGTATTAAAATGGAACGGCAGCACCTGGTTGCCGGCCGACGACCAGGGCAGCAGCGGAAGCAGTCCTACCGGACCGGCAGGGGGCGACCTCAGTGGTACATATCCTAATCCTGCGGTGGCTGCCAGCGCCATAACCTCGGCAAAAATCGCTGATGGGACCCTTGTTGCGGCAGATATGGCCGATGGTGCAGTGACCACTCCTAAAATGTCCGACGGCGCAGTAAATTCGGCCAAGATAGCCGATGGCTCAGTGGCAACTGCTGATATTGCCGACAATGCCGTAACCGTTGCAAAGCTTCCCACCGGTGCAACGGCAACCACGTACTTAAGAGGCGATGGCGTTTGGGCAACACCATCGGGTGGCGGGGGCAATCCAACCGGCCCTGCCGGTGGTGACCTCAGCGGTACCTATCCCAATCCGGCGGTGGCTGCCGGCGCCATAACCTCGGCAAAAATCGCTGATGGGACTATTGTTGCGGCAGATGTGGCTGATGGCGCGGTAACCACTCCCAAAATGGCCGATGGCGCAGTAAATTCGGCCAAGATAGCCGATGGTGCAGTGGCAACTGCCGATATTGCTGATAATGCTGTAACTATGTCGAAAATTGCTCTTGCTGCGATTAATGAACCACGGCTTGCTGATAATAGTGTAACCAGTTCAAAAATAGCTGCGGGAGAAGTCAATACATCAGATATAGCCAATAATGCAGTAACCCTTGCCAAACTGCCGGCAGGAGCAACAGCTACAACCTATCTCAGGGGTGACGGAACATGGGCAACACCCTCGGGCGGAGGCGGAACACCGGGTGGCAGCAATGGAAATATTCAGTTCAATAATAATGGAACATTCGGAGGCGATCCTGTTTTTAGCTGGGATATGGCCAATCAAAGACTTATAATCGATGATCTTAAAATTTCGCATGGTGGAGGAAGTGTTTTCTCCAATACCGCAATTGGTAATGATGCTTTAATAGCAAATACAAGCGGAGGAACCAATAACAGTGCTTATGGCAATCATGCCCTGTTTGCAAATACTACTGGAGATAACAATACAGCAATCGGTTCAGCAGCAATGGCTGATAATATTTCCGGCACCAACAATACAGCCATCGGGTATTCATCCCTGAGCGATAATACTGCCGCTGATAATACTGCCATTGGTGCTTTTGCATTAAGTTACAATACATCCGGAACAAAAAATACAGCAGTAGGTGCGGGTTCACTTTTCAACAATACTACAGGTAATGAGAACACGGCATCAGGAACCTCGGCATTAACTTCAAATACAACAGGTTCGTTTAATACAGCAATTGCTGCAGGATCACTCGCTTCGAATTCTGTCGGTGAGAAGAATACTGCATTAGGATACCAGACATTATATAACAATACCAGCGGATCTAATAATACTGCATTGGGTTATCAGGTGTTAACTGCAAATTCAACAGGTCAAAGCAATACCGCCGCTGGATATCAGGCTCTGAAAGCCAATTCCACCGGATTTTCAAATACAGCTATTGGCAATAGGGCGCTGGCTGTATCTACAACAGGTTCAGACCTTACTGCCGTTGGCGACAGTGCTTTAACAGCCAACACAACCGGCATTATGAATACAGGCCTCGGTGCAAATGTTTTGAAAAATAACACCACGGGAAATGGTAATACCGCAGTCGGAATAAATTCATTGGCTTCAAATATTGTAGGTAATGGAAACACAGCGGTTGGCGCATGGACACTAAATAAGAATACCGGTGATAATTGTACTGCAATCGGGAATAGTTCATTGGCCAACAACACGGTTGGCACAGGTAATTCGGGTCTTGGCGCTGCTTCATTGTCAGGTAATATCTCAGGAAACCATAATACAGCTGTTGGTAATCATGCTTTATGGTCAAATAATACCGGTAACTTCAACACAGGAAATGGCGGGTATGCTCTCTCTGCCAACACCACCGGAAGTTCAAATACAGCTTTAGGTTATGAAGCCCTCAAATCCAACACGACAGGGAACTTCAATACTGCAGTTGGTCAGTTGGCATTACAAACATCCGTAGCAGCCAAAAATAATACAGCGGTGGGATATGCTGCATGCTCATTCCTCACTACAGGTGAAGAAAATACTGCCGTTGGCCGTGCAGCTCTTGGCAGTACTAACACTGGTGACGATAATTCAGCTTCCGGCTATCAGGCGATGTACTCCAATGCCTATGGGGCTGAGAATGCTGCATTCGGGCACAGTGCTCTATACTCAAATACCGGTGGAAACTATAATAGTGCAATGGGTAAAAATTCCCTGTACAACAACACTTTAGGAACTGAGAATACCTCAATCGGGTTTAATTCGCTATACAATAACAAGACTGGTGCCAACAATACTGCTTTGGGTGATGGAGCCGGCTATGGCGGTACGGATGTAAATTTCACTCAATGTTCGTTTATAGGGGCTAATTCCAATCTTACAACAGAGCGAACAAATGTTACCATGCTGGGATATGGTGTGTTGAACGCTCAATGTACCAACAATAATCAGGTTTTATTAGGAAATACCGCCGTCACACAGATTCGCGCACAGGTAAGCAGCATCACTACTTACTCCGATGGCCGATTTAAAACAAATGTACAGGAGAATGTACCGGGTTTGAATTTTATTATGCAGCTCAGGCCTGTAACTTATAATCAGAATCCTGCAGAACTGCACCGAATATGGGGTACTGCTCCAGATGCTCTCAGGGAGATTGATCATAGTGAAATTCAGAAGCAAAAGTTTATCGGCTTTATAGCTCAGGATGTTGAAAAAGCAGCAAAAGAATCAGGATTCGACTTTCCGGGTATTGATGTTCCGGCGAATGCAAACGAGGTTTACTCGCTTCGCTATGTGGATTTTATCATGCCAATGGTGAAAGCAATCCAGGAACAGCAGGAAATCATTGACAGGCAAAACAAAACTCTTGAAGAGTTACTGCGTAAGATTGAAGTTCTTGAGCAGAAAGTCAGGTAAAAGGAGTAAACTTTCAGCAACTATTTCAAAGTTTCACAATACCTGTTCTTATCGCAAATTTGATCAACTCGGCCAGCGAATGCAGGCCGAGTTTTTCCATGATGGTATTTCTGTGCGTTTCAACTGTCCGGGGACTCAAACACAACTCTGCGGCGGTTTCCTTGTAGCTTAGTCCGTTTCCGAAACAACGAATTACATCTTTCTCCCTATCGGTGAGTTGTTCATTATTTCTTTTGGTTGAAGCTGAACCACCGGCGTTTTTCGACATATAGCTTTTAAAAATGATGGCCGATATGGTTTCACCGAAGTATTCTTCACCATCAGCAACAGTTCTTAATGCCTTAATCAGTTCCACACCCGAAGCGTCTTTCGAAACATATCCCTTTACACCAGCCTGCACAGCCCTGATAATTGAAACTTCATCAGTATTTGATGTGAGAACCAGAATTTTTAATTCCGGTAATCTTGTTTTCAGGATTTCGGCGAGCGAAACTCCATCCATACCCGGTAACATCAAATCAAGAAGCAGAATCTCAGCTTCTGATCCTTTAATGAATGTGAGCATCTGCTCAGCATCATAGCTTTCGGCAACTATTTCTAATTCAGGATACGCCAGCATCAAGGCTCTTATGCCGTCGCGGACAATCTTATGGTCGTCAAGAATTGCAATTTTGATGATCTTATCTGTCATTGCAACGATTACTTGATTGGAGTATAGAATATCATGAAATGTATGAAATTCTTGTTCCCGGCGTATTGTTATTCAGTTATGTTTAAGGCAGGTTCAAAACAACCCGGATTCAAAGATATTGTTTTTCGCTAATTAATTCATTTCTTTTCCATTTCTTCTTATCTTTCCCGAATCAAAACCGGCAGTATGACTGAGGATTTTCTTCACCATATATGGCAATACAGGCTTTATAACACAGGGCTGCGGATTACTTCAGGCGAAACGGTTGAAATTCTCAATCCGGGAATGCACAATACCGATGCCGGTCCCGATTTCTTTAATGCGCGCATTCAGATTGGCGAAACCACCTGGGCCGGGAATATCGAGATTCATGTACTTTCATCCGAATGGTACCGTCACAAGCATCATCTCGATAGAAGTTATGACAATATTATTCTGCATGTTGTATGGCAGAACGATCAGCCGGTTTACCGCTCCAATGGTGAACTGATACCTGTTCTGGAACTTGCAGGCCACACCAATGATACTGCCTGGAAAAAGTACCTGAATTTTATGGCTTCCAGGAGTTGGATTCCATGCGAAAGCATGTTTCTGTCAGTGGATGATTTTGTGAAAAATGCCTGGTCCGAGAGGCTTCTTATTGAGCGTCTCGAACGGAAATCTGCATTAGTTGAGGAAATTCTGAAAGCTTCGGGTAATGATTTTAATGTTACCTTTTACCGTTTACTAGCCCGTAACATGGGCTTCAAACTCAACAACGAAGCATTCGGTTTGCTGGCCGATAATCTGCCTTACGCTTTCCTTCAGAAACATGCTGACAATCTTTTCCAGATAGAAGCTATGATTTTCGGGCAAGCAGGCTTGCTCGAAGGTGATTTTGCCGACGAATATCCACAAAACTTAAAAAAGGAATATGATTTCCTTAAATTAAAGTTTTCGCTTAAACCCATCCAAACCAAGGTATGGAGGTTTGCCAGGCTCCATCCTGGCAATTTCCCGACGTTGCGACTGGCGCAGTTTGCAGCCATTGTGCACAAATCACACGGACTGTTATCCAGGATCATCGAAGCAGGCAGCCTTGAGTCGTATTTGCACCTTTTCGAAGCCGAAGCTTCGGATTACTGGAAGACGCATTATGTATTCGATAAGAAAGCGCCTTCGAAACGAAAAACGTTGGGAAGTGATTCGATAAACCTGTTGATAATTAACCTTGTAGCTCCAATGTTGTTTGTTTATGGAAGCCGCAAGGGCAGTTCGAAACTCATGGAGAGACCTATTGAATTATTAAATGAAATACAGGGTGAGTCGAATTCAATCATTAATAAATGGAAATTACTCGGAATGAATGTAAATTCGGCAGCACAAACCCAGGCGCTGCTTGAGTTAAAAACACAATACTGCAATGCCAAGAAATGCCTGATGTGCAGCATTGGCAACGCAATATTGCGAAAGTGAATATGAAGATAACAAGTACCTGGTATTTTTGAGACTGTTCACCATTAACCGATCAACACAATACCTCTAACTGCTAACCAACATGAGTACCAACAAAGAATCGTGGGGAACAAGGGTAGGCCTCATTCTGGCAATGGCCGGCAATGCCGTGGGGCTCGGCAACTTTCTGCGTTTCCCGATGCAAGCTGTTCAAAATGGGGGAGGAGCCTTTATTATCCCTTACCTAGTATGTTTCCTCCTCCTTGGTGTGCCACTTCTGTTTGTTGAATGGTCAACCGGGCGATATGGCGGACAATTCGGTCATCACACCACACCGCTCACATTCCATAAGATGAACAGTCGCTGGTTCTGGAAATATATCGGCGTATTCGGAATATTTTCTAACATTGCCATTGCTTCCTATTATTGCTATATCGAAAGCTGGACACTTAGTTATACCATTCATTCAGCCATCGGTTCGTTTAATCATCTCGATCAGCATGGTGTAGCCGAATTCTTTAATAACTATGTTGATATCAGTACCACTACTACCGGTATTCCTTTCGAAGCTGTTGTATTTTTTATCTTGTGCCTTGTACTTAATGTTTGGGTTTTGAGCCGTGGGTTGAGCGGCGGTGTTGAGAAAGTGGCCAAAATCGGAATTCCCCTGCTCATAGTTTTCGGGGTTTTTCTTGCTGTCAGAGGCATTACGCTTAAGGCTGGCAGCATGGGTGCTGTTTACGACGGAACCGTTGGGCTGAATTTCCTTTGGACACCTCAGTTTGATTCGCTCACTAACCCTAAAGTATGGCTTGCCGCGGCAGGGCAGATATTTTTCACGCTCTCGCTTGGCCAGGGCTCGGTGCAGTGTTATGCCTCGTATGTAAAGCGCAAGGACGATATTGCCCTCAATGCCATGTCAGCAGGCTGGATGAATGAATTTGTTGAAGTTGTGCTGGGCAGCGCTATTATCATTCCAATTTCCATCGGATATTTCGGACTCGACAAAGTGGTGGAGCTTACACAACTCGGCGGTTTAGGACTCGGCTTCCGCATCATGCCTTACCTGTTTGCACAATGGGGGCCGCTGCTTGCAGCGCTTTCAGGTATCGCCTTTTTCGGGTTGCTTTTTTTTGCCGGTATTACAAGCTCGCTGGCGATGGGTACCCCGGTTATGTCATTCCTCATGGACGAATTTAACTGGAAGCGGAAAAGTTCGGCACTGGCTTTTGGCTTCGCCGTATTGTTTCTCGGCTTACCTACGGTACTGTTTTTTCAGCAGGGTGTACTTGATGAATACGATTACTGGGCGGGAACAGTTTCGCTTGTGCTGTTTGCTACTTTCGAAATGATACTCTTTTCATGGGTGTTCGGTATGAAGCGGGGTTGGACTGAAATCACCCACGGAGCTGATATCAAGGTTCCGGTTGTCTATAGGTTTATTATTAAATGGATAACCCCTTTCCTGCTCCTTGCTGTGTTCATTGGTTCGTTGGTGAGGCCGGCCAACGACGAATGGAACAAGATAAGCCTCAGGGGATGGAAACTTCATAATGAAAGCATCATTGGCCAGTTAAAACATCAGGGAATCGGACCGAACAACAGCTATTTTTCCGACAGGTTTTTTGCTGAACATTCAGGAATAGTTGATTCGGTATATGAAAAGGATGGATCGCGATATATCAGCATCACCGATACAACCGGGGAGACGGCAGCTGCTTCGCTGTACAGCCTGCGAAAGATTGATAAACCGGTTGTTGCTGCCGGGGCTTCTGTAAAGTCCGGCGATGTACTTTATACCGGTAATATTGTGAACCGTGTTTTTTACATCGATTTTGCCAGAATACTGTTGTTAAGTGTTTTCGCAGCCATCGGTGTTTTGGTATTTATAGCTTTCCGTAAGCGAAAAAGAACAGGTAAGCTCTGAAAGTTGCTTCTTATTTACATTAAATTGCGTAAAAATGAATACTACCGCTTTATTGTTCATGATAATATCCGAAGCCGCCATCACCGCGCTCACGGTTTATTTCTTTGTAAAAGTGCTGAGAAGTAAAAAGAAAGGTGAGCCTGACTCATATTCTGAAGAATAAACCATGAAAGCTATGGCGGAACATAAAGAAGAAACCGGATTTCGCAAGAGCCTTAACCTTATTGATTCTACGGCCATTGTAGCGGGTTCGATGATAGGTTCAGGTATTTTCATTGTCAGCGCCGAAATGTCGCGTAACCTCGGATCGCCGGGATGGTTGCTGGTGGCATGGATAATCACAGGCGTAATGACGATTGCAGCGGCACTCAGCTATGGCGAGCTTGCTTCGATGATGCCTCATGCCGGCGGGCAATACGTTTACCTGCGCGAGGCATTCAACCCTTTCAGCGGTTTCCTTTATGGCTGGACGTTTTTCCTGGTGATACAATCCGGTACAATTGCCGCAGTAGGAATGGCTTTTGCAAAATTCTCAGGCGTGCTGTTCCCATGGTTTTCCGAAAGCAACATCCTTCTAAACTTAGGTTTTATAAAGATTAACACTGTTCACCTGCTGGCAATATGTTCTATACTTTTGCTCACGGTTAACAATCTGGTAGGAATACGTAACGGAAAATGGGTGCAGAATATTTTCACCGCGCTCAAAGTGTTGATGCTCATTGTATTCATCATTTTAGGCCTGTTTTTTACCCGTAGCGCCGTAGCCGTTCAGGCAAATTCAGCAGTTTTCTGGAGACCGCAGTCACTTTCCGGCGATGCGTTGTCAGGCTGGTCACTCATTGCTGCAATAGGCGTAGCAATGGTTGGTTCACTTTTTTCGTCCGATGCATGGAACAACATCACTTTTGCCGCCGGTGAGGTAAAAAATCCAAAACGCAATATACCGCTTAGCCTAGCGCTTGGGGTAATCATTGTGACGATAATGTTCCTGCTTGCCAATTTCGCCTATCTGAATACTTTGCCGCTGAGAGGTGTTGAAAACGGTACCACTGTCTTTGAAAAAGGGATGCAGTTCGCAACCAATGACAGGCTTGGCAGCGCAACCATATTTGTTCTTTTTGGTTCTATGGCCTCAATACTTATGGCTGCATTTATTGTGATTTCAACATTTGGATGCAACAACGGGCTCATTCTGAGCGGCGCCAGGGTATATTATGCAATGGCAAAAGACAAGTTGTTCTTCAGGCAGGTAGGAGAGCTGAATAAATTTGGTGTGCCAGGTAAAGCACTTGTTATTCAGGCTGTTTGGGCTTCGTTGCTATGCCTTTCCGGCACATATTCAAATTTGCTTGATTATGTTGTTTTTGCCGTCCTGATCTTTTATGTGCTCACAATTGCCGGAATTTTCAGGTTGCGTAAATTAAAACCAGATATCGAACGGCCTTATAAAGCATTCGGGTATCCGGTGGTACCTGCAATATATATGGCACTTGCTGTTTTGATAATGGTCATACTGCTGATCTATAGGCCCGGATATACATGGCCGGGGCTCATCATTGTTTTGACAGGAATACCTGTATATTTTGTGTGGCAACACTTTTCAGGAGGTAAAACAACAATTCGGGAATAGAGGATTATCCTGCATCTTGCTTTGATTTGGTTCATTACGTATACAGATGTTTAAAAATATTCAAAATTTCTTCGATTTTAACCGGGCTGAGCGAAACAGCGTCGTTATACTATGTGTTCTTTTATTTGCTGCATTTTTACTTCCATCCATCCTCAGGCACAATCGTAAAATCGTTGTTCAGGACAACAGCGTTTTCAAAATGGAAGTCGAGGCATTAAAGAAAGCCCTTGCATCTCAAAGCGATTCAGCAACCAAAAGATTTTCGCAAAACATAGATTTCGAGCACGTTGATCGTTCAATTGTTGAGCAGGAACTCACTCCTTTTTCATTTAATCCCAACGAAATGACGCCGGAACGATGGAAACAACTTGGACTGAAGGATTGGCAAATAAGGATCTTGAATAATTATACAACTAAAGGCGGACGATTCTTCAAAAAGGAGGATTTTCAGAAAATTTACGGCATAAGCAGTGCACAGTATGATGTGCTGGCACCCTATATAATAATTCCTGCCGCACAGAGTGTTGCACAAAAGTCGAATGATAGACCGGAGTATATTGCAAAACCTAAACCGGTTGTCATCGACCTGAACAATGCAGATTCGGCTACACTTGTGACTCTGAATGGGATCGGGCCGTCGTTTGCCCGGCGAATTATCAAATTCAGGAATCTGCTCGGTGGCTTTTATTCCACAGCACAACTGCTTGAAGTTTACGGTTTCGACTCCGTGAGGTATGAGAAGATAGCAAGGTTTTGCAGCGTAAATCCTGACAATGTTAAAAAGTTGAATATCAATACTGCAACTACTGACGAACTCCGAAAGCATCCTTATTTTGACTATTACCTGGCTAAGGCTATTGTTGACCGCAGGATTATACAGGGGAAATACACAAGTGTGAGCCAGGTGTCGCAATTGCCTCTTGCACATGAAGATTTGTACAATAAAATCAGGAATTACCTTACAATAGATGAGAACTATGCAGGTAAATAACACTATAAGGTATCCGATTCTGAGAGCTACTGCGTTGTTGCTGGTGTTGGCAATCTGTTTTTCTGTTTCCGGACAGCAAATTAAAAATACAACTAACCCTCGGGTGAAGGAGGCTACCGGCAAAGCTAAAGTTGATGAACTTAATGAATTAGCAAAATCATACAGAAACACTGACCGGAAAAAGTCGCTTTCGTATGCAAAGCAGGCATCCAAACTGGCTGCACAAATTAACGACAGACCAGGGCTTGCCCTTGCTTATAAAAATATTGGTAATGCATTCATCTTTCAGGCAGAGTACGATTCGGCACAGCGTTATTATGAGCTTTCGCTGCCGTTGTTCGAAGAGGATGGCGACCTTTCGGGTGTATCGGCCTGCCTCAATAATCTTGGTGTAATTTGCAGCGAAACCGGCCGCTATGACCAGGCAATTGAATATCTGAACCGTTCGGTTGAAGCAGATAAAAAGCTTGGTGATGAGGAAGGTGTTTCCAACACGGTGAATAACATTGCAAGCATTTACAAGTACTTGGGAAAATATTCGTCGGCGATAAGGCTGCTCAAAGAACACATTCCCGTTGACCGCCGGTTGAAAAATAATTCAGGACTTATGGAAAAGCTGAATGCACTCGGAGTGTTGTATGTTGCTTTAAACGAACCTTCGAAAGGCAGGGGTTACTATGCTGAAGCACTGCAACTGGCTGAGAACGACAGCAATGATTATATCAGGTCGCTTGTACTGGCAAATATCGGTAACTCATATATCGTAGAGGAAGAATATGCATCAGCCATGCCATATCTTACCGATGCACTGATACTCAGTGAAGAGATAAATGACCCGGAAAATGAGGCAAATACACTCACAAACCTTGCCGAAATAAACAGGATCAGAGGAAATTTCATCACTGCCAATGAACAGTTGATGAGGGTGCTTAAGATAAATGAGGATGTAGGAGATAGAAGAACCATTGCTGCAACGCTCACCTGTATCGGAAATAATCTCATGAGCCGCAAGGAATATGATAAGGCAAAGGGATATTACCACCAAAGCCTGCTGATTGCTGATTCAATTAACGCGGCGCCCGAGGTGCTTGATAATTACACCGGGTTAATTAAACTACACTCCGTGATGGCTCAGTTTACAGTTGCCGACAGCCTGCAGCATTTGTATTCAGAACTCTATTACCAGTTCAGAAAGGATTCCGATTCGGCTAATTATAATATCAAGCCGGTAATTCCTGAGCAACCTGCTGATTCAGGTAATCCTGATATGCCGGAATTGAAATGGATTATTGCTTTCATTATCATGATTTTGTTGCTAATCATTTCGACCGCCGGATTCAGGCTTAAAAAGAAATAATAGGAGCCGTTCATTTGTCATTGTTTGCTCAAGCTTTGCTCAATTTGCTGGAAGATTCAGGGAATATTTGATACTTTTGGCCGAAAAATTTCGATCATGTCGCAAAGCACAGCAACTCAGCATTCTCAGAAAGGACATCCACCGGCACTTTACCTGCTCAGCGCAACAGCGGCAGGCGAGAGGTTCGCCTATTACGGTATGAGGGCACTCCTGATGTTGTATATGATTGCAGGATTGTCGGAAACGCTGCCTGGTATGGCGTTTTCGAAAAGCACCTCAGGCTTGGTTTACGGCACCTTTAATGCGCTCTGTTACGGATTTCCTTTTTTCGGTGGCATTATTGCCGATCGTTTCCTTGGCAAACGACGCTCAGCAACCATAGGCGGAATTCTTATTGCCTTAGGTTTGATCGTTCTCTCGCTCAACAACAGCCTATTGCCCTTTGCTGCCGGCTTAACACTCATGGCTCTTGGCAACGGTTTTTTTAAACCTACTGTAGTGACAATGATCGGCGACCTTTATGAACAGGGCGATCCCCGCCGCGATAATGCTTTTACATTGTATTACCAATTATTCAACGGCTCTGTGTTCTTTGCCCCTTTGCTTTGTGGCTGGATTGCGGTTCAATACGGATACCGTGCCGGATTTATCGTTGCCGGCGCAGCAGTCCTGATCAGCATGCTGGTTTACTGGATTTTAGCACCTAAAATGCTTGGCAATATCGGCAAGGCCGTACATCAGGTTTCTTCATCAGCCGAAAAATCAGAAAAAACAACTCTTTCGAAAGAGGAAAAAGACCGTATCGCCGTTATTTTCACTCTTTTCTTTTTTGTTACTTTTTTCTGGACAGGCTTCGAGCAAGCCGGCAGTTCAATGACGGTATTTACCGAAGAATCAGTAAACCGTACGATCGGTAGCTTTACAATCCCAACTCCCTGGTTTCAGAGTCTGAATCCTTTGCTTGTTTTCGGATTTGGTTTCGCATTTTCGGCATTATGGATGAAACTTGCTGCTGTTGGAAAAAATCCTTCAACTCCCGTTAAAATGGGTTTGGGAATGATTTTTCTTGGAATCGGCTTCGTGATCATGCTGGGTGCCGTTGCCCAGCTTCAGTCAGGTGCTGAAAAAGCAAGCATGCTATGGCTTATAGTAGCGTATCTCTTCCACACTTTTGGTGAACTGATGCTTTCACCCATCGGATTGTCAATGGTTACAAAACTCGCACCGGCACGCATGGTTTCAATGTTTATGGGTATTTGGTTCCTTCCCACCTTTATTGCTCATTTGCTGGGTGGTATCCTGGCAAGTTTTATCGAAACGCTTGGCCCCGGGCTTATTTTTGGCGGTATTGCCGTTTTTGTAATCGTCTTGGGAACCGGAGTATTTTTCCTGTCGAAAAAGCTCCTGTATATGATGCATGGCCGCGACTAACAGGTACCGGCTGAAGGTCAGACAATAAATTATACGGTATCCCCGTCATTCTGCCGCTTTCGCAGATGATAGGTCACTACCGGTTCGTCGTTAAAGGCATCAA
>JAKLFM010000077.1 GCA_022711175.1 Bacteroidota bacterium | reverse complement strand
TGGATGAGGGCTGCGGGCAGCTCCCTTCAGGGATACAGGGGCGCGGTGGCAGCGGGTGAACTTTTTAAATATCAAATGTCAATTAACAAATCATAAATGAAAAAGTGGGGTTGGATGAGGGCTGCGGGCAGCTCCCTTCAGGGATACAGGGGCGCGTAGGTGCGGGCTGGGCATGGGCAAGGATGGAACACGGATGACACGGATTTTTTGCGGATTTGCACTGATCAGTGATCATCCGCCTGATCAGTATCATCCGTGTTCTGATATTTACTGCTGTATATTAATATCAGCTTGCTGAAGCGCTAAGGGTTATGGGTGAATCTCCGTTGCATGTTTGAAGCATCCAACTACCGTATTCCGTACTCCATTCTTTGTTTTTTGACTTACCAAGTGTTTCTTCGTGAACTCAATGACTTAGTGGTTTCACCATCCGGTTTCCTGATTTCAGTCTTCGGTTATCACCGTTCTATAAAAAAAGCTGCCCGGGTTGAGCAGCTTTTTACATTGATTGGCATGTTTGATTATTTCCCGAAACTTATATCAGCTCCGATGGCAACAATCAGGTTACCCTTGCTGTATGTTTCAACAACAGGTACGGCTGTGGAGCCGAGCATATGGTTGAAATGCTTGGTACCGTCTTCGTAAACCGTATACAATGCTCCGAGGTTAAGCTGTATATTGGGGGTTACATTTACGGCAAAGCCGAAAGCACCTGAATTTGAATTCAGGCTGTTGCTGAGATCACTCTGGTAGGTTTCGTTTACACCTGTCATGGCACGCAGGAAGCCGGCACTTACAAGGAAACTCTTTGCTACCTTATACTCAAGGCCAAGCGCTATTTCATTATAGTTATGGTCAATCAGGTCAGTATTATCGACGTATTCGCCGTTCAGTTTTTTACCGTAATCGGCTGCTTTGTCAAAATATGTATGATAGCCGAGTGAAGCTGAGAACTTTTCTCCGAAAGCATACGATGCACCCAGCGAAAGCATGGCAGGCATATCGTTGTAGAACGATTCGCCGTCGGGGAACATAGTCACAGGAGTACCGGTAGGGGTGAATCCGCCAATGACGTCTTTGGATGTGTTGTTGGTAACCAGCATGTGGGTGGGCAGCTCATATTTCACTCCAATATTGAGTTTTTTATCGAGCAGGTTGAAATTGGCCCCGAAAATGGGAGTGATGCCGGTACCTTTTTGCGTAACATCGGCTTCCTGGTCGGCGAGCAGGACGGCAGTGGCGCCGGCTTTGGCAGCGCTGGCGGTATAGTTTTGGGCAGCTTGTGTCATGAGTGCTGTAGCTTGTCCAAAGGTGGTGCCTTCGGGTAAACCGGCAGCGGCAGCCACTTCGGCAGGCATGACCGCCGAAGCAGGGTACTGGGCGAAGTTTTGTGCCGCAGTTGAGGCTTGCTGAGCGCCGGCTGTGTATTGTGCCTGAACACCGGTAAAGAATGTGGGAGCAGCCACTTCGGTTGAACCAAACAGGAGCGTGTTGCTTTTTAGATGGCCAAGGTAGGTGGTGCTGGCAGTTACAAAACGAAGTCCGGCGAATACCGATACATTGTCAGTAACTTCGGCACTTACACCCAACTGAGCACCCCAGTACACCGATTTCCCTTCGAAATAGAGGTCGGTTTTGTAACCGGTTACCTGCTGTCCCATGGCCTGGAGGCTGGGAACAAGGTCAGAAATGCTGTATTCAAACGATGGCAATCCTTTTTCGAAAACGGCGCCACCGCCTCCGCCAACGGGGTTAAAACCAAAGGAAAAGGCAAGCCTGTCGAGTTTATAAGCGGCATAAACCGAGGGGAACAGCGGGGCTGTAACTTTACCCTGGTATTCGCTTGAATTGAGGTAAGGGTAGTCGCTCTTGATTGTCCTGTCCTGCCAGATGCTCTGGTTGCTGATAGACAAATGAAATCCTTTTTTTAATAAGGTTAAGCCTGCCGGATTAAAATAAACGGCATCAATGCCGGTGGAAGCATCACGTGCCAGCATGCGCACGTACGCCGCACTCTGGTTAGTGTTGGTTACTATGCCGCCGGCATATGAATAGGCGGCAAACATCATCATAGCAATTGAAAACAGTAAGGTTCTTTTCATCTTTTTGTTTTTGGTTAATAGAGATGCCTGATTAATTGAGCAGCCAAAATAAACACTAAATATATAAAGTTCAAAATATATTTTTATTCTTGATAATTCTTTGATTTTCATATACCGATAAAATGTCACTATCAACAAATGTTTGCTTACGCTGCGAAATACAAAGCGAAATCCCTTTTCATGCGCTTACCAATTCGTAATATTCTGAGCTACAAAGCTTTTAAGCGATAAGCTTGTGACAATTGTGTGAAATCTGAACTTGCGACGTCCTTATTGTAAAGTCAAAGGAGAAAAAGGCTACAGAGTTAATTTCTGCTTGTCAGGCTGTAGGAGCCACTATTTATTACCTATAAGCAACTGTTCCGCCCGCCCGCATCCTTTTGACCGACCTCTTGTCATACAGTCGTAATTATTGCTCCACTATGTATCAAGACGAAGTGGAAGAAAATATAAAAATTGCGGAGCCCTTCGAATTTCCGCCTGAATCCCTTCTGCAAACCGACCTTATGGAACTTTTGTAGTTTTCTAGGGAAGGCTCATTGCCTGGGCCATGAGCAAGCGATGCAGAAGCACGCGCCGGTATTGTGCGCGGGAGCGGCTTGCGTCGCGTAGCAGAGCCGATCCGTAGAAAATAAAAAAGTACCATACAGTCTTGATTTTTGCTCCACTTTGTATCAAGACGAAGTGGAAGAAAAAATAAAAATTGCGGAACCCTTCGAATTTCCGCCTGATTCCCTCCTGCAAACCGACCTTATGGAACTTTTGTAGTTTTCGAGGGAAGGCTCATCACCAGGGCAATGAGCAAGTGATGCAGAAGCACGCGCCGGTATTGTGCGCGGGAGCGGCTTGCGTCGCGCAGCAGAGCCGATCCGTAGAAAACAAAAAAGTACCATACAGTCTTGATCTTTGCTCCACTTTGTATCAAGACAAAGTGGAAGAAAATATATAAATCGCGAAACCTTTAGAATTTCCAACTGATTCTATCCAAGGGACCGACCTTATGAGACTTTAGAGCAAGTCAGATGTATAAAAAAGGTATTATGCTCAATTTGTCCTTATCTTCTTAAATATCTTAATTTGTGAAACATATCTGTCAGCAAACCTGATTTCTATTGAATAAAAAAGCCCGCTACTGGTACAGAGCGGGCTGAAGAATATTATTGGCTTGTTTATCCGGCAAGGGTAAACTTAATTGGCATGTTGAACTGCACACGTACGGGTTTGCTGCGCTGCTTACCGGGATTCCATTTTGGCATGGCCTTAATAACGCGGATGGCTTCCTCATCGCAACCGCCGCCTATACCACGCATTACTTTCACATCGGTAACGCTGCCGTCGCGCTCAACAACAAAGGTAACATATACGGTTCCGGCAATGCCTGATTCGCGCGCCATTTGCGGGTATTTGATATTCTCCTGCAGGAACTTGATACGGGCTTCGTCGCCACCGGGGTAAGATGGGGCTTCTTCAACAACGGTGAAAATCTCAACTTCCGAAACTTCCTCTTCCACTACCTGTGTGGTCACCTTGGGAGCGACATAATCTTCCATCTGGGTATTGTCGTCGGCTTCGGCATCAATTTTGAAATCATCGTCAACAATAGCATCGTTGTTAACAATATTGATAACGGTGGTTGTTGCCGGGGGAGCTGGCGGAGGAGGCGTATTTTGCTGTTGGGTGATCTGCACCATTTCTTCGGGTACATCAACAAACTTACTGTCGCCAAAACCTGACACTTCCAGTTTGTCATAGCTCCGGTATTCGAAAGCTACAAGTGTAATGGCAAGAGCCACGATAAGCCCAAGCTGCAGAAAGACAGTCTTTTTGCCTTCAAGGTCAGCTTTTTCCGATTTCTTTAATTCCATGGTAACGAACGCTTTATGTTTATAATTCCGGATGCGCTAAAATATGCAGCGTAAAATTACAAAAATAATTGACCTTTTATTGTTTTCGGGTCAATAATTTAATTTTTCAATTCACGGCTGCAACGGCCACAGGGCAGTAGGTTTCCGGCAGTTTGGTGTCATGCTCCTGAGCGGCGGCTGATGGCCTCAAGAATTACCATTTCAGCCTTCAATAGCCTGTAAATCAGTCCGATCAGCCTTCGATCAGCTTTTTATAATTGGCAGGTGTAATCAGTTCACCAAGCTGTGCCGGATCCTTGATAGTCACTTTTACAATCCATCCTTCTCCGTAAGGATCTTTATTGATCAATTCAGGTTGTGAAGCCAGCGCATCATTAAACTCGGTAATCTCGGCATCAACCGGCATCAGCATATCCGAAACGGTTTTCACTGCTTCAATGCTGCCGAAAGTTTCACCCATGGCGAGCGTTTCACCAACTGTATCAACTTCAACAAACACAATATCGCCAAGTTCATGCTGGGCAAAATCGGTAACACCTACAATGCCTTCGTTTCCGTTAATGAGTATCCATTCGTGGTCGGATGTGTAGAGAAGATTTTCAGGAATGTTCATGATTATTATCAATTTCGAATTAGTTCACAAATGTAAAAAAATCAGTTTTATCAGCATATATTGCCGGCAACTTAGAACAATTCTCGATAGTAGCAGAAATTATGGATTTGCCGGAAACAGCAAGCTATTGGGTAAGAGTAAACCTGAGCGAAACACCCGCATTGGTGGTCGAAGTGGGAATTTGCGATTCGAGGTGCGGGTTGGTGATGGTTGATTCGTAAAACAGCCTGATCACTAATTTCTGGCTTACCATGTAGTCGGCCGAGGTGTTGATGGATATCTGCATGGCGCCGGTCGATACCTGGTTATTGTTTTCCTCAATGCGTCGCAGCACGGTTTTGTTGTCGCGGATTGACACGTCGAGCTTAACATTAAGGTCGCTCTTGAGCAGCTTTTTCGGGCCACCATTCATCGACCGCACATTGAATTTTATATTCTTGAACCGGTATCCCACCCCGGTAACAAATTCATTGCTGCGCACTTCGGTAAGCTGGTTGTTCACAAAACTCAGCGACAGGTTCCTTGTTTTTTTGTACTCGATGCGGGTCATAAGGCTGTTTTTCATCGTCACCTCAAGCCCAAGGAATGGCCCGAACTGTTCGGTGAGGGTCACAACATCCATGTATTTATGCGGAATGTAGTTGCCAAGGTCATCGAGTGCTGATGCGAAGCCGGGAAAATTCTCGCTTTCGTGGTACTTCACATTGCTGGTAAAGCCGCCGATGTTGTATGCCGAACGATAGGCATGTGTAATGTTGAACGACTGGAAATGTTCGCGCAGCGCCTTGATGCCTGAGTGCAGGTTATAGGTGAGCCGCCAGTTTGGCAAAGGTATGGTGGGGAATGTCCTGAGTTTTGCAGTATTTGGATCCCTGCCGGTGTATGTTGAAAGGAACGAATGCAGCAGCACTTCGGATTGTGTGGCGCCGTATCCCTGCGGAAAGCCCGTTGAATCGTAAGCTCCCGTGTAATTGGGATTTTCACTTGCCAGGCGTGATGCAATGATGCTACGGTTTTCGAGCATTCGCTGGAAGGTGGCATTCTCGTTTGCCTTGTTATCGCGTACAAAAGCAGTAGGCCAGATGATGTATGAACTGCTGAAATTGCCGCGTTCCTGTGCCGAGGTGTTCTCAAACTCCCCTTTGCTGTTGGCTTTCCAGTACGACTGGTAGTTTGAAACATAACTGCGGTCGGCGGTTAGCTCGATTTTCATGTTGCGGAACGGCTCGAGGTTGGCCCTGCCGGTTACCGAATTAGTAGCGCGGTCAATGTAAGCATTGTTTTGCAAACTATCCGTACTCAGCCAGCCACGCTCTGCTGCAAGTTGCCTGATGTCCTTCTGGCTGCCAAAAATAAAGCCCAGCCCCGGGGCGTCTGATTTCCAGTAATTACCCAGCGGGCCTGCCTCGGGCTTGAATCCCGGCAGCACCATGCCATCGGTCTTGTTGTATGTAAGCGATGCATCTTTGAGCGACATTAGAACACCAAGGGTGGCGTTGCCGATAATCTTGAAATAATCCTTCTTAGGCTTGGTGTCGGTAGTATCAGCTTCGGCAGCACTGTCGCCTTTCTTGTTGTTCTTTTTGGTTTCTTCCTGTTCGGTTTCTTTCCCGGGAGTTCCTTTGCGTGCCGGAGGCCCGGGGCTTTTCATCGCTCCCTGCTTCTGGTTAAAATCGTTGGCTTTTTTCAAAAACGGCACTTTGTTATACAGGGTTGCCATACGTGCATTCCCGTTTATCTGCCAGTTCTGCGAATTGGTAATGGTGTTGCCCAAACGCGATTGCAGCGACTTCGGAGAAGCATCCCACCTGTATTGTACCCCGTACCGCGCCGATCCGGTAAGCCAGTTCAGGATGGGTATTTTGCTGAATGGCAGCATATAGTTCACATTTGCCGTTTGATTGAAAGTGCTCATTGAGCCGAAACCGAGAATTGACTCGCGTACCGAATCACGGTAGGCCTGGTACGAATCGTCGCGGCGGTTAATACCACCTGCGGGCTCATTTACATATGCCTGCGCATTGGCATTATAATCAATTTTTAGCGATTGCGAGAGGTCGTATTTGAAGTCGTAAATGCGGTTCCAGTCCCAGTTTTTGGTGTAGGTGGGTTCGAGAATGATAAGTGCTTCGCTCTTATTGCGCAGCATTCTTTCTTCGTAGGTGCGGTACATATCGGTACGAACCGACAATAACTTCGGCAGGTAGTAGAAGTTGAAATCGCTGAGCAGTTTGAGCGATTTGCTCTTGATGATTTTCTGGAAAGGCCTCACAGCCTTGGGATTAGCAGTGAAGTTGTACCCTATACCCCCGCGGTAGGTTTTCTTGAGGTCCTTTTCAATATCGGCATTGTGGGTTTTGAGTTCGGAGTATGCATACGAAAGGTCGAAGTTCTCAATGTCCCACAGGTGCGGCTTTTTAGTCCCTCCTACCCTGTCCTTCCTCACATTCATAAAGTTGAGGTTCTGGCGTTGTACCACGTCGGAGGTAATGTCGCGCAGCGAATCGCGCTTCGTTTTATCCAGCGAATTGAGTTGTTCGCTTAATTCAATATCGGGATCGAGCGGGTTGTACTGCGGATCGCTGATGGTTTTTGAATAATCGTAATGGAAAGGTATGCGTATGCCCGATTTTTCGGGAAGGAATTTACCCAACTCAAGGTTTGTGGCAAAATCAACCTGTTTGATGTTCTCTTTCTGCCGTTCCGAAACTTTCTGGTCGATGCTGCCGAAACCCGGAGTGCTCATGGCGCCGCTCACAACCATATTGCCGAGGTCGGCAAGATTGGTGCTGATACGGGCATTGGCAGCCCAACCCGGTTGTTCGTTAAAATCGGTAAGGCGCAGTTCGTTCACCCAAACTTCGGCACACTTCGATTGCCCGTCGTCGGAATTATCCATCACCGTTTCGCGTTTCGGGTTGCGGACACCTACCATAAATGCCCTCACATCGCTCAGGCTTGGCGAACCTACCACTGTTATATTGTTATTCCCGTCAACAACGGTAAAAGGAAGTGTAACGCTTACTGCCGAGCCCTGTTGATCCATGGCCGAATTACGCAGCTTTTTGGCATTAACAAGTTTATCGAGCTCAATTTCAAACTCATTGGCCAAAGGCCAGATACCGCGACGGTCGCTGGCTGTGGTACCCCAGGGCGTGAACTCAACAGGCACTTCGTATTCGTAGTAATTATCGGTAAAGTCAGCACCTATGCGCACAAAAACAGTCACATCGCCGGTGTTTAAATTATCGCCGGCATTGGTTTCCTCAGCGTGAACGAACATCCTCAGCCTCTTGTATTCCCTGAAATCGAAATCGGTGGTTTTGAATGCGCCTCGTGCATCGCCGTCCATGAGGTTGCAAACCTTGAGCACCATGGCCTGCTCGTTGAGTTTCTGGTAATTTGTTGACTGTACATTTATTTCGCGCTCAATGCCCGGAGGAATGGCATAATTGATGGGAACCCTCTTACCGTTTTCCTCAACATTTACTGATGAAATATCGAAAACCGTTGCATCCTGGTTGGGATCGGGGATATACTCGCCGGGCGAGAGCAGGCTGTTGTAATACTTGCGCCATTCGCCGCGTTCCAGTTCAAATGAGCCGAACCTGCATACAACCGGCTGTTCGAAATTGCGCAGGAACAAACGCATGAAACGGATCGATTTGAAGTCCTGGATGCTGCCGATAACCTTGTCAGGATTCTGGATCGGAATTTTAAACTGGTACCAGGTAACGGTGGTTGATTTACCGTTTTCGAGCTTATCAACAGTAGCTTCCATTTTATCGGTAATGTAATTCTCGCCCACATTCATCTGATCGGGAGTGAGATGCACAACATATTGAAAATATCTTTCCTGGTTGCTCAGCGTATTGTCGCTGTTGATATCCTCCATATTGGGCAGCGTGGTGGAAAGGGTTGTATATTTTTCGTTGGTCATCTCGGGTGTGGGCGAATTGCCGTCGGTACCGTTGAAGTTCTTGTAACGTTCGAGCAAACTGGCGTATTTGCTGTCGCTATCGTAATCGGATCCCCTGAAATAGTGATAATTGTCAGCTGATGGGTCAGCCTGTGCATTAATATAAGCCTGGGAGGTAATTCCCCATTTGGCGGCAATTTTATCAAGGAACTGAGAGCTGAAGAATTGCTGCTCATCGGTGGTTGAAAGTCCGTCGTAACCTACATCCTGGAAAGGCCGGGCGGCAGGGTCGGAGGCAAACGATGCCGTGAGCGCCTGCATGGTGGGCACAAGTCCCCAGATAGTGGTATCAACATCTTCTTTTACTTCAGAGGTAGGCAGCCCGTGTTCAAAGGCTTTGCGCCCGTCGCGAAGTATGTCTTCCGAAATATCGCCGAGGTTAAAATAAAGATCACCGCCTTTATGGTCAGCATTTTCGGTAAATGGGTCCATGAGCCAAAATGTGATGTACTCAACATTAGCTGCTTCGAAATCAGAGGTTTCGATGCGGCGCATTATTCCGCCCCAGCGCGAGGAAGGATTTTTGAGGGTTCCGTTTTCATTTATACCACCCGAGAAGGCTGATCCGTCGGTATCAAAATTGTAAGGGCCGCGTTCTTCGGGGAAGTAACTCAGGTTGAAGACCGAAATGTTCAGCGGCTGGCCGGTAAGCGATTCCTTGTTAGGGAAAAGCTCATTTTCCATTACAACACGCACCGAGTTTTTCGAAAGCTCATCCTTGGTGATGTTCGAAGGGCGTATGTTGCTGCTGTTATCGTAAAACAACGGATCAATGATATACCACGACAGTTTGGCCCTGTTGAAGCCATAGGCCAGGCCGGTGCCGGTAGCGGCTTCGGGAAACATATTGCGGGTGGTTTGCCCCTGCGGCGTACTGGCAAGATACCAGGAGCCGATGTTGCGAAGGTCGATGGTTGATTTAGCGCCTTCAAAATCATCAATATACGATGTGCCGGTTTTACCTACAGCCTTGGAATGCCCTGGCATAAACTGAGCAAATTCCGCATCGATGCGTAGTTTACTTGCAGCCTTGGTGCTGATGAATGGCAGTTTGTCAACCATCCGGGTGATAAAATCGGCATCCTTGTTATAATTGAGACTTCCGCCCCAGATGGTGTTCGAAATCGGCTCGTCGCCGTAATTGGTTTTCTGCGTTATCGGTCGCTCATAAAGGTTGAGGATGGTACCTCCCAGCAACAAGTTGTTGTTTACCTTGTAATCGAGGTGGGTACCCATGAGTGTCTGGCTGTAAACGTTGAACAGTGAGTTGTTCTCCATCGAAATGTTGATGGGTGTGCCGGAGTTCAGGATTCCCTGGTCAATGATTTTTACGCGGCCAAGGGTATAGTCAACGGTATAATCCACATTTTCAACAAGGGGAATTCCGCCGGCCGTTACTTTCACCGAGCCCTGGGGAACATTGAGCGCGTTAAGCGAAATTTCGGAACCCGATTCCGACTTATACTGCCCTTCGAGGATGTACTTGTTTTTGTCGGGGAACTGCTGCGCCCCGGTTTTGGTCATCGTATAAAGCGAGTCGTAGCAAAGTTTGTCGGCCAGCGCTTTGTCGTCAATGAGGCTTCGCAGGTAGCTGCCGAAAGGTTCGAGTACAGGAAAGAAAACCCTGCCGTTGGCGGCCTGTATGGTACCCCCGTTGGTAGCTGCATAATTGATGAAGTCGAAAACACCGTCGTGAGGCGGGTTTAGTTGCGGATCGAGGCGGTCGAAACCAAACAACTGGATGAGGGGAACACCCTTGATATTATCAGGCCCCGATGTGAAAAACCCGGTTGGCACGGCGTTGCTGTTGCCGGCATAAAGTATATTTAGGATAAAGTCTTCGCTGTTGATGTTGTAGGCGCTCAGGTTGTAAACGTTCTTCATCATCAGGTTCCACAGGGGAATATGGGTGTTCACCGCAGTGCTTTTCAACAGCTTAACCATCAGGTTTTTGGAAGTTTTGATGCCATCAATAGATAACTCTCCAACCTGATAAACACTATCACTGCCGATAACTTTGTACTGGAATGCAACAGCAAGTGTCTGATCAGGATTTAGCGCTGAATTGAGTGAAATGAAGCCGAGTTTACTGTTGTAGGTATATTCAGTAGAATTGAGCATACGGGCGCTTTCAACCTTTTCGAAGTCGATGCCGGGTACGTAACCTTTTACTCCCGCCAGGTAATCATTCACAGTATTGATATTCCTGACTTGAGCAGTGTCGAGGTTAATTATGAGGTCATTATTGTATTCGGACGGATAGGGGTTGGTGGTAAGAGGATTGATATGGCTGTTGTATGGTTTTGACTCGCCAAGATCCTGGAAAGCTACAATGTTGCGGTTTTCGGTAACGGCAGCGCCAATGTTGGTTATCCAGACTTCGATTTTGGTAATGTTGATGTTCGAAGTGATGACCGGCAATGTTTTGAGGGCATCATCGTAATGGTCGCGGAAGTATTGCCCGATGAAAAAGTGCTTGTTTTCTTCGTACTCGAGCGACCGCAGGCTGAATTTGGTGGTTTGTGCGCCGCCTTGTACGCTGATGTTTTCAGTTTGGCTCTGCTGCTGCGAAAAAACAGTGGTAAAGGTCGCTTTCCCGAATTTCATCTGGGTTTTGAGCCCGAAAAGGCTCTGGCTGCCGGTGATGAGCGAACTGTTCAGCGGCAGGTTCACATTACCGGCCTCAATGAGTTGTATGATTTCGTCCTCCTTGCCTTCGTACTTGAGTTTAAGTTTGTTCTCAAAGTCGAAGGTGGCTTCGGTGTTGTAATTGGTATTGAATTCAATTTTGTCGCCAATTTTGGCAAGTACGCTCATTTGAATGCGTTCCTGGAAATCGAAGTTGGTGGTACGGCGCAGGCGGGTATCAATAGCGGGATCGTCCCTGCGGTTCGAGAGTATCCCGAAAACTAATTCGGCACTTCCCTGCGGCCTGATGTCGATGGTGTTGCCACCGAAAACGCGGTCGAAAAGTTCGCCCCCGACACGCAACTGTGGAATGATCCCTTGCCTGCCTCCCACACCACCCTGGTTCACCTTCTCCTGCCAGTAGCGGTCAACAGCCTGCTGCAAATCCCAGTTCTTGTATTCATCAAACGAAAATGAAGCGGGCCGGCTGTAATCGAGGTTCCCCAGTTTGCGCGAAAGCACATACTCATTCGTTTTCGGATCGTAAATGATCTCTTCTTTCAGATTTGAAGGATTGCTGAGATAGAGGCCGCCGCCGGGCAAAGGTTCATAGGGATTTATACTCTGCCTGAATGGAAAACGTAGCGTGGTATCATCGTCATCGGTAGTATCGGGAGGGTTGGTAACCGTCACCACAGGCATCTCGCCCGGCATAATTCCCGTTCCGGGACTTGGATACCGCGAGATGAGGATTACAAAGGTTAATAAGGTAAGCCTGAGTAAATATTTGAGCAGATTCTTCAAATGGCAGCCTTTGATGTTGCTTGTAGTTTCGGATTTGTCAGTCTGGTAACATTAATCACTCTCACTATAAAAAGTTCATTGCCTGAAAAACATAAATCACCCAACAGCAATGGGTTATAAAATTTTTAATGCGCTTTTAATGAGTTGTTCCACAGGTACTGCAGTGCCTTCGCTTTTAATGATGCCATCGAGAGCCTTGTCGGCAGCAGCCTTGTTGAAACCCAACATTACCAATGCTGATAACGCCTCAGCCTTGCCTGTATTGTGTTTAGCACCGAATATTTCTTTCGTTATGCTTTCCTTGCTGAGTTTACCTTTGAGATCAACAATGAGCCGGAGCGCCGATTTGCCCCCGATTCCTTTTACCGACTGCAAAGCCCGCACATTTTCAGTTACTATGGCATCAACAACTTCGTCGGGTGTGAGGGCTGAGAGAATGAGCCTTGCTGTATTGGGGCCGATTCCCGAAACTGAGATCAGGTGTAAAAAAATACCCCGCTCGGCTTCATCGGCAAAACCGAACAAAACCATGGCGTCCTCTCTCACCACTAAGTGAGTGTATAGCCTTGCCCGCTCCAGCCCGTGCAGCTTTGAATAGGTGTTGAGCGAAATGCTCACCTGGTAGCCTACTCCCTGGCAGTTCACAACAACACCGGCAGGATTCAGGTCGGCAACTTCACCTTCGAGAAATGCATACATATCACAACAGTTTTCGGATGGGTAGAAATCGAACTGACTGCAAAAATAGGATTTTCCGCCGACATGTAAAAACCTGTTACTAACAACCTGTTTACCTGATATTTACAACTGAATTACCGATTTACTTGTGTTGTTGAGTAAAACTGAACAGCCATTCTTAATATTGAAATCTTGCTATCTATTAAGACTCAGTTTAAATTGAATAACTGTCCGGATAAAAAGCCGCTTAGAAAGGATAAACCCGGCGTTTATTTGGTAAGTTTGTTTTTATCTAAGCCGCAAAATATTTGTCAATAACATCAACAAACCATGAAATCACTTCTTCAGAAAAATGCTTTGAGTTATCATGCCGACGGGCGTCCCGGTAAAATAGAGGTAATACCCACCAAATCACACTCTTCACAACGCGATCTTTCGCTGGCCTACACTCCGGGTGTTGCCGAACCTTGCCTCGAAATCAAAGCAAATCCCGACGATGTTTATACATACACTGCAAAAGGCAACCTGGTGGCTGTAATTTCGAACGGCACCGCAGTGCTGGGGCTTGGCGATATTGGCCCCGAAGCCGGCAAACCGGTTATGGAAGGCAAAGGGCTGCTCTTTAAGATTTATGCCGATATTGACGTTTTTGATATTGAGGTGAATGAAAAAGATCCCGAAAAAATGATTGCGACCTGCAAAGCCATTGCCCCTACGTTTGGCGGGATAAACCTTGAAGACATCAAAGCACCCGAATGCTTCGAGATTGAAGAAAGGCTCAAAGCCGAACTCGATATCCCGGTGATGCACGACGATCAGCACGGAACCGCCATAATAACTTCGGCCGCCATGCTGAATGCCGTTGAAATCCTCGGAAAGAAAATTGACACCATTAAAATTGTGGTGAACGGCGCCGGTGCATCTGCCATTTCGTGCACAAAACTTTACGTGGAGTTGGGTGCACGCAAGGAAAATATCGTGATGGTTGACAGCAAGGGTGTGCTTAACCGTAAACGCGCCGACCTCAACAAATACAAGATGGAATTCGTTACCAGCCGCGATATTGACACCCTGGAACAAGCCGTTGAAGGCGCCGATATGTTCCTTGGACTTTCGGCTGCCGGTGCGCTTAAGCCGGAATGGCTGTTGAAAATGGCTCCCAATCCAATTGTTTTTGCACTCGCCAACCCTGTTCCCGAAATTGCGTACGATGTGGCACAGGCTACCCGCAACGACCTCGTGATGGCCACAGGCCGCAGCGATTTCCCCAACCAGGTAAACAATGTACTCGGTTTCCCTTATATATTTCGCGGAGCGCTCGATGTGAGAGCACGGGCTATCAACGACGAAATGAAACTTGCTGCAGCCCACGCACTTGCCGAACTAGCTAAACTCCCTGTACCCGAAGAGGTGAATATCGCTTATAATACCACAAACCTTAAATTCGGCAGGGATTATATTATTCCGAAGCCCTGCGATCCGCGCCTGATCATGCATGTGGCTTCGGCAGTGGCCAAAGCCGCAATGGAAACCGGTGTAGCGCGCAAACCTATCACCGATTGGGCAGCGTATGAAACCGAGCTCGGCAAAAGGCTAGGCCTCGTGAACCCACTTATCCAGTTTATTAAAGGAAAAGCCAAGAGTAAACCAAAAAGAGTAGTATTTGCCGAAGCCGAGAACTATAAAATTCTCAAAGCTGCCGAAATTGTGTCCGACGAAGGCATCGCCATACCGATCTTATTAGGCGACAGGAAAAAAATTGACGAAATCATCCGTGAATTTAAACTCGAACTCGAAGGGGTACAGGTAATTGACCCACTTGCCGATGATCAGCAAGAAAACCGTGAGTTATTTGCCGAACAGTATTACCTGAAGCGGATGCGAAGGGGAATTAACAAACAAACTGCCCTCGACTTTATGACCCACCGTAACTATTTCGGACCCAGTATGGTTGAAAACGGCATGGCCGATGCCATGATCTCCGGACTCACAACAAACTATCCCGAAACGATCAGGCCGGCATTGAGGATAATAGGGAAGAAACCCGGTGTTCAGGTGATTTCGGGCATGTACATCATGCTCACCAAAAAAGGACCGATTTTCTTTGCCGACACTACCGTGAATATGAACCCGACTGTTGAAACGCTCATGGAGATCACCCTCGAAACGGCAGCCGCGGTTAAGGCTTTTAACATCGAACCAAGGATTGCTATACTCTCCTATTCAAACTTCGGTTCGGTTGAAGGAAATATCCC
>JAKLFM010000076.1 GCA_022711175.1 Bacteroidota bacterium | reverse complement strand
TTAACATTTTGATAACAATATTCCTGTCAACACGAAAATTCAACCCTGATCAAAATAAAATTCCTTCAGGATAACTGCTTAATTATTATGATTTTAAAAAGCAAAGAAGTAATTAAATACCGAATAACGCAATGCGAATCATCATGTAATTTATATTAATTCTAAGTAAAAAGGAGTGGGGTATATGATGTTCCCGAGAGGCTGCTTTATGCTTTTTTTACCGTTTTCATTGATGCTATTGCGAGGAGCAGGCCAAGGGCAATACTGAGCATGGCAGCGAAAAGCACCTGAAGGTCGGCAGGCAGCAGGAAGGTGATGGTATGGGCCGGAATCCAGAAAAAGGGTAATGTTTTTTTGAAAACGAAATTCCACTGCACATCCCAGTTGATGCCGCTGAAAATCTGCGCGAAAGGGATGGGACTGAACAGCCCTTTCAATGTCCCGCCGGTTTGGAGGATATGGGTATCTGTTATTTTATGAAAAGTCATCATCACCGGGGCATAGGTGATATTCATGGCTGTGGAAATACAGAAGGCAACGAGTACTTTTATCCAGCACAAATCGCCTTTCATTACACTTACTGCGCCATCCAATCCAAGGTATTCGGCAAAGGCCGGTGTGCCGGTTGAAAAAATGACGAAGGCAGCCTTGATGGTGAGGCCAAGAAATCCCCAGACCAGCGCCCTGGGCAGTATGCCGAATCCCGGTTCATTGTACCTGCCTTTCCTTATCCGCAGGGCTATAACCTCGCCAAGCGTGGCCAGTAAAGCAAACTTAATGAAACTCATGATCATCCCGTGCGAGGCGTTAAAGCTGACGTAAGCTGAATAAACTTCACTGATGAGAACGAATGGCAGCAGAAGCAGAATGATTACTATAATGAAAACCAGGTCGTTGCGTTTCATGTTATGTCTTTCTATTATTGTATAGGTGGATTTATCAAGTGTTATCTTATTCTAGATTAATTTCAAATTTCAAAGGTCAAATTTAATGGAGTCAAGACATATGAGGAAGTATTAGTGATTTAATGGAATTAGAGATTTTGTTTAATGAAGTTTAAAAGAGAATTAAGGAGAAAAGCATTGCAAAAACTCATTTTTTCATTACGATCATCAAATTACCTTCGATATATTAATCTATATCCGGTAGCCAATTAAGAAATCTGCCATCAATTAGATTTTCCTATTTCCTTGTCATACAAATAATTATTAATCAAGTCTTTCCATTGCAGGTAGCCTTGTCCTAGCAAATGTATTCCATCAATTGAATATTTTTCACTTAAATTTCCATCTGAGTCAGTAAAACTATCATATAGATTGATATAGTTGATTTTCCTTTTAGCAGATAGATCTTTTAGTTTTTGATTTAAAACGATAACTGAATCATTTTTAATGATATGATGGTTTCTCGTTGGTAAAACACTTTGGATAAATAATTGGCAATTTGGTGATTCTTTCTCAATTTGATCAATAATTTTCCCATAATTACTAATGATCTCGTTTGTGCTTAATTGGATTCCAAGATCATTAATACCTATTTCTAAAAATACTTTTTTTGGCTTTGAGATGGTAATATCATTTAGTCTTTCAAGCAGTCCTTCAGTATTGTCACCACCAATTCCTCTGTTAATAATGTTCGGATTATCAAATAATTCGCTCCACTCGCATCCATCAGTAATAGAATTTCCTACGAAGACAATTTGTCCGGTTTTCTTGGGAAGAATTTCAAATAAAGTTTTTTTCTCTTTCCAGTACTTATAGTTTGTATAATACCATCCTGGTTTATTATGATTCTTTTGACTGGTCGAACTGATTCCGATTTTTGTTTTGAGGTAATTAATTCCACCTCTTCTATTGATCAGATAGCCAAATGCTATAATGAAAAAGAGATTTATCATTAGAGATAGTATTAGAACTTTTTTCATGATTCGAGATTGATGATTTGATTTATAATTTTGAAATTAATGTTTTTATTCAAGAATATTCTTATTATCTTGTTCTATTCTGGTCAATTGTATCTATTTGATTCAATATTACACCCCACTTTTCTCAACCCTTACCCTTGCATCTACAGCCACAATTTTGTCCCCTTTGCCAAGCAACGGATTCAGGTCAAGTTCCATGATTTCGGGGGCAGCCTGTAGCAAGGCAGAAAGCCTTACAACAACATCAGCAAAGCGTGAAATGTCAACGCCCTGCTGGCCTCTCACGCCTTCCAGTATTTTTATGCTTTTCAGCTTCCTGATCATTCCTTCAGCCTCTTCCTGAGAAAGTGGAGCCAGCCCGGCCGAAACATCCTTCAGGACTTCAATAAATATGCCTCCCAGTCCGCACAGTACCATGTGCCCGAAGCCTGGCTCAAACTTAGCCCCGGCAAACAACTCAATACCTGAATGCATTGCCTGGATAAGGATGGCCGTGGTGTCCTTTATCTTTATCATGCGGTCGAATTCTGCAGCTACCTTGTCGAAATTGTCAACATTGAGCACAACGCCCCCAACATCTGATTTGTGAATGGGGCCCACAACCTTCATCACCACCGGCAATCCCAGCGTTGCTGCCGATTTTATCGCATCTTCCTTTCGGGTAACAACAGCCTCGCCGGCCCTTGCAATACCGGCAGCATCGAGCAATAGCTGTATTTCGCCCGGAGACATGTATCCATCTGAAGCATTGTTGATTACGTTCCTGATGGCAATCTTGTCAAGGGCAGGTTGTTCAACAATTTCGGGCTGAGGTTTGGGTGTATTGTACACTTTACACAGCGCCCGGCCAAAGGTAACTTCGTCAGGAAAGCTGATGCGCCCCAGCGAGAGAAAGTATTCGATCTCTTTCTTCACGTTAACAACCGAAGGCAGAATAGGGAAGATGGGTTTCCGGCAGGTCCGCATCTTTTCATCGAGAACTTTGTACACGTCGTAAACTTCGAACAATCCCGGGCTTCCGAATATTACAGCCATACCGTCAATATTCTCGAACTTGTTGTCAACATAGTCGATGATCTCAGCCAGTTGCTGCGCTGTGCCTGTTGCCAGGAAGTCGATGGGGTTGGCCACTGACGAACCCGGGAAAAGTTTAGACAACAGTTCGGGGCTTTCAAGGTGCGGAATCTCAAGACCACCTTCGGAGAGGGCATCGGTAAGCATTACCGCTGGGCCACCAGCATGGGTTATAATAGCTATGTTCTTGCCTTCCAGTTCTTTGTGCATGAAAATGCAGGCGACCGTCGTAAGGTCTTCGCGCCCGTAACAGCGGACAATTCCCGCTTTGCGGAAAAGCGCATCCACGGCGACATCGGGACTGGCCATAGCTCCCGTGTGCGAGGAAGCGGCACGGCTGCCGGCTGCCGAACTCCCGGCTTTTATGGCAGCAATCCTGCATCCTTTCCTGATGAGCGACGAGGCATGTTTGAGCAGCATTGCAGGCTTGTTCACACTTTCGATGTAGAGGAGTTTTAAGCGGGAACTGGTTAGCGGGTCAAACGTTTCGTCGAGGTATTTAAGGATGTCCTCAACGCCCATCTGTGCACTGTTTCCCACCGAATAAACCGAAGCAAACGAAAGCCCTTTCTGCATGGCCGATTCCATGATAAATACAGCCGTAGCCCCCGATCCTGAAATGAAATCGGCGCCTTTGTCGCTGAATTTGGGAATGGGAAGCGAGAACACAGAAGTGTGGTTTGGATTCATCATGCCGATGCAGTTCGGCCCGATGAGCCCCGCACCATATTTATTGCAGGTTTCAACAACGAGCTTTTCCAGTCTGGCACCCTCGGCGTTTTCTTCCGAAAATCCTGCCGAAAAAATCACAAAAGCCCTGGTTTTTTTGTCCCGGGCAAGTGTTTCAACTGTTTCAGGACAGAATTTCGCCGGTATTGCCAGAATTGCCAGGTCAACTTCAGGAAGCGCTGATACATCAGGATAGCATGGTAATCCCTGTATTTCGGTTTCCTTTGGATTTACAGCATAAAGCCTTCCTTTGAAATGATGGTCAATAAGATTTTTAAGTGCTTTTCCGCCGGTCTTGGTCACATCGTTGGATGCGCCTACTACTGCAATGCTTTTAGGATCAATCAGTTGTTGTGTGATCATATGACTGAAAATCTTTAACTTTCGCCTGGGTGCATGAATAATTTTACAATTGTCAGTCCGGGAAATCCCCGAAAGGCAATTGGGGCGAAGTTAGGAAAAATGGCAGAGAGCGAAAAATGAAAAATGTTTACCTGCGAAACCCGGGAATAAAGGGCGGAACCAGCTTTTTATATTCTTCCCAGTCGGCGCGGCCCTGGTATTTCTTTTCGAGCAAAGGAACACCCGAAACATACCTGAGCAGCAGGGTGATCACTAAAGGACTGATGATGGTAAGCAATCCGTTGATCTCAGAAGCGGCAAACAGCCATATTCCCCACCACAGCAGTGCTTCGCCGAAATAATTCGGGTGGCGGGTGTATTGCCATAGCCCGGTGGTGATAATCTTTCCTTTATTCGCAGGATCGGTCCTATACCGGGTGAGCTGAGCATCCCCGACAGTCTCGAAAATGAATCCACAGGCAAAAACCAGCACAGCGATTATGTCCAGGAACCCGATTTCGTCGGATGCGGAGGAATTCACAAGTATGATCGGTGACGCGATGATCAGCATCATGATCCCCTGCAGCATGAATACCTGGAAAAAGCTTCTCACATAAAAATTCTTCCATTGCTCACGCCAGGCTTTGTAGCGAAAATCCTCGCCTTTGCCGATGTTTCTGAAGAAAATATGAGCAGACAACCGCATTCCCCAAATCAATACCAGGGAACTGGCAAGGATCTTTTTAGCCGTGAAATCACCTGAAAATGAAATGCTGAATATTGCGATAATCACAAATCCAAGCCCCCAGAAGATATCAACGATGGAGTTATTTTTAATCACAACTGCTACCACAAAAAGCAGGACCATACAAACGGCAATCAGCAGGGCTGAATTAAGAAATGCTTCGAACATAGGTCAAAGTTATTGAATATCAATAAAATGCTGAAATATATACCCGAAGGTACGATGTTATTCCATCAGAAGCGAAACAACAGTGGTACCTGCACCGCCATTCACACCCAGTACGGGGCTGGCATCGTTGACAAACCGGGGTTTCATGCCGGTAAGCGCTTCCATTTGCTGAGCGTACCAGTCGGCAGCAGCCTGGTTGCGGATGTGAGTAATGGCGTATCCCCACGCTTTGCCATCTTTCAGCATAGATTGATAGCGCTGCATGATCATTTTCATGCTGCTGCGTTCGCTGAACGACTTACCGAAAGTGCTGGCTTTTCCTTCTTCGTCCATGCTGATAATCGGATTCACTCCGAGGATTTTTCCGATCATTCCCTTGGAATAGCTGAGCCGCCCGCTGCGAACCAAATATTTAACAGTTTTGATACTGACGAGAATTTGCGTCTGTTTACTCCATTTATCAATATTCTCTGCCAGTTCGTCATGGCTCATTCCGCTCTCGATGGCTTCGGCGGCTCGGAGCACAACCAGGCCCAATGCACCCGACAGACGGTTCGACGACAGCACCGAGATCTTCTTTCCCGATTGTTCGCCAACGGCTTTTGCAGCTCTTTCGCTGTTGGAGAATGTTCCGCTCAATTGTCGGCTTATATGTATACCGATGATTGAATCGTAATGCGAAGCGAGGAAGGAATACTTATTGATAAATTCCTTGTATGCCGGCTGTGATGTTGTGGGCTGAACCGGCGATTCGTCGAGGAGTGTGTAAAACTGTTCTGACGAAATGGTTGTGCGGTCGAGGAAGTGGCTGTCACCGACGTGCAGGCTCAGCGGAGCCATGGTGATATGGTATTTTTCGAGCAAATCCTGCGGCAAATCGCAGGTTGAATCGGTGAGTAGTGCAATTTTTGTTTTTGGGTGGTGCGACTGCTCGAGTTGCATTACCATATCATCCACTTTCTGGTAAGTAATGCTTGCTTTTTTGCCGATGGTGCCGAAGAGCGCTGTTGGATCGTCAGAATGGATATGGACACGCAGCTTGCGGTCGGAGCCGGCTACAACCAGCGAATCACCGAAACCGGAGATAGCATTCCTGATCGAATTTTTGTTCTCTTTAGACTTTGAATCAAGCGAAAGTAAGGCTTCGCAGCAGTATCTGAAGGTTATATCTTCGTGCGAAAAGTCCTCAACTTCAGCTAACGAAATCTCATTGGCCGGGATGTCGAGGTGTCGGATTTCATGCCGATTCTTGAAAAAATCGATCATGCCTTCGAGAAATAGAACGAAGCCCTTTGCGCCGGCATCAACTACATTATTTTTAGCCAGTTGTTCGAGCTTCTGTGTAGTTTCTTTTAATGATTCGCTGGCCTTTTGGTAAGCGTTTACCAGTAGTTCCACAAAATCATCGAATAGTTCTTTTACGGCATATATAAACTCGGCCCATTCGCGCATCACGGTAATGATGGTTCCTTCAACAGGATTGGCAATGGCTTCGTAGGCATAGCTAACTGCATTGCGCACCGACTTTGCGAAGTTTTCGATTGTAAACTCCAGTTCATTTACAATTTCATTGCTGAAACCATAGAGGAACTGTGCGAAGATGATTCCCGAATTTCCGCGGGCGCCAACCAGGGCTGCTTCGGCCAGTGCTGTTGCTGTTACCTTAATATTATCGGTAGGGATAGGGCTGTCAACAATCGACCGCATGGTGCTGGCCAGGTTGGTGCCTGTATCGGCATCAGCCACCGGAAATACGTTGATTTTATTAATGAGCCCCTGGTTTTCGAAAATTCGCTGAGCGCCTGCCAGGAATGCGAAGTACAAACTTCGGCCATCCAGGACTTTAACCATCGGTTGAGGGTGTTCCAAATCCGTTGTTTTAGGTAGGACGAAGCATTTGAGATGAATTGCAAAGTGCAATGCTCCGTCTGTTTCGGCTGCAAAAGTATTAAATTATTGTTAAGCGGAGCGATTTAACATATTAATGTTAATAAATATGTTATTTCAGCAGTTTGAATTCCGAAATGTTCCCGGCATCGATTCGCTGATTGATTTCTGTTTCAATATCCTGAAAATCAGAACGCAGACCAAGGTCGTACATTCTGGTAACCGGGTTCTTGTCGATAACCATTTTAAGGAGTTCCTCTGCTGTAGGAGTGGACTTGAGTTGCGAATATTGTTCATAACTCAGGTTAATGAATGCCACATTCTTATTAATGCCGCGATTATCAAGAAGCCAGCCTTTGTGCAGCACCGTGGGTTTGGCAAGCTTTCCCTGGTAATATACATCTTTAACATCGGGATATGATTCTACTGATTTTTTATCATCGCTCAGTATAATGGGAACATTATCGGAGTAATCGTTCCGCGTTTGGTAAATGATGGCATGTGGCCCTGCCGAATTTGAGTTGAGCGATTGTGTGCATTTTTTTGAATGACAGCAACCTGCAGTAAATAAAGCGATTGCAAGCAGAGGAAGGATAATGGCAATAGCACGTTTCATACGTTTAGTTTTAAGCATTTCAACAAATGTAAAAAAATGTTCAACGTAGTCGTAACTTTCTGCCCGGCCGGACATTAATTAAAGCACATCGTCACGGGCACCGCACTTTTTTTGTGTTGGAATGTCAGATGATTTTGGCACGATCCTTGCGAGAATAAAATAGTGTTAAAAAAAAGTTTCAAAAAAAGAATATGAATTAAATTTGCACTTCTCAAATAGAAATTAACCTTTTAAATGAAATAATGAAAATGAAAAAAGTACTTCTTTCTCTTGCAGCCGCTTTATTTGTTTCGGGGACTATGTTTGCTCAGAACATTACTGTTTCAAATGCTCCCCAGCCTGCAGCCAATCCCAATGCGCCGGTTATCACATTTGATAAAACCACCCACGACTACGGTACAGTGTATAAAAGCGGTGATGGCACCTGCGAATTCAAATTCACCAATACGGGTGTTGAACCTCTCATTCTTTCGAATTGCACCTCTTCGTGCGGATGCACCGTACCTGAGTGGCCGCGCGAACCGATCCTCAAAGGAAAATCGGCCACAGTGAAGGTTAAATACGATACCAACCGTGTTGGACCCATCAACAAAACCATCAATGTGATGTCGAACGCCAGCAATTCACCGGTTCAGCTGCGTATCATCGGTAATGTGGTTGAAAAAACTTCAACATCGGTAATGCCCGAAAAAAATCTGAACCAGGGTGCTGCTCCTGTTGCCAAATAAAAATACTGAATTCTGCCAGAAAGCCCGGAGCTCCTAAGTTTCGGGCTTTTTTTGTGACTTGTGGTGAAGCTAAGGTGTCAGTTTATCGAGAATCATTAAATTTGCTCTGTTATTTCAAAAACAGCAAACTATAATTAACAGTCATGCCATCCATTTCGCAACGCGGCCTTTTGATGCCAGCTTCGCCCATCCGTAAACTTGTTCCTTTTGCCGAAGCTGCCAAGAAAAGAGGAATCAAAGTATTTCACCTCAACATCGGTCAGCCGGATATTCGCACGCCCGAAGTTGCCCTTGAAGCCATCAGGCATTTCGACCAGAAAGTGATCGAATACAGCCACTCGGCAGGTAACGAAAGTTACAGGCGAAAGCTCGCAACCTATTACCACTCAAACGGCATCATGGTTGATCACAACGATATGATCATCACTACCGGTGGTTCTGAAGCCATTTCGTTTGCTTTTAAAGTTTGCTTAAATCCCGGTGACGAAGTCATTATCCCGGAACCGTTTTATACAAATTATAATGGTTTTGCCGTTGCCGCCGGCGTGAATGTGGTTCCCATCACTTCCGATATCCGTTCGGGATTCGCGTTGCCTCCCATCAGCGAGTTCGAGAAGGCCATCACCCCGCGTACCAAGGCCATCATGGTTTGCAATCCGAATAATCCGACAGGCTACCTTTATTCGGAAGAGGAACTGTTGCAACTTCGTGAAGTCGTATTGAAACACGACCTTTATCTGTTTGCTGATGAGGTTTACCGTGAGTTCTGTTATGATGGTATCAGCCATTTTTCGGTGATGAATCTCGAAGGGCTTGAAAATCATGCTGTTCTGATGGACTCGGTTTCAAAACGCTATAGTGAATGCGGTGTGAGGATTGGTGTGCTTATTTCGAAAAATAAACAGCTCATTGCATCAGCGCTAAAGTTTGCGCAGGCCAGGCTCAGCCCGCCTTCCTTAGGGCAGGTGATTGGTGAAGCTTCACTCGACACACCTGCTGAGTATTTCAGGGAAGTTTACGACGAATATATTGCCCGGCGCAATTATGTAATTGAAGCGTTGAACAAGATTCCCGGGGTTTTTGCGCCATTGCCGAAAGGAGCATTTTATTCGGTGATAAGCCTGCCGGTTGATGATGCCGACAAATTCTGCCAATGGTTGCTCGAGGACTTCAGTTACGAAGGTCAAACAGTAATGCTCGCACCGGCATCAGGCTTTTATGCCACGCCAGGATTAGGCAGGAGCGAAGCGCGCATTGCTTATGTGCTAAAATTAGAAGACCTGAAAGGCGCGGTGAAATGCCTCGAAGAAGCGCTGAAAGTTTATCCCGGAAGAACAAAATAAGCAACTACTCCTGAAAGTCAGGATAGAGCAGGTATTTCCCGCGGATCACCCTGAATTCCCTGATTCCTTTTTGCCATGATCGTCGTATCGCTTTCGGGCTCATTCCGCTTTCGATTTGCTCTCGCAATTGGTCGGTTCCGGCTAGTTTCTCAAAATAGGGGGTGAAAAACTCACTGCGGCCACGCAGATATTTATACATACCGCTAAGCCAGCCTAATTCAACGTGACCTTTCTCTTTCAACAGGCTTGCAGCGCTTTCGAGATTTTGACCGTAACAGGTTTTGCCTTTAAATGGAGGATTGTCGCTAACGCCTGCAATGGCGCGGGGTGTGAACATGAACGAACCTTCGTGAAACAACGGATGCCCTATCATGGTGAAAGGCTTATCGGTGCCACGCCCAATACTCACCGAAGTACCTTCGAACAGGCACAGTGAAGGATATAGGTAAACCGATTCCATTACCGGCAGGTTTGGCGAAGGTTTTACCGGAAGCTGGTAGCGCGATGCATGCGTATATCCCGTGCATGGAATTACTGTGAGTTTGCAGGGTTTACTACTTCGCAGCCAATGCTCACCGTTCACCATCAGGGCATATTCGCCAATGGTCATACCATATACAATAGGCACCGGATGCAATCCTACAAAGGAGGAGAATTTTGATTCGAGTACAGGCCCGTCAACATAATAGCCGTTGGGATTCGGCCTGTCGAGAACCGTCATAGGAATGTCGTTTTCGGCGCAGGCTTCCATAACATAGGTCATTGTAGAAATGTACGTGAAAAAGCGGCATCCGACATCCTGAATATCGAAGAGAACAAGGTCAATGCCAATAAGGTCAGCCGAAGTTGGTTTTTTATGATCGCCGTATAGCGAAATGACCGGTATCCCCGTTTTTACATCAACACCATCCTCAACAGGCGCACCGTCGGCAGCATCGCCGCGAAAACCGTGTTCAGGGCCGAATATCCTTACAATCTCTATTCCGCGTTTCAATAAGGTGTCAACCAGGTGAACATCTTCAACCAGTGAAGTGTGATTTGCAACTACTGCAACTTTTTTACCTCTGAGGCTGTCGAGGTACATGGTAAGGTTTTCGGCAGCAGGCTTTATTATTTCGTTGCCGAACGCGTTTTGGCTACCGTTTTGTGCATTTGCAGGCAGCAGGCTGAATAAGAAAAGGACAACTGGCAGGAAAAACAGGCGGAGCTTCAAGCCGAGCAGTAATTGTTTCATTTGCCAAACTTAATTAATTATTTGAAGGTAAAACGATTATTTCCTGTTTACCGATTCGTGAAATTGCAGTAGGTTTGTATCATTGCTGATCACATGAACTACGAATTATTCATTGCACGACGCATTGTTCATTCGGGTAGGGGAAGTTTCTCAGGCCCGGTTGTAAAGATTGCTATCGCCAGCGTGGCTATCGGGCTTGCTGTGATGATTATTGCCGTTGCTATAGTAACAGGTTTCCAGAAGCAGATTCAGGAAAAAATCACTGGTTTTGCCGCACATATTCAGATTGCCCGTTTCGATGAAAATTCGTCTTATGAGTTGTCGCCTGTTAACCGAAACCAGAAATTCCTTACCGAACTTAAATCCGTTAAAGGAATCAGGCATATACAGGTTTTCGGTACCAAAGCCGGGATTATAAAAGCAGCCGAACAAATGCAGGGAGTTGTATTTCATGGAGTTGGCAGCGATTTCGACTGGAAATTCTTCAATGATAAAATGGTTGATGGGAGCACATTCCGCGTAAGCGATACATCAGCTAACGATTCAGTGATTATTTCGCGTAGCATATCAAAACTCCTGAAGCTCAACACAGGTGACGCGCTGAGAATGTATTTTTTTATCAATAACCAGGCACGTGGCCGAAAATTCGTGATCTCGGGCATTTACGAAACCGGCCTCGAAGAGTTCGACCGGATGTATGTGTTCGGCGATATCGCTCATATTCAAAAACTTAATGGGTGGGATTCGTCACAGGTCTCAGGCTTCGAGGTTTATATCACCGATTACCGGGATATTGAGAAGATGGGAAAAACGGTTTATGATGCAGTTGGTTATGATCTGAATGCGAGGACAATACGCGACCTTTACCCACAGTTGTTCGACTGGCTTTCGTTGCAGGATATGAACGTTGTGATTATTCTCGTTCTGATGATCCTGGTGGCAGGGATTACAATGATATCCACATTACTCATACTCATTCTTGAGCGTACAGGAATGATAGGAATGCTGAAAGCGCTCGGATCGGCAAACACGAGTATCCGCAAGGTTTTCCTGTATAACTCGGCGTACATTATTGCAAAAGGCTTGTTGTGGGGAAATGTAACCGGACTATTATTGTGTTTTATCCAACTCCGATTCCATGTTATCAGCCTGCCCGTGGAATCGTATTTTATGTCGTTTGTGCCGATCAATCTTAACTTCTTGCATATCATACTGTTAAATGCCGGAACCATTATCTGCTGTATTGCAATGCTGCTAATCCCGTCGTACATTATCACAAAAATTTCTCCTGTAAAAGCTATCAGGATGGAATAGGGAAGGGTATTGCTTCAGGGGAATATTTTCATTAGCTTTATAAGGTTTAAGAGCGACAGGAGGAAGACTCATCTTACCCGCTAAATCATTTAATATGAAACGATTCGATAAAGACGGCCTGATGATCATTCCAACGCCGGGCAAATCCAGGCCCGAAGCCGGTAAAGTAATTGTAATTAAAGAGTGCTATTGCCAGCATGGACATTCACTTGTGAGTAACCGCATCAAGTTTGGACAATACAATGGTTTGGCACTCGCTGTGAGGAAGGGAAGCGCTCAGGGTATTGTAGCGTTAAGCCCTGTTTACGGCGAGAAATTCCGCGTGTCGATCGATGTAAACCTCGAAGAAGGCGAATTATTAACCCTCCTTTGCCCTGAGTGCGGCGAACAATTGCAGTCGTATGGGCCCTGCTCCTGCGGTGGTGAGCTCAAAGTGATGTTTACCAGGCCGGTCGCCGATTTTAATTATTGTGTTGGGATTTGCAACAGGGTGGGCTGCCCTCATGCCGAAATAAAAAATGAGGGCCAGTTGATGACCCTCACTTTATATGATTCGTTATAGTGAAGTAGCGTATCAGAGTATAATTACCGAGTTTTCGCTGCCCAGAGGCGTTTTTACATATTTGTCTGCTGAGTCGTCATTAACCCAGGTTTTTCCGTCGAGCAGGTAACGGAATTGGTGTTCACGACCTGATTCGAGTTCCAGCGTAGCAGTGAAAGCGCCGTCTTTTCCCTTTTTCATGGGAGTGGAAGCTTCGTTCCAATTGTTGAATTCGCCGGCAATGCAGGCATGGCTGGCATCAGCATTAAGCTGAAATGTAACTTTACAGATAGGTTTTGTTTTGAGAAACTGACGTTTTGTGATCATTTCAAAATTGTTAATGAATATTGGGTTATTTGTCGCTGCAAAGGTAGGTAATATTTACTAATGTGTAATTATCAGAAAAACAGTTATATAAGAATTCAAGGCTTGCGGAAAAGCCTTCTTAATCATGCTGATTGGTCGCATTACCGGACTTGCGCGAAACCTTTACAGGTTGCAATGAAAGTGTTTTGAAAGTGTGTTGCTTAGGAACAAAATTCCTTTAGACTGAATCTTTTACCTGCTGTAAATCCGCGGGGCGACCTTGCAACGCTGCAGCATTCGGTATAAAGGTCATGTTCGAAAAACAGGCAATAATTGTTTGAAACGGCTTCTTCAAGAAATTCCGCTTTTTCAGTCATGCTTACCAGTGGCTGACTGTCAACGGACGGAACATAGGGAATTGGAATATTTGCAGCGGTTGCTATAAAGTCGCCCATGTAAACAACTGTGCCATAGGGAGTTTTAATAAATGGAATGATCTGTCCCTGTGTGTGGCCGTTATATATCCTGAGGTCGATCCCCGGAATAAATTCGCCGTCCGATTCGATGAACCTCAACCTGCCGCTGTCGTGCAAAGGCCAGAGATTATCAGGAAAATACGATGCTGCTTCGCGCACATTTGGATGTACGGCCCATTCCCATTGCGATATAGAGCACCAGTGGGTTGCCTCTGCAAAAGTCAGTACCAAGTCGGTTCCTATAGCTTTTACAGCACCGCCAACGTGGTCATCGTGAAGGTGTGTGAGCAGCACATCAGTAATATCACTGGTGTTATAACCGGCCTCAGCCAGCGACTTTTCGAGCGTAACGTTGTGATCAACAAAGCGGTATTTGTAATACTTTTCATCACGTTTGCGGCCCATTCCGGTATCTGTCAGAATCCGGCGCTCGCCGGTGTCGATAAGCAGACACCGGTCAACGATGCTGAGCATATTGTTTTCGTCGGCAGGATATATTTTTTGCCAGATGCTTTTGGGCACAACGCCAAAAGCAACGCCGCCATCCATTTTCCATACGTCGGCAATTACAGGAATAAGTTTCATGTGGAAACATTTACGCGGCCCAAATTTACTTAATCCGGCTGAATTGGTACTTTTGTGAAGGGAACAGAAAAGCCGGAAAGCCTGTGTATGAGAATTGGTGAATTGGCTACTGCTGGTAGAAATGGTGTTCAAACCGTGGCAAACTTTTCTTATACTTTGAATCACGGTTCAATGTGAACTTATTTGGCACGACGACCTTAACAGAAATTTTATTCTGCAGACTTCTAAACTAAATCCAACTTACTGAAAATGAATATACATTTTATTGCAATTGGCGGCAGTGCCATGCACAACCTGGCAATAGCATTACACAAAAAAGGCTATAACGTAACCGGTTCGGATGATGAAATTTTCGATCCAGCCCGGGGACGATTGAAGGAGTACGGGCTACTGCCTGAACAGTATGGCTGGTATCCTGAGAAGTTGGACACCACAATTGATGCAGTGATTCTTGGCATGCACGCGCGTGCCGACAATCCCGAACTCGCCAGGGCTAAAGAGTTGAATCTCAAAATATTTTCCTATCCTGAGTTTCTCTATGAGCAAAGCAAGGAAAAGCTTCGCATTGTTATTGGAGGCAGTCACGGAAAAACCTCCATCACTGCAATGATCCTGCATGTGCTTAAACATGCCGGAGTGGATGCCGATTACATGGTAGGCGCCCAACTTGATGGTTTCGATGTGATGGTTAAACTTACCGAAGACGCCAATTACATGGTGATAGAAGGTGATGAATACCTGACTTCGGCGCTGGACCGCCGTCCGAAATTTCATGTTTACAAACCTGATATTGCTGTGATAAGCGGGATCGCCTGGGATCATATGAACGTTTTCCCGACATTCGACAACTATGATGAGCAATTCAGGGTGTTTGCCGGGCTGGTGCCCGAAAGCGGAGCCCTGATCTATTGTGCTGATGATGAGAATGTGGCTGATGTTGCCGCCGAAGTTAAGGGCGGGATGAAAAAAATCGCTTACGGAATACCGGATTATTACATAGAAAGAGGCGTTACATACCTGAAAACGGCTTCGGGGAACTACGGACTCAAGATTTTTGGGCGGCACAATCTCAGCAACATCGAAGCAGCCAGGTAT
>JAKLFM010000075.1 GCA_022711175.1 Bacteroidota bacterium | reverse complement strand
CCGGCCTCCTATGGTCGGCCACCCCCTTTCAGCCTGCCTCAACCCTAAGACCAGCGCTGGCAGGCTCAAAGGGGGACGGCGGCACAGTCCCCCTTTACAAAGGGGGTGGCGATGATAATCGCCGGGGGATTGGTTGCTGCCAAGCACAACGACGAAAAAACAGTACTTCGTCCTTGAAGGAACTGTCTTAAATATCAAATGTCGATTAACAAATGATAAATGTAAAAGTGGCGTTGGGAGAGGGTTGCGGGCGGCTCCCTTCAGGGATACAGGGGCGCGGTGGCGGCGGGTTGGGCATGTCTTGTCCTGATATAAGTTTACGATATTTGGATTTAATCCTGTAATGGGTTTACAGTAAATGAAGGAATCCCCCGGCCTCCTATGGTCGGCCACCCCCTTTCAGCCTGCCTCAACGCTAAGACCAGCGCTGGCAGGCTCAAAGGGGGACAGTGGGGCGCGACGGAGTGGGTTGGGCAAGGGCAAGGTTGGACACGGATTTCACGGATTTTTGCGGTTTTGCACTGATCAGTGATCATCCGCCTGATCAGCGTCATCCGTGTACTGATGACAAACTCAATGCTCCTTTACACTCCGAACTTATTTCCTTCTCAGTGCTTCTGCGTGTGCTAAGTGCCTGAGTGGTTTAAACGCCTGTCAGCTATCAGTAAACAAAAGTTACTCTCACCCTATGACCGCCGGTAGAAAAAATGCTTTATGTAACGGGCAGGCTCCTCTCCGTGGCGGTTATAAAACTCTTCGAGGAAAGTGTTGAATGGCTTCTGACCGAGCAGCGCAGCTTCCTTAGCCATAGTCGTGATATCCTCAAACTCAATGTTAACGGTACGCTTCGGCACAAAAAACACTAAGTTTGCCAGCACATAGAAGAAACCTTTTATGAGCTGCAGGAAAAAATCGGGAGACTTCCCGGTTTTAGCCTTCGACCACATACTGCCCCATAAACCGGTGAAGCGCACCCCCACAATCTGAACATCGCCGGGCATCGTCCTTACAATGTGGCAGGCCGATTTCTTGTTGAGGATCTTTTCATAACCCTGCCCGGCAAGCTGTCCACCCGGGTAGATCAGAATATTGGTATGGCGCCTTAACCCTTTGTACACCGCGCGTGTTATCGACTGTAAAACCCCGGTATCGCGGCTGCCCTTTTCAAGATCGCTCACCCTCACCGCCCCCATGCGCCTGAAATACCACTTTGCAAGCGGTATGTCGTAGTAGTGTTCCGAAATCACGGGAATTGCCGACGAGAACCGGAAAATTTGGCTCAGCAACATCACCGGGTCAATCATGGCAGGATGGTTGGGCAGATAAAGTACCGGCCTGTCGGCGCTGATGATTTCCGTTCCTTTGAGGATGATCCTGTAGCGGAGACGCAGCAGCAACCGAAGCTTAAAGGCCAGGATCTTTGAAAAGAGAAAAATGTATGAACCTCTTTTAGTCATTTGCCGGTATCTCGAAAATCAAAAGTAAGAAGTTTTTGAAGTCTGGAATCTGATCCCTGACCCCTCATCAACCAAACAAAAGTAATTTTAACCCGTCACCTTATCCTGAACCCAAAGAATAATGTAGTTTTATCGGCATATTCTGCCTGCCGGTATGAGAAGACCTGTTATGCCCGTGAATTCACCCGGGGTGATCAATGCCTGGTGCTCGTTCGATATTGCCAATTCGGGTTACATTCTGAGTGTGAATACCGTGTTGTACCCGATATTCTATCAGCAGGTTACACAAAAGGCTTTCGGTTCGGAGATGGTGACCTTCCTGGGAATGCACATCAGGAATACCGTTTTGTACGAATATGCCGTTGCGCTGGGGTACTTCCTGGTGATACTCCTCACGTTATCCCTGTCAGGCATTGCCGACCTGGGCGGCTACCGCAGGCGTTTCATGCAGCTGTTCACCCTGCTGGGCTCTTTTGCCTGCATGGGATTGTTCTTTTTTACGGGTGAAAACCTCGGCCTCGGGTTGCTGCTGCCCATGCTGGCGGTTATCGGGTTTGCAGGTTCACTGGTTTATTACAATTCGTTTCTGCCCATCATTGCCACCCCCGACCGCCATGACCGTATCAGCGCCAGGGGATTTTCGTTCGGGTATGCCGGCAGCATGATACTGCTCATTTTCAATATTTTTTCGCTGCAGCAATACCGGTGGTTCGGGTTCGCTGACAGCCTCGAAGCCATAAGGTTCTCGTTTATCCTGGTGGGCATCTGGTGGCTTGCCGTTTCACAGCCGGCCTTTTATTACCTCCGCGAAGAACGCAGGCCGGTGCAATGGGATGTAAGCATCCTTTCCAGGGGTTTCAGGGAAGTAAAAAGTGTGTTTGGATACATCCGAAAACATAAGACCATGTACCGCTTTCTGCTGGCCTTTTTCTTTTTCAGCATGGGGGTTCAAACGGTGATTATTGTTGCTTCGCTCTTTGGTAAGGCAGAACTCGGCATCAGCGACACCATGCTGATTATGACCATCCTCATCATACAAGTGGTAGCTATCGCGGGGGCGTATATATTCGGAAGGGTGTCAGCGCGTTTTGGCAACAGGACCTCCCTGCTGTGGATGCTCGCGATATGGATATTTGTTTGTTTGTCAGCCTATTTTGTTCACAGTGACGTTCAGTTCTATGTCCTGTCGGCACTGGTTGGACTGGTGATGGGCGGAATACAGTCGCAGGCGCGTTCAACGTGGTCGAAGCTGATCCCGGCGGGTGCGGCGGATACGGCTTCCTATTTCAGTTTTTACGACAGCACCGAAAAGCTGGCCATCGTGATCGGGATGCTGGGCTTCGGGATCATAGAGCATATCACCGGCAGCATGCGCAACAGCACCCTCCTGTTGTCATCATTTTTTATCATCAGCCTCATCATCATTGCCTTCACGAAACTAAAGGAAGAGTAGTCGTGCATTAGTTGCGCGGATTTGTTCCTGACCCTAAGGCGCTGGTTCAGCGACCGTTAAAAATTCTATAAAATATACTATTAGTTCAGGAACCTCGTGAAACTGCCCCCTTGAGTGCAGTCGGAATGCTGTCGTTCAACTCGATAAGGAGCTAATGGAGCCTTTATGGTTGGTTTCGACTACATTCAACCCGACAGAAGCGAGAGATATTGACGTATAAGAAACACGCCAAATTAAATTCAGATCGTCTCTCCATCATTTCTCAGGAATGAGACCAATAACCCGGGGAAATCATACAGTAGTTGAAAGGGCTTCTGAAGCAGATTAGAGATGACAATTCCTTTTCGGATTTATGGCATCATTTTTTCGGATTTATGGCATCATTGTACTGCACAGCCGGTGAGTTATGCAGGCAGATGTCAGCGTTGTGACCTGGCACTTAAGCCTCTTCTGCTAAGCTACTATCACCTGTATCCCGGCATCTTCGAGCCGTTTTTTGTCCTCATCCGAAATGCCGCTGTCGGTTACAACGGTATCGATACGGTCGTTGGCACAGATAAAGGCAAGGCTTTTGCGGTGGAATTTTGATGAATCGGTCACCACGATTACCTCACGCGCAATGTCGATCATGATCTGGTTGAGATAGGCTTCTTCCATGTTGGGGGTGGAAATGCCGGTGCGTGTGTCGAAACCGTCAACACCGAGGAAAACCTTGTCAACATAAAAGTTTTTAAAATTCCTTTCGGCAAGCGGGCCTATGAGCGAGAGGGAGTTTTTGCGCAACACTCCGCCGGGGATGATAAGGCTGAGGTGAGGGCTGGCAATGAGGTGGTTGGCAATGTTGAGCGCGTTGGTGATCACCGTGAGGTTGACAATGCTCTCGGGAATGTTTTTGATCACCTCGAGTGTGGTGGTGCCTGAATCAACAATAATGGTGTCGGAATCCTTGATAAGTCGTGCGGCAGCCTTGCCAATACGCCCTTTTTCGGCCATATTGATTTTGTGCTTTTCGCCAAGCTGCTGGTCGTAACTCACCACATGCTCCACGTTCATGGCGCCGCCGCGGGCCCTCACCAAAAGCTTTTTCAGCTCAAGCTGTTCCAGGTCGTTGCGTATGGTCACTTCGCTTACGCCGAACCTGCTGCTCAGCTCCTGGACAAAAACCTGCTGGTTTTCCGAAAGCAGCTTCAGGATGTTCATCCTGCGCTCAACTGTGCTTTGTTTGCTTATTCTGACCATAATCGTAGTATTCTGTGTTCGGTTATACAATGAATATATATTCCGCGCTTCCGCCAAACCCGGCTGCAAATATACCGATTAAAGATAATGAAACTTTTTTCAGTATATAAACAAAGGTAAAGAAATTTTATTAACAATAAACGAAATGATAAAAAACATTATATATTTGCATCGAAAGCAAACGAAAGATATTTCTATAGCTGTCCGAAATGAAAATCTGGAATCTTACGGAAGACGAACTGGAGCAGCTCGGAGCCAGGCATACGGCTGCCGAAATCTACGGCCAGCCTGCTTTATGGAGAAAAGTATATGAAAAAGTGAGCGCCGAAAAAGGGCGTATTTCCGCTTTTCTGCAAAAAGCAACCCGGCATCAGTGCCTTCGCGTTGTGCTCACCGGCGCCGGCACAAGCGCCTACATCGGGCTGTCGCTGACGGGCGTTTTTTCGCGGCATGTAAAAAAGTTCACCACCGCTATACCCACTACCGACCTTGTCACCCATGCCCACGACTACCTCGACAGGCAAACGCCCACGCTGCTCATCAGCTTTGCACGCTCGGGCAACAGCCCCGAAAGTGTTGCTGCGGCAGCCATAACCGATAGCTTCTGCGACACCGTATATCACCTTATCATCACCTGCGACGCTAACGGCGCTTTAGCCAATTTCGGCACCACTTCCGAAAAGCTTGTCTTTGTGCTTCCATCCGAAGCCAACGACCAAAGCCTCGCCATGACGGGGAGCTACTCCGGCATGTTGCTGGCAGGGCTGCTGATAGGCCGCCTGCATGAGCTGGAAAAGTTGCCGCCACAGGTCGAAATCCTTGAAACATACGCCGGCAAGCTATTGAACAGCTGCTGGGGCGACATAAAAATGCTTGCTGACATCGGGTTTCAGCGTGCCGTTTTCCTTGGCTCCGGACCAATGTATGGCACTGCCATTGAGTCGCAGCTAAAACTGCAGGAACTTACGGACGGAAAGATCATCTGCAAGCACGACTCCTTCCTCGGTTTCAGGCATGGCCCGAAGGCCGTGGTGGATGAAAAAACCCTGGTGTTTTTCCTCTTTTCGAACAACAGCCATGTGCTGAAATACGAACGCGACTTAGTGAAAGCCATGGGCAACGGCCATAAGGCGCTCTGCCAGGCCGGGCTGATGGAAACAGCCGAAAACCTGCCTAACCTCGATCATACATTTTCCCTTTCGGAAGATGTAAAGCATCTGGAAGAAGAGTTTCTGCCTGTAGTGAGCATATTGCCTGCACAGATGCTTGGATTCTTCAAATCATTGCAGCTTGGCCTCAGCCCCGACCGTCCGTCGGTGAGCGGCGCCATCTCGCGGGTGGTCGAAGGCGTGGTCATTTATCCTTTTGAACAATAAACGATGAACGAAGCAATACGCAGAAAGGCTGAAATGCAAGGGCTTCCGCTGATGGACTACATCCTGCGAAGGATAGAGGCTCTCAGGAAGGAGGACGGTATCGGCCGTACGGTATTTGCTTCGTGTCCCAACTCCGCCGCGGTCATCAAAGCTTCACTCAGGGCAGCCAAACGATGGAACAGCCCCGTGAAATTTGCCGCCACGCTCAACCAGGTTGATCTCGACGGCGGTTATACAGGCCTTACCCAGGAAGAATTTGTAAAGACAATACACCTCGAAGCCGGCAGGCTTAACCTGCAGGTTCCCGTGATCATTGCCATTGACCATGGCGGCCCCTGGCTCAAAGATGCCCATACAGCAGCGAAACTGCCGTTCGAAGAGACTTTTAATGCCGTTAAAACATCTTTCGAAGCCGCTATAAGTGCCGGTTACGACCTTATTCATGTTGATCCTACTGTAGATATCACCCTTCCGAAAGGAGCCGTTATACCCATTGAAACTGTTGCAGAGCGAACGCTTGCCCTTATCGCACATGCCGAAAACTTCAGGAAAGCCGGAGGTTATAAACCCATTGCCTATGAAGTGGGCACCGAAGAAGTACACGGCGGCCTGGCCGATGTTGGCGTTTTCAGGACATTCCTCAGCCTGCTCAAAGAAGGGCTTGCAAAACAAGGAAACGGCGATGTATGGCCCTGTTTCGTTGTCGGCAAGGTAGGCACCGACCTGCACACCACCGAATTCGACCCGGTGACGGCCATGAAACTCACTGACATTGCTCGCGAATACGGCAGCGTGATCAAAGGCCATTATACTGACGGCGTTGTAAATCCTGAAGACTATCCTGCTTCGGGCATGGGCGCTGCCAATGTAGGTCCCGAATTCACCATTGCCGAATACAACGGGCTGATGGAGTGCGAAAAAGTGGAAAAACAATTGTTTGAAAGCGGAAAAGTTGCCTCCTGCTCGCGCATGGGACTAATTTTGCAGGAAGCTGTCGTTGCTTCGGGACGGTGGAAAAAATGGCTGCAACCAGGCGAAGATGCCGGGAACTTTGAAAGTATAAGTCCCGATCGCCGCCGGTGGCTCATCAGCACAGGCTGCCGTTACATCTGGCAAACCGACAGCGTAGTTGCCGCACGGGCAAAACTCTCCGAAAATCTCGCCGGCAATGGATTCCCCGCCGGTGAAATTGTGCTATCGTCGATCGAACAGGCCATGGACCGCTATTTTGCCGCTTTCAACTTACGAAACCTTAACGATCTGCTGTAAAAGGATATGAAACCACCGGAAATCATCGTCATAGGCGAACTGAATGTTGACATCATCCTCAACAGGATTGACCGTTTCCCTGAAATGGGAAAGGAAATCCTCGCCGGCGATCTTGACCTTACACTCGGCAGTTCCTCAGCCATATTTGCCGGCAACCTCAGTTCGCTGGGCAGCAGGGTGGCTTTTATCGGTAAAATCGGCAACGACGGCTTCTCATCAACTGTGCTCGGAAGTTTACAGAAATTAGGTGTTGACACTTCGCACATCATCCGATCATCAAAATACAACACCGGCGCTACCATAGTGCTCAACTTTGGCAACGACCGCGCCATGGTTACCTATCCCGGTGCCATGGAAGACCTCAATGCCGGGGATATTGACCATGATTTTCTGGAAACGGCACGGCATCTGCACTTTTCCTCCGTTTTTCTGCAGCCGGGCATCAGGCCTTCGCTGCCGGGGCTTTTCAAACAGGCTAAAGCCGCAGGACTTACAACCTCTCTCGATCCGCAATGGGACCCGGAAGAAAAATGGGAGATCAATGCTACAGAACTTTTTCTTCACCTCGATATTTTTATGCCTAACATGGCCGAGTTCCTGAACCTGACGGCTTCGGAAACGCTTGAGAAAGGAATTGAAAAAATAAAACAGTATGCACCGCAGCTTATCCTGGTTATCAAGGATGGTATTAATGGTGCATATGCCTGGAATGGCAGCACGCTGATACATCAGCCGGCTTTGCTTAACGAAAACCCCGTGGACTGTATCGGCGCCGGCGACAGTTTTAATGCAGGATTCATCAGGAAATTCACCCGGGGAGCATCGCTGGTGGAATGCCTGGAGTACGGTGCACTCACCGGGGCTGTGTCAACAACCTGTGCCGGCGGCACGGGGGCGTTTGCCGATATAAAGGCAGCCGCGGAAACAGCCCTGAAGCAATTCAACAAAACACTCTGAACCCAGGCGCCATGAAACTGCAGGAAAAACTACTCCAATACCAGCAAAGCGGACGGGCCATATTAGCCGCCAATTTCTACAATTACGAAACACTGGCGGGTATTCTCAGGGCAGCACAGGCTGAAAATGAGCCTGTGATCCTGCAGCTCTCCGAAAGCTCCATCAATTACTTAGGCCTTGAAATTGCAGCCAAACTTGCCCGTGCAGCACTATCGCAGTTCAGGGTGCAGGGATGGCTTCACCTTGATCATGGCGCTACGCCTGAACTTGCCGGCCGCTGCCTTGATGCCGGTTTCGACAGCGTGATGATCGACGGCAGCGAGAAGCCCTTCGAAGAAAACATTAAAATCACCAGCCAGGTAGTGAAGATGGCCGAAGCCTACGGCGCAAACGTGGAAGCCGAACTCGGCTTCATTGCCAAACTGGGGCAGCAGCATGATGTTGACGGGTTCACAAAGGCTTCGCAAGCGCGTGAATTTGTCGAAAGTACCGGTGTAAATGCCCTGGCGGTGGCCATTGGCTCGTCTCACGGTTTTTACAAACAGGAGCCTAAACTCGACATCGGCAGGCTCATGGAGATCAGGCAAAGTACTGCCGTGCCCCTTGTACTGCACGGCGCTTCGGGAATACCCGACGAAATGCTCAGGGATGCCATAAGGAATGGAATTGTAAAAGTAAACCTCGCCACCGAATCGAAGAATGCTTTTATGAAGGAACTGAAATCCCTCCTGTTTTCGACCGACGAAATAGACTTGCGAAAAGTATTCCCGCCGGCCATTGATGCGGTGAAGGAAATCATCACGCACAAAATTCGCCTCGTAAGCATGAAATAACCTGTAAAATGAAAAAAAGAATACTCCTCTTCTCGTGTACTCTGATGTTGATCGGCGCAACCCTGGCTCAAACCGGGGGTGCCGGGCAACTACTGCTTAAAAACTATAAGCCTGTTTCTATTTACAGGATTCCTGTCAATGTTCCTGAAAAAGCAAAATTCCCACTCACCGACATGCATTCACATCCCTATGCCGGCAGTATTGCCGAACTTGACCAGTGGGTGAAAACCATGGACAGGATGAACATCAGGAAAACCGTTATACATACAATGGCCACCGGTGCAGCATTTGATTCGCTGGTGACGGTATATGGCAAATACCACGACAGGTTTGAGCTTTGGTGCGGATTTGATTACACGGGTTACGATCAGCCGGGCTTCGGGCCTGCGGCTGTGAAAGAACTTGAACGCTGCTATAAAAAAGGCGCAAAAGGTGTTGGCGAACTGGGTGACAAAGGCGATGGCGAAATCTATTCAAAGCCTGTTGCCGGTTACGGCATGCACCTCGACGACCCCCGCATGAAGCCGCTGCTGCAGAAATGCGCCGAACTGCATATGCCCGTCAACATTCATGTGGCCGAACCTTACTGGATGTATCTGCCTGCCGACAGCACCAACGACGGGCTGATGAATGCAGCAGTCTGGCAGGTTACAGCTAAACCCGGGAAACTCGGTCACAATGAGTTGATACAATCGCTCGAAAATGCCGTTCGCGATAACCCGAAAACCATATTTATCGCCTGCCACTTTGCCAATTGCGAATACGACCTCTCCAAACCCGCGGCTATGCTCGATAAATATCCCAACCTGTATCTCGACATCGCAGCCCGCTACGCCGAAACAGCCACCATACCGCGTTACATGGCAAAGTTTTACGATAAGTACCAGGACAGGCTCGTTTACGGAACCGATATGGGCATGGACGAGCATATGTACCGGGTAACTTTCAGGGTATTGGAAACCACCGATGAGCACTTTTACGAATCACAATTGTTCGGGTATCACTGGGCAATGAATGGTTTCGGTTTGCCCGACGGCATATTGAAGAAACTCTATTCCGAAAATGCGTTAAAAATCAGGCAGCATGAAAAATAACGGCAGGCGCTTGCTTTGGACTTCAATAGCGGTGATGATTGTTCTTGCAGCAGCATCCTGCTCAGGAACCCGTAAACCCATAACTAGCGGCAACCTGAAATTTGAAGTGAACGACAGCATGTACACGCTGGTGACCATTGACTCTGCTGCCAAACCGCTGATGAACAGCTTTCGGCCTTCGGAATATATTGTGGCCGGAAAGGATACGCTGCGCGACTTCACCCTCGGAAAATCAACTGCCGGCCGGTTAAACGATTTTGCCGGAAAAGGTGATGTTCACACTTACACAGGAACTGCCACCCAGAAAGAAATGAGCATTGCAAAAGTGCTGACGGTAAAAACCTACGACGATTTCGCGGGATGGGCATTCATCGAAGTGGCTTACATAAACAAAGGCAGTAAGGATGTGGTAATCAATGCATGGGGAAACCATAATTACGGTATTGAAAGCAACAGCGACAAACCGGGCTTCTGGTCGTTCCAGGCAAGCTCAACCGGTATGCGCAAAAGCTGGGTATTGCCTGTTGATACCGGTTTTTACCAGCAGAATTACCTCGGCATGAACGATCCCGATTACGGCGGCGGAATTCCTGTGATGGACCTCTGGCGCAAAGACGCGGGAATAGCCATCGGGCATACCTCGCTGGTTCCCGAAACGGTTTCGTTGCCGGTAAAAATGGTGGACGACAAATCTGGGGCACTTATCGGGGTGAATGAGGAAATGCCGGTTGCTGTTACCCTGCATCCCGGCGACACACTCAAAACCCTGCCGACTTTTGTGACGGTGCATCACGGTGATTATTTCAACACGCTGGAAGATTACAGCCGTTACATGCAGAAAAAGGGGATCGTTCTCCCCGCTTCCGAACCGCTGGCCTTTGAACCGATGTGGTGTGCCTGGGGATATATGCGTGGGTTTACGGTGGATGAAGTGATAGGCACCCTGCCAAAAGTGAAGGAACTCGGCTTTACCTGGGTAACGGTTGACGATGGTTACCAGCAGGCCGAAGGCGACTGGGAACCCGACCCGAAGAAATTCCCCGCCGGCGATGCCGATATGAAAAAATTGGTGGATGCCATTCACGATGCAGGTTTCAAGGCACAACTGTGGTGGGCGCCACTGGCTGTTGATCCCGGCACAAAACTCCTGGCTCAGCATCCCGATCTTATCCTGAAGAACGCTGACGGAAGTCCGCAGGTGATAAGCTGGTGGGACAGCTATTACATGTCACCGGCTTACCAGCCTGTACTTGACCATACCAAAGCAATGGTACAGATGTTTATGGGCAATTGGGGTTACGACGGACTGAAACTCGACGGGCAACACCTCAATGCCTGTCCGCCCGATTTTAACCCTGATCATAAGCTCAAAAATCCTTACGACGCCCCGAAACAAATGCCTGCCGTGTTTAAAACCATTTATGAAACCGCCAGGAGCATCAAACCCGACGCCCTTGTGCAGCTTTGTCCCTGCGGCGATGCCATGTCGTTTTACAATATCCCTTTCACCAACCAGTTTGTGGCTTCCGACCCTGTCGGCAGCACACAGGTGCGTTCGAAAGGCAAGACCTACAAAGCCATTGCTCCCAATACGGCATATTTCGGCGATCATGTAGAACTGAGCGACGGCCGCGACGATTTTGCCAGCACTATAGGAGTGGGAGGAGTGCCCGGAACCAAGTTTACGTGGCCAAAAGACAATGCAACCTCCCCGGAGAAAAACCTTTTGAAACCTGAACGCGAACGCGAATGGGCAAAATGGATCAGCATTTACAAAGCCCATATGCTTTCGAAAGGAGAATACCTTGGCGGGCTCTACGATATAGGCTACGATATTCCCGAAACCCATGTTATCCGGAAAAGCGATACCCTTTTCTATGCTTTTTATGCCAAAGACTGGAATGGGAAATTAATGCTTAAAGGGCTGGAGAAAGACAAATATCAGGTTGTGGACTATGTAAACCGGCAGGTTGAGCTAACCGTTACAAAAGAAAACCCGGTAATCAATGCCACATTCCCGAAATACCTTCTGCTGATGGCATACCCGGTCACAACAAAATAATAACAACCATTTAAAACATAACAAACACCAACACTGAAAAACAACATAACTAACCAAAATCCATCATTATGAGAAAACTAATCATTCTGTTTGTATTTCTCCTCATCGGGGGAATGCAGGCTGTGCTTGCGCAGAAAACAATTACGGGCAAGGTTGTACAGGAGGATGGAAGCGGTATTCCCGGGGCAACAGTGGTTGTATCGGGGACAACTGCAGGAACAACCACTGACATCTCCGGCAATTATTCCCTCAAAGTACCTGCCGATGCCAAAACACTGAAATTCACCTATATCGGGATGAAACCGGTAGAAGTGGAAATCGGGCAAAAGAAAACCATTGATGTTACGCTTATGGCAGAAGTCACCGCCCTCGACGAGGTGGTGGTTGTAGGCTACGGCACACAGAAGAAGAGAGACCTTACCGGTGCCATCGCCTCGGTAAAATCGAACGACATTATCGTTTCGTCGAATGCCGATATCGGCCATGCCCTCAAAGGCAAAGCCGCCGGCCTTATGATTCGCGAAAACAGCGCACAGCCCGGTGGCGGCCTCGACATCCTCATCCGCGGCGCCGGTTCACAACTTGCCAGCAACGCACCATTGATTGTTGTTGACGGTTTCCCTATTACCGAACTTCAGTTGCCCGAAAGCAGCGAAATAAGGTATGTGCCCGGGACCCAGAGCGTACTTAACACCTTTAACCCCAACGATATCGAATCAATAGAAGTACTGAAAGATGCCAGCGCCACTGCAATCTACGGATCGAGGGCTGCTCACGGGGTTATCCTCATCACTACCAAGAGAGGTAAGGAAGGCCGTCCTGTTGTGCAATATTCAACATCGTATGCCTACCAGAAATACCAGAACTCCTTCGATATACTGCCACTGAACGAGTGGATGCAGGTACGCAATGAAGCTGGTATGGAAGACTGGATGTTTAACAATCATGTTATTCCCTGGGGTACAAAAACAATGGAAGAAGTGCTCGCCGATCCCAATGTCGTGCCGTATCACAAACTCTATACGCAAAATGCCATCAACAATGTAGGCAAGGGAACCGACTGGCTCAGTCTTGTTACCCGCCAGGGTAGCATTGCCCAGCACAATGTAACCATTACCGGGGGTACAAAAGCCACCAAATATCTCCTCTCGGGCAACTTTTACGACTACAAAGGCATCATTGCCAATGCTGATTTCAAAAGGTATTCAGTCAGGGCTAACCTTGACCAGGAAATCAATAAATTCATCAAGGTTGGTTTGAACATTGCCGCCAGCCGTATCAATAACCAGAACAGCAGTCTTGGTGGCGACAGGTGGGAAAATTCAGGATTGATCCGCGCCGCTTTACAACAAGGCCCGCACATTAAAGCCATTGACGACGACGGTAATTATCCCCTCAACCCGCAATTATCGCTGCAGCCAAACCCCTATTCACTACTTACCATTTCCGACCTGGGCCGCATAGAACGCACCACCATTAATTCGTATGTTGACATTACCCCGGTGAAAAACCTGCTGGTGAAATTCAAAGCCGGCATTGACCGTGGTATGACAGGCCGCTGGACCTACCTCCCGCATACCACCCTGCACGGCGCACTCGAAAACGGAAAAGCAAACATCACCACCCAGGACAAAAACTCATACCTCATCGAAGGTACTGTGAACTATTCATTCAACGTAGGCAGCAATAACAGGTTTGTTGCGCTGGCCGGCGTTTCGGAAGAGAAATTCATCGACCGCTACAACGAAGAAGGAAATACGGGTTTCCTTACCGACGCCTTCCTCTGGAACAACCTCAATGCCGGTACCGGAACCAAAACGGTGAAATCGGGTGGCAGCGACAACATGATGGCTTCCTATTTCGGACGACTCAATTATACCTTCAAGGACAGGTATCTCGTAACCATGACACTGCGTACCGACGGCGCCAGCGTGTTTGCCCGCAACAACAAATGGGCAACATTCCCCTCGGTTGCTGTGGGTTGGAATGTAGCTGAAGAACCTTTCTTCAGCACTGCCAAAGATGTTGTTTCACAGCTCAAACTCAGGCTAAGCTACGGCCAAACGGGTAATGCCAACATCGGCAACAACGCTTTTGCCGCTTATGGCGCCTATCCGGCTTACCTCACTGCCGACGAAGTAAAACATATTGGCGTTTCGCTGTCGAGGCTCGAAAATCCTGACCTGAAATGGGAAACCACCACCGAAGCAAACTTTGGCCTCGATTTCAGCGTTTTCAACGACCGGGTGAGTGGTTCACTTGAACTGTTTAGCCGCGTTATTTCAGACCTGCTCTTCTTAAAACCTATCAATTCCTATCACGATGTAAACTACGTGATGGCCAATGTGGGTGAAACCCAAAGCAAGGGTTTCGAACTCACTCTTGTTTCGAATAACATTACGCGCAACGATTTCCAATGGAAGACCATGTTTTCGTTTTCAAGGTATAACGACACCTGGCGTAAACGTGCCGACGACTGGAAACCAAGCGTTTGGGAAAGTGACGACGATCCTATTCACTCGATATTTACTTATGTCGCTGATGGTATCATGCAGGTTGGCGATGTGGTTCCTGCCCAGCCGGAATTATTACCCGGTATGATAAAAATCAAGGACCTGGACGGCTATGTCAGGGATGAATCAGGCAATCCGGTAGTAGATGAAAACGGCCGTTTTCTCAGAACCGGACAACCAGACGGAATCATTGACGAGACGGATATGAGATTCTTAGGTACCAGCGACCCGAAACTTATTGCCGGTATGTCGAACATGCTCACTTACAAGAATTTCAATCTGAATTTCGACTTCAACGGCATGTTCGGACGGCAGATGGTTGACCCGAATTTTGAAGAATACGGCATAAGCGCCGAAGGAATTTATACCTACGGATACAATGCCCTGAGAACGGTTAAAGACCGCTGGACACCCACCAACCCCTCCACCACGCATCCTTCGTCGTATTATGGATGGTCAGACGACGGAGCTGGCGATTTCTTTTTCCAGAAGGCAGGCTTTCTCAGGTTGCAGAACATCTCGCTGGGATACAAACTTCCTTCGCGGTGGATTGGAAAAGTACTCCAGGAAGCCAGGGTGCATTTTGATGCCCAGAACCTCTTCGTGATCACCCCGTACACCGGTATTGACCCCGAAACCGATTCCTATACAGCCGCCTATCCGAACATTAGAACCATTACCGTTGGCCTCAATGTTATCTTCTAACCTGTAAAATGTAAAGCCATGAAAATGAATAAGATATTAGCATGCTTGTTGATTGTTATGTTCTTCGGCAGTTGCACCAAGGATCTTAATCCTGTTGACTACACCGATATAAATCCAAGCATTTTCCCGCAATCGGAAGCCGATGTTGATGCGATGGTTTACGCCTGCTATTACCCGCTCAGGGGGTCGTGGTGGGATGGATTAAACTCTACCTCCGAAAGGGGCATTATGTTCGTACTCGATGCCACCACCGAAATTCTCTCGGGTAAATTCAGCGTTCAGGAATA
>JAKLFM010000074.1 GCA_022711175.1 Bacteroidota bacterium | reverse complement strand
CCATGTGCGTATCAAGGACGAGGCCATTATTGCGGCCGTTGAGCTATCACAGCGATACATTACCGACCGTTTCCTTCCCGACAAGGCCATTGACCTGATTGATGAGGCCGCTGCCAAACTGAGGCTTGAGATCAATTCGGTGCCCGAGGAACTTGATGAACTCGAACGCCGTTACCGTCAGTTGGAGATTGAGCGTGAAGCCATCAAGCGCGAAAAGGATGAACTGAAACTAAAACAGCTTAGCGCCGAAATCTCTGAGCTCGACGAGCAGCGCAAGCAGGTGCGTGCCCGCTGGCAGGCCGAAAAGGAGGTGGTTGAATCGATACAGCAACGGAAAAATGACATTGAACAGTTCAGGTTGCAGGCCGACCGTGCCGAACGCGAAGGTAATTACGGGCTTGTTGCCGAACTAAGGTACGGCAAGGTGAAAGAAGCCGAAACCAAACTGGATGAACTGAAGAAGAAACTGGCTGAGATGCAGGCTCATTCGGCGCTCATTAAGGAAGAGGTGGGATCGGAAGAAATTGCCGAAATCGTTTCGCGCTGGACGGGCATACCCGTGAACCGCATGATGCAGAGCGAGCGTGAGAAGCTGCTGCACCTCGAAGATGAGCTGCATAATCGTGTAATAGGGCAGGATGAGGCCATCGAAGCCATCAGCAATGCCATTCGCCGCAGCAGGGCAGGATTGCAGGACTCACGCCGCCCGGCAGGATCGTTTATCTTCCTGGGAACCACCGGGGTAGGGAAGACCGAACTGGCCAAAGCGCTGGCCGAATTCCTCTTCAACGACGAAAATGCCATGGTGCGCATTGATATGAGTGAGTACCAGGAAAGGCATACTGTTTCACGACTTGTGGGAGCGCCTCCGGGATATGTTGGATATGATGAGGGCGGGCAGCTTACCGAAAAAGTCAGGCGTAAGCCATACAGCGTGGTGCTTTTCGATGAGATTGAAAAAGCACATCCCGACGTATTCAACATACTGCTTCAGGTGCTCGACGATGGCCGGCTTACCGATAACAAAGGCCGTACCGCCAACTTTAAAAATACCATCATCATTATGACGAGCAACCTGGGCAGCAACATCATACAGGAGAACTTCGAAGGCATGAATGATGCCAACCGCGAAGCTGTGATTGATAAGACCAGGGAAGAAGTTTTTGGTCTGCTTAAAAGGACCATACGCCCCGAATTCCTTAACCGTATTGACGAAGTGATTATGTTCAGCCCGCTTACACTCAGTGAAATTGAGCAGGTTGTGGGATTGCAGCTTGGCAAGGTAAAGGCTATGCTTGCCGGGCAGGATATCACCCTTGAATTGACAGGCGATGCCATGAAACTAATCGCGCAGCTTGGTTATGACCCGCTGTTTGGCGCCCGTCCGCTTAAAAGAGTGCTGCAGCATAAAGTGCTGAACGTGCTCTCAAAGATGATCCTCAGCGGCGAGATCACCGCCGGATCATCTATAACCATTGACCAGGAAACGGATGATTTTTCGTACCGGGTTTCATGATAACCTAAAAAAAGAGGCTGTCTCAAAAGCCTCTGTGGTCACGATACCTATCGGGATCGGGATCACTGAGAAGAAATTTATAAAATTTCCACTTTTGAGACAGCCTTCTTATTTGCTCTCGTATATTAAATGCGGCAGCCACTAATGATAGGCTGCGGGTATCATTATTTGCCGAAAGTGACAACAATTCCGAGTTTAAACAATACTCCGGAGTAAATGTATTGTGTATCGTCAGCCAGCGTGCTTTTCACCCCACCACCGTTGTCATCGTTTTTGTCAGTCCAGGTGCTGCGTCCGTATCCCAATAAAGCGTCGAGAGCAACATTCTCGGCAAAGAAGTAAGAGGTTCCAACACCGAGTTCGGTAGCAAAATAGGACTCTTTGTACGGATCGTAATCACTCTCTTTCGAACGGTATAATCCCAGGCCAAGCCTCGCTTCGGCATAAGGGAAAAACTTGTTCTTTTCAATGATGTAATACCTTACAAACGGCCCCACTATAAACTGGGACTCGGTTTCTTTGTAATCACCTTCGGTGTATGTGTAATAGTAACTGTCAAAGAAAAGCCCAACAGGAAGTTTCTCGATAACAAACTTACCGATCATCGGATTGAAGTCAAAATCAAAGTACTTGTAGTGCTCACTGGTGGTTCCTCCCGATTTGCTTTTCTCTTTACCGATATCGAAATTCACATCACCATACCCTGCAACAAACCATTTGCCCTTTTCAACCTGAGCTGATGCAAAGAAGTTGCATGCCAGCAACGTTATCAGAATAATGAAGATCTTTTTCATGGCCATGGATTTTTATTGTTTACCAAATGTTACCACAAGTCCCAGGTTAATATCTACCGAAGGATACGAGTATTCGTATTCCTCGCCATCATCATCTGACTTATAGCGGTCGTTATCGTAGCCGATAAAAGCATCGAAGGCGATGTTTTGAGTAAAGAAGTAGGAGAGGCCGGCGCCAATCCTGTATGCAAGAATGGATTCCTTGTAAACATTGCCGTACCAGTCTTCCTTATAGCTTCCAATTCCGGCCCGTGCTTCGGCATAGGGAATAAATTTATCGAACTTCTTTATATAATACCTGACGAAGGGACCGATCTCAATTTCGCTTTCTCTGAAGGTATCATTATCATCAGTATCCACATCTTTGTTGAAGTAGCTTTCGATGTATAATCCTACCGGCATCTTGTCCATGACGAAATAGCCGATCATGGGATCGAAATTGAGACGGGTGTACTTTTCAAGATCCGATGTGGTTCCCTCTGATTTCCATTTTTCTTTACCAACATCGAGGCTCAGGCTGCTATAGCCCGCAGCAAACCATTTGCCTTTTTCTATCTGGGCATAGGTAAGGCTGTATGTGAGTAACATACACAGTAAAAGTAGAATCTTTTTCATGGTTTTGGTTATTTGGTTATTGTACCAAATATACAAATAAAATCAGGAAACTTTACATATATGTTGGATTAAGATGTATTTATTCCTGTGTTTTGTAATCTTGCCGGGGACGAGTGCTAAAATGCAATGAAACGAAAGACTTTTTCCCTGTTACTGATTTCTTGTCAGGTCGATCGAAGCTTGGACCCTACGCAGCACATCCCGACTGCGCTCGAGGTGACCATCCGCTTGTCAGGTCGAGCGAAGTCGAGACCCTTCGCAGCACATCCGGCAGCGCCCGATATGACCGTCAGAACCAACTAACGGCACAAGAGAATTGCACCGGGACGAAAAAAAGGTCTTTGGTTAATCAGATAAACTTGATTTTGCGGGCGGCAAACAGGCTCATGCGTATGAGCAGCCACCCGTGCCTGAAGCGGCTGATCTGTGTGCTGCCGTACTCGCGGTCGCGGTATCGGATAATGATCTCGGTAATTTTCAGATTTAACTTGGCTGCACCAAAGAGCAGGTCGAAGTCGCCGAAGGGGTCAAAATCGCCGAAGTAGCTCCTGTTTTGAATAATCTTTTCATAATCAGTTTTGTACAGTACTTTTGTGCCGCAAAGTGTGTCCTTGAGCCTTTGCCCCAGGATATAAGAGAAAAACCAGCCGAAGAACTTGTTGGCCAGCAGGTTGAGGAAACGCATCGCGTTTTTGTCCATTGGATAAACAAGCCGGCTACCGTTGATAAACTCACCTTTGTTATACCTGAGTGCATCGTAAAACTTCGGCAGTTCTTCGGGTGGCATGGTGAGGTCGGCATCGAGAATCATCAGAACCTCACCGATGGCAGCTTCAAAGCCTTCGCGAACGGCGTTTCCCTTGCCTTTGCCGCTTTGCCGGAGTACCTTTATGTTTTCAGCGGCATACGCCTGCTGCACGCGCAGCATTTCTTCGTAGGTATTATCGGATGAATGTCCTTCAACAAAAATGAACTCCCTGCTTTTCCCGAAACGGGGCGTCCGGCGGATGGCATTTTCAATGTTGCCGCGCTCATTGCGGGCCGGCACTACAATGCTTACGCTATATTCTTTCTCGGTTGTAAGCAACGGCCTTGCTACCATGAAATTCACAAGATTTAGCCTGTTGATGAGAGGCAGGTTGGCCAGGCCTTTATTGAAGATCAGATTGAGCACGGGAACAAATCTCGGCAGCAGTAATTTGCGCTCAATCTTAATCAGCTGGAAGCCTTCAAGTTCAAGTATATTGTCGATATCGGATGTTGAGAACCAGTTTTGTGCCGGTTGCTTGTGCTTTAGCCGGAGAAGTTCACCAGTTTTCAAAACGGGCTCCCACAGGTAATTATACTGCGATATCACGATACGGGTTTGCGCATGGCATAGCTGCCGTATGTTGTGCATGGCTGCCTGCACATCCCACAGGCAGTTGACCAGGTCCGATAGGATGATATAGTCAAAAGTGTCACGGAGTTGGAGGTTCTCAATATCGTCAGTGAAAAAATGGAGATGCGGATATTTTTTTGAGGCATTTTCAATAAAGCCCGAAGCGAAATCAATTCCTGCGCCATACGAAGGTTTAACGGCATTGAGCAGGTCGCCGTTGCTGCAGCCGATTTCGAGAACGCGCTTGCCTGCAGGGATAATAAAGGAGAGGTATTTTTCTATTGATTTGTGATAAAAGCGGTTACGCCGTTTCCACTTTTCACGGGTGGCAGATGATCTCTCAAAATAGGCTTTGATATCGTCTTTGGTCATACAATTAAAATCAAAGTGCAAGATTAACAAAAAAACTACGCCTGCTTCTCGCAAAATAGATGAAATTTGCAGTTTTACAGCATCCCGAAACTTAATTCCGCATTCATGGCCAAACAACAAAAGACCGGTTCGCGCTCACAGGTCAACGAAACAAAACATGCTGCAAAGACAAAAATTGTTGAAAATAAGCCGCTTGTTCAGAGTGTAAACGATTATCTTTCGAAACATATCAATGTTTTTCTGTGGATTTCGATGGGGCTCACGCTGCTGTTCTCATTGATTTTATTCGATCCGAAAGTCAGCCTCACCGGCGATGATTCATTTTATATTATCAGGGCTTCCGATTTCCTGAAAAAGTTTGAATACCCTTCGTTCCAGGGGCCTTTATATCCTTTGCTGCTCAGTATTTTCCTTGCTGTTGCAGGGCTTAACCTCACCGTTCTCAAAGGCGTTTCGCTTATTGCCGCACTCGGTTTTGTGTACCTGACCCATCAGGCATTCAAAAACAGGATTCCCGCCTTGCTGCATGTTATCGTGCTCCTGCTTGTGTCGGTCAATTCGTTTGTGCTCTACTATGCCAGCCAAACCTACAGCGAAATGTTCTATATGTTTCTGCAGGCGCTGCTGCTGCTCGTTTTCTTCAGAAAGTTCATTGATGTTGAACACGTTGACACCATCAAACAGGATGTGAAAAGGCATTTGCTGCTTGCGCTCGTATTGCTGTCGATGGCGCTTACCCGTAGTATTGGTTTTTCGGCACTTATTGCCGTCCTGGGCTATTTTACGCTCAAAAAGCAATGGCGAAACCTGTGGATGGGAGCAGTGTCGTTCATTGTTCTCTATTTTGTTTTCCAGGGAATACGGTACCTGTTATGGGGCGATGCCGGGCTTCAGTTTTCGTCGCAGGGGTCAGGATTGCTGCAGAAAGATTACTACAACGCAGCCAAAGGAAACGAAGACTTTGCCGGTCTGGTTAAACGCTTTCTCGAGAATTCGAATCTCTATCTTTCGAAGCATTTCTTCAACATGACCGGCCTGAGGCATTATGAACTTATACAGCCGGTGATGCCGTTTCTAACGGTTATCTTTTATTTAATATTTATTACAGGGCTGGTTTTGAGTTTTTTAAAGAACCGTTTTGTGTTCTTTACCGGATTGCTTTCAGGAGCTTTCCTGATGGTGACTTTCGTGATACTGCAGAGCCGCTGGGATCAAAACCGCCTGATTATTCCGGTGTTATCTCTTATGTTGCTCATATTCTTTGCCGCGTTCTATTATCTTTCCGAATACCGGCAACTCAAAGCGCTCTACTGGGCTGCCATTGTACTTGCAGTGTTCATGTTTTTGAGGGAACTGGCATTTACTTCGCAAAAATCGCGTCAGGAGCAGTCAGCCAAAGGTAAATACGGCGGCCTCACCCCCGACTGGAAGCACTACCTGCAAGCCAGCGAATGGGCGGCTAAAAACCTGCCGCCCGATGCAATCATCGCATGCCGCAAGCCATCCATCTCGTTTATTTACGGGAAAGGACGCAACTTTTACCCCATCATGAAAGTGCCTTCGTTCAGTTCGGTGAATTTTTTCGAAAAGTGGGAAAAGGAAGACATCCCTTATACTTATTTTAACTATAACGATCTCACAGGTAAGCAGTTATCTCCTCCGATCTATAATGCCATCAAAGGCTATTACGAGGCACAACTGTTTATTGGCGAAAGGTTTTATCTTTTCGACCGCTTTCCTGACAGCATTCGTGAACGCATACATACTGATCTCCGGAATGCCGGGATGAACTTTTACACTCAACCCGATACACTTGCCAGGCTGATTGCTGCCGAAAAGCAGCCGCCGGTGCTCATCTACCCCGATTCGTTGCTGATCCCGCTTATTAAGGACAATGTCACGCATGTACTTACCGCCAATCTGCGCCGGAATTCAGTTCAGAAGGACGGTATGATCATCAATACGGTGGAGCGCTACATAGCCTATGTTCAGGATAAGTATCCCGATTTGCTCACTCCCGTTCAAAAAATCGGAAGCGATGACGACGAGCCGGCGGTAATCTATAAACTCAATTACGAGAGGCAGAAAGCCTACCTGGGCATTAATAAGTAGATCGATAAGCGATTTGTTTATTGTTCCTGCCTACCTGCGGCTGAAATCATCGTAAAGATGCTGCAGCATGGCTTTGGCGATGCGCTGCCTGTGAAGTTGTTCTCCGGGGCTATTATCATTAAATTTCGATGCCATTGTGTTATAGATGCACAAAGTTTGTCCGTCGTAATATCCGGCTCCGCCCGAATAGGTGAAAAATGCGCCCGGCACCGGTTGTCGGGTGAGTATATTCGTACTGAAGGGAAAACCGCTTGTGCTGAGGCCATATTGCGCGAGAATTGTTGCTGCAATATTGGTTTGGCCCGTAACCGTATGAATGACCGTATCGGTTGTTGACAATGCACCACCCAGCATCAGCATCGGGATGTGATATTTCTGAAGGTCTTCAACACCGCTATTGCCGGGCATCATACTGCCATGGTCGGCAGTGATCACCACCAGGGTATTCTTCCACCAGCTTTTCTTGCGTGCCTGGTCAATAAAATCACCAATGCAGGCATCGGTATAATGCAGTGAGTTAAGGTACAGTGTTTCGCTGTCATGGCCTTCTTTCAATGGTTTTACCGGTATGGCGAATGGCTCGTGACTGGTGAGCGTAAGGATCGTTTTCACGAAATTACTGTCGGTGTCGGGTGTGTCGTCAAGAAGCCTTTTAAATACGAGGTGGTCCCAGGCGCCCCATTTTGTGCCGAAGGTTGAAGCGTCAAAATCCTCGCGGGTGATCAGTTTCCTGAATCCCGCCTGCACTATAAACGACCGGTAATTGGCAAAATCGAGTGATCCTCCGTAGTAAAAGGTTGTGTTAAAACCACGATCGGCCAGGTAGCGCGGAAACGACGGTATATTCTCGGTTTTCTGCGGAAATTTCAACGGGCTTGAACCCGGCAGCGAAGGATATCCTGACAGAATCGCTGCCAGGCCTTTGTCGGTGCGGTCGGACGAAGCATATACCTGGTCGAAAAGGATGCCTTCATGCACCAGCGAATCAAACCGCGGAGTGATGCCGGGAATTCCGCCCAAGGCGCCAATGGCTTTTGCGGTAAGGCTTTCGACGATGATGAGTATCAGGTTAGGATGGGGTTGTTTTAGAATCGATTTCACTGTTGAAGGGCTGTGAAAAACCGAATCGCAAATGGCGGCTGCTTCACTGCTGCCCATGATATTGTACTTCCGCGAGAGGTCGTTTTTCTCGGTAAGCGAAAACGCTACATTCCACACCGGGTTTATCGCAACGTGATTGGCGAAGGTATTCTGCGAAAAATAGGCCCAGCCGATGCTCACAGCGCCTATTCCAACACCTCCGCGAATCCCGAATGATACCAATGCAGTCATGGCCATCACTCCGACTGCCGAGATTATTTTTCTGGCAAAAGGGAAATGAAACCGCCTGAGCATCAAATTAAACATATATTGAAGTAACAAGGTGAGAACCACTACTGCTGCTATTCCGCCGATAAACAACCATAGACTTACTGAGGCTGTCATTCCCTGCAGGTTGTCCATATAAAAAAGCGGTGTGGTATCGAGTCTGAATCCCCAGAAACTGTAAAGAACCATATCGACAACAATGATGGAGACCGATAAGAGCAAGGCAATGAAAGTGTATATTTTCAGTATCACCGGCAGCTTCCTGAAACTGAAGAAAGCTGAGATCAGCAGGAGCAGTGCCGGCACAATCATAAAGTACGAAGCCATCGAAAGGTCGAGGAAGAAACCGTGAACAAATGTTGCCGCAACCGTCGTTGCCGATAACTGCGCGGTGAGCCCGAAATGATAGAGCAGGAAACCGATGCGGGCGGCAACAAACAACAGGTACCAGAAAAGCCAGCAGGCAACAAACAGCCGAATTCGTTCTTTCATTATTTTAGCGGGAAATTACTCCTGCAAAGGTCTGAAAATTTACTTCATTGACGCAAAAACCTGCCAACGGCGTAAACGGTCCTGATGAGATCAGGAAACTGCTTTCGGGCGATTCCTCGCGTTCGTTTACTGACTGTATGTCGGCGTTGATCATCGAAGATGAGGCGCTCAGAGCAAGGTTCTGGGAGATGTTTTTCGCCAACGAAGAGCCTTATTCACGGCGTGCTGCCTGGGCGCTCGATACGGTTTGCGAGTCGCATCCCGAATGGGCACAGCCTTATGTTAAAAGGCTTATTGAGGCGCTGAAAATTTTTGAACATGATGGGCTGAAAAGGCATTCGCTGCATTTGCTGGGCAGGATCGAGATACCTGACGACCTGAAGGGAGAACTCATCAACGTTTGTTTCGGATGGCTGATTTCGCCCACCGAAGCCGTAGCGGCCAAAGTCTATTCAATGGATATTCTCTATCAATTGTCGCAGCAGTTTCCCGAAATAAAGCATGAACTGATCGATTCCATTGAATTTGGAATGCACGACGGCACACCCGGTTACCAGAACCTTGCAAAGAAACTTTTAGTCAAATTATATAGTGAAGTGTAGCTCAGGCTAATAACCATTAACTACTTCCGGTCAACTGTCAAGCTGGAGACTGGAAACTTCAAACTTGAAACTTCAAACTTGAAACCTGAAACCTGAAACTTCAAACTTCAAACTTCAAACCTGAAACTACCTCATATCAATCACCTCAACTCCCGGATGATTGGCTTTGTTGAAGAGGAAAGTCTTATCGTCGATAGCCTGGTCGGTGATGAATTTGTTGACGGTATATTTGAATGTGCTGCCTCCGCGGTCGAAAATCACGAACTCCTTCACCTGTTTCAGTGCCTTATCAACGGTGAGTTTCACTTTGGTAAATGATTTGCCTTTTGCCAGCGGATAAAGTTCCAGTACCTGGTTATTCCCTTTTTCCTCGATGAGCTTTGCCTTGTACTCCTTGGTGTAATTCGTAAGCAGCTTTGTAGGTGTGAAGGAATCGTCGTTAGCATCCACATCGTTTATATTCACCTCATTGGCATCTTTCATGTAGGTCCACATGGTTTTGCCGTCGCAAATCACATCCTGGCCGGCAACGGTAAGCTTGTACTTGTCGCCTTTCGAAAGCAGTGTGCCGGTAAACTTATCGTTAATGTTCTCCTTCTTGTTTTCCATGATGTAGGCAAAGTCGATTCTTATGCTTTTATACGACTTTGTTTTAGCCGAAAGGTCGTTGAGGATTGTAGTGGCTTTTTTATCGTTTTGCGAGAAGGCGAGTGTCGAAAAAACTAAAAGTGCAATGCTGATGATGATTTTTTTCATGGATGGGTTTAAAATTATCAGTAACCGTTTTGTGATTCTTTATTTCTAAGGTCTTTCAAAAACTGTTCCAAAGCAAATTCGGTGGCAAATTTTACTTCGCGGGCTTTGCTTCCTTCAAAAGGTCCTACAATGCCAGCGGCTTCCAACTGGTCGATGATGCGGCCGGCACGGTTGTATCCGAGTTTAAGCTTTCGCTGCAGCAAAGAGGTGGAACCCTGTTGTGTGGCAACGATGAGATAGGCAGCTTCTTCGAAAAGTTCGTCGCGCTCGTTGGGGTCAAGATCGCTGTCGGGCGAGTTGCTACCTTCCTCTTCATTGAATTCAGGCAATGCGAAGGCGGTGGGATATCCGCGTTGTGCGCCGATGAATTCGGTAATGCGCTCAACTTCGTGTGTATCGATAAATGCGCATTGCAACCTTATGATTTCACCTCCTTGCGAAAGAAGCATATCGCCGCGCCCAATGAGTTGGTCGGCACCGCCGGTATCAAGAATCGTTCGCGAATCGATCTTGGAAATAACCCGGAAAGCAATACGTGCAGGGAAGTTTGCCTTTATGGTTCCGGTAATGATGTTTACACTCGGCCGTTGTGTGGCTATCACTAAATGAATGCCAATGGCGCGTGCAAGTTGTGCCAGCCTGGTAAGCGGTATTTCCACCTCCTTGCCAGCAATCATAATAAGGTCGGCAAACTCATCAATCACCAGTACGATATAGGGCATGAAATGATGTCCCTGCAAAGGATTGAGCTTACGTGCGACAAACTTGGCGTTGTATTCCTTAATATTTCTTACCTGGGCATCTTTCAGCAGGTCGTACCTGGTTTCCATCTCAATGATGAGCGAATTCAGAGTGCGGACAACCTTGCGGATGTCGGTGATGATGGCCTCTTCCGAATCGGGCAGCTTGGCAAGGTAGTGCCGTTCGATTTTCGAAAACAGGGTGAGTTCTACCTTCTTCGGGTCAACCAGCACAAACTTGAGCTCGCTCGGATGCTTTTTGTACAGCAGCGAAGTAATGATGGCGTTAAGGCCTACCGATTTACCCTGGCCCGTGGCCCCGGCCATGAGGATGTGCGGCATCCTTGTAAGGTCGGCAATAAAAGTCTCGTTTTGTATTGTTTTGCCGATGCCAAAAGGCAGGTCGAACTTGGTGCTGATGAATTTCTCGGAACTCAGTATCGACTTCATCCCTACAACTTCGGGCTTTTGGTTGGGAACCTCAATGCCTATGGTGCCTTTGCCCGGAATGGGCGCTATGATTCTTATCCCCAATGCCGACAGGCTTAGCGCGATATCGTCTTCAAGGTTTTTAATTTTCGAAATACGTACACCGGGAGCAGGGATAATCTCATACAGCGTAACCGTCGGGCCAATGGTGGCTTTAATCTTGTCGATCTGTATGCCGTAATTGCCAAGTGTTTCGACGATACGGTTCTTGTTCGATTCCAGTTCTTCCTTGTTTACCGAAATACCGCCATCGGTATAATTATCGAGCAGGTCGGGCGACGGCATCTGGTATCCTGCCAGATCGAGTGTGGGATCGAAGGCGGTATCCATGCTGAGGTGCGTGGTGCTTTTTTCTTCCGTGGCAGCATGGCTTTTGTTTGCCTCGCTCACAGGCTCCGCGTTTTCGACCAGGAATTCTACGTCAGTTCGGGGAGCAACCTTCACTGCGGGCATCGGAACCGGCTCAAAGCCATTATCATCAGTTTCTTTTGTTTTGGCAGTTGTGTCGGTTGTATCATCCAATCCGGTCTTCCTCGTATTCATTGGATTGTTGCCTGGAGCAGGAATATCCGTCTCGTTTTCCTTAACTGCGTATTCCACAGTGTTGAAGCGGTCAGATTTCTCATCTCCGGGCAACCTTGATGCTTTATCTGCATCGCCTTTACCCTGGTTTGCAGGTTTAAGTTCGCGGATTTTGTCACGCAAACCGTGAAGAGTAAAGTTATAGACTAGTGCCAGCAAACTGATCAGTACAAACAGCAAGGCTATGCCTGTGCCCATTTTGCCAAGGAGGCCTTCGAGCCATATGGCTGATTTATAGCCTGAAATGCCTCCCAAAATGGACAACGATGAGTGATTGAAGAAAAAGCCAATGGTTACCGATACCCAAACCATCGCGAGAATGAAGATTCCAAGGCTCTGCCAGATGGGGACAATGGTGTGTTTGAGCGAGGCGCGCACACCGGCGAAAAATATCCATGCAACGATGAAAAAGCTGCCGATACCAAAACCTTTTTTAATCAGCAATAGCGAGAGTGCTGCTCCCAACCGGCCGCCCAGGTTGTGGGCTTCGGCATCGTTATCGGTAATTGCAGTGAGAAGGTTTGTGAAAGTGTCGTCGGTGCTTGATGTAAACCAGTTGTAGAGGTAGGAAACGAAAGCGATGAACAGGAACACGGAGAGCAGCAAAAGGAAAGCCCCGATGATTTGCTTCGCCTTTTCGCTGTTGCTGTTATCACCTTTTACGGATGGCTCTTTCTTTTGAGATGTTTTCGGCTTTTTGCCGGCGTTTTCCTCCGGAACGGCAGCAGTCTTTACTTCATTGCGCAATTCATTCTTCGGGCGCTTTAATTCGTTTTTCTGTTCCATCCGTGTCTAACGTGTAAACAATCAAAATGTTAACGAGAGATTCAACTGTCGTTAATCAGGGAGGCAAAATTAAGAAAAAAGCCAATTTAATGGGAGTATTGGAGCTAAGTTTAGGATTTTAGCGTCCTCCCGGTCAAAACGAAGAAACTACTACAATTAGTGTACGCCTCTGAAAAGCTTGTTCCAGCGAATCTTTCCACCCAGCAGGGGTTTGTTCGAATCGAGCGAGAGCCACACGAATACTGCCTTGCCAACGATGTGGTCTTCGGGAACGAAGCCCCAGAAACGGCTGTCGGCCGAGTTGTGGCGGTTATCGCCCATCATCCAGTAGTAATTGAGTTTAAAGGTATAACTGGTGGCAGCCTTACCGTTGATAAGTATTACTCCGTCTTTTACTTCGAGTTTGTTCAACTCGTAAGCCTCAATTATACGGCTGTATAAAGGCAGATTTTTGGTTGTAAGCTCAACCGTAACTCCTGCTTTTGGAATATACAGCGGGCCGAAGTTGTCAACATTCCATGCATGAGCCGAGTCGAAGGGGAAGATATACGGCATCCAGTAACCTTTTGGTTGTATAACAGGCCTGACCTCTTTAACGTTCGGCAATGATTTAATTTTTTCCACGCCTTCACTGGTGAGCGTGAGCACATAGTCGCCCTGTTCGGTCATATCAATCTGTTCGGTAATATCGAGCTTTTCAATCACTCTTTTGCTGATCGGGTTGCCATCAGTAACCACAATGTATTTGAACTGTGAGTTTTCAGGTATATCGGCTTGCCGGCTGTTCACAAATACTTTCTGATCGCGTATTTCAAGCGTATCGCCGGGTATTGCCAGGCAGCGCTTAATGTAGTTTTCACGCTTATCAACAGGCCGCGAAACAATATCGCCAAAATTGTACTTGTCGCTCCAAACCCTGTCGTGGCCAAGCTCGCGAACAAGTCCGTAATAACTCTGGTTCTGCATTTTAAGGGCAACAGTGTCGCCATCGGGATAGTTGAATACTACAACATCGTTGCGTTTTACTTTTCCGAAACCCGGGAAACGGTAGTAGGGAAGATGTATAATTTCGGAATATGACTTGGTGTATTTGGTAAGTGGCAATGTGTGGTGAACAAACGGAAAGGCTATCGGAGTCTGCGGATTTTTTGGCCCGTAGCTCAGTTTGCTCACAAACAGGAAATCACCGACGAGCAGCGATTTTTCCATTGATGAGGTAGGTATGGTATAGGCTTCAACCATGAAAATCCTGATGATTGAAGCGGCAACAACGGCAAAAATAATGGCGTCGATCCATTCGCGTGCTACAGTCTTTTTCGGCCTGATGCGGTCGGTGAGCTGCAGGTATTTTTCCTTCTCCGAAATTCCAAGATAGGGCAGGTACCCATACGGCACCAGCACAGCGAGGGCTTGTTCACCAAGCTTGAATTTTCCATAGCATTTTGCTGTTTCAACGAGCATGAGCATGATCATGAACAGGTTGATAAACGGCACCAGCATAAGCAAAAGCCACCACCAGGGTTTGTCAATGATCCGGTTCCATTCAAAATAATTATATACCGGAATCAGCGCCTTCCACGGTTGTACCCCGGCATCCCTGAAAATCCAGAATAACAATGCGGGGAAAACAAGTATCGCAATAATGAGAATGGTCGTGAGGTCCATGAATTCGTGATTAAAGAGTTTTAGGTTTACTTGCCTGCAAATATCAGGCAATATATACTATGTTGTAACAATGCCGCCGTTAAATAGTGTTAAATAACTCTGTGCATGCACATTATGTCATTCGTGATACAAAACCTGCACTTATAGAGCTGTAATGGTTTTGAGACGAATCCCGTCATCAGAGCCCCAGCAGGTCTTTCATATTGTAAATTCCATGTTTGCCGGCAAGGAATTCAGCGGCAAGAACAGCGCCTATGGCAAAACCTTTCCGGTTTTTTGCTTCATGGTGAATGGCGATAGTGTCGATGGCTGAATCCCACGTCACTGTATGTACGCCGGTAACCTGTCCCTCCCGTACTGATGCGATCTCTAGTTCAGCGGGATTTGAAGCAGGATGGTTTGTCCAGCCCGACTTGCGGTCAATATTTCCAATGATATCATTGGCAAGCGTGATGGCTGTTCCGCTGGGGGCGTCAAGTTTCTGCACATGATGTATCTCTTCGATTTTCACCTCATATTCGGGTAGTTTGTTCATCAATTGCGCCAGCCGGCGGTTGATTTCAAAAAACATATTAACTCCCGGGCTGAAATTTGAAGCATAGAACAACGTTCCGTTTTGCTGAGTGCAGCGCGATTTTACTTCTTCCAGGGCATCATGCCAGCCTGTGGTACCGCAAACAACCGGAACACCTGCGTCGAAGCATTTGAATATATTGCTGACTGCAACGCCCGGCATGGTAAATTCAATGGCGGCATCGCAGGTTTTTAGCAAATGAAATTTGTCAGCCCACTCACCCGCATCGTTAATTACGAGACTGATGGTATGATTTCGCAAAACGGCTTCTTCCTCCACCGCTTTGCCCATTTTTCCGTATCCGATAAGGGCTAATTTCATGTTTTTCATCGGGTTGTACTCAATAAATATCTCAGAACCTTACGGTAAGCGATACTCCACCGGCGGGCCTGATGCCTGCCATTACAGGCGGTGCCCAGGGTTGCATGTGCAGCGAAAGGTCTTCGCTGATGTCGTAGTCAAAAAAATGAGCATCTACAACGGCATCAAGTGCCTGGAAGATGTACCATGCACCGGTTGCAATCCACGAAACCTCGAGGTTGCGCCGGTAATATTCGCGGCCTTCCTTCAACTGGCTCTGGGCATACTTGTAAACTAGGTTGTTGGGCGGATCGCCGGTGTTGCCAAGTAATACAT
>JAKLFM010000073.1 GCA_022711175.1 Bacteroidota bacterium | reverse complement strand
CGTTTTTCGCGCCGATGCTTCTGATGGTGCGGGCACTTCAACACCTCCCGGAAATAGCTGCTGCGCCAGTTTGCCGACGGAATGCCCGCGGGCAAATTTGGCAAGTTGCTCCTCGCTAAGCCTGTCGCGCAGAAAAGACCTGTGCTTATTGAGATACAACGACTTAAAGCATTGCAATCCCCTGATGTAAGTAGATTTTGACAGGACAAACGAGGGCATCTGAGCAAACTATTTTACTCTGAGTGATGCAGTTAGCCGAATATCTTCTGACGAAGCACCTATCAGCAAAGTGTAATCACCGGGCTCGATTTTGTAATCGCCGGCCACGGTATCAAAATGCCGTAATTGTTTCACGGAGAAGCTAAGTTTTACGCTCGCTGAAGCGCCTGCTTTTAGATTCACCCTACTGAAAGCTGCAAGCGCTTTGATTGGCTGCGATTGGAGGCTTGCCGGCTGTTTTACATAGAGCTGCACAACTTCATCGCCATCGTATTTTCCTGTATTCGTAATAGTTACGGTAACATCAACGGCCTCATCGGCTGATGATATCTCGGGTTTTGCCACTTTGACATCCGAATATTTAAAAGTCGAGTAGCTCAAACCATGACCAAATGCAAACAAAGGCTTGCCACTGAAGTATTTATAGGTACGGCCTTCCATGGAATAATCGTCGAAAGCGGGAAGGTCGTTCACCGAATTATAGAAAGTAACCGGCAACCGGCCCGCAGGATTGTATTTTCCGAAAAGTACATCGGTAAGCGCGTTCCCGCCTTCCTGTCCCGGGTACCAGGCTTCAACAATCGCAGGGATGTTATCCTTAGCCCAGCCGCACGAAAGTGCGCTGCCATTGGTGAGAACGAGAATAACCGGCTTTCCCGCAGCCTTGATCTTCTGAAGCAATTGCATTTGAGCAGAAGGAATGTCGAGGTTGGTCCGGTCGCCGCCCGCAAATCCATCCACTTTTACATCCATTTCTTCGCCTTCGAGATTAGGCGAGATACCCCCGACGAAGATCACCACATCTGATTTGCCTGCAATTTCCATGGCTTCGGCAGCCAGTTTCTTTTCATCCTGTTCCGATTGGGCTTTATCTACCTGTTCCCTGCGTGCCAATACTTCAGGACGTTCAACACCAATCCTGAATTCAATGTTCTTCATCCCTTTGCCGGCATTGTTTAATATGCCCTGCAATATTGTAACAGGAGCGGTTGGTGTCCCGTTGTAATTACCCAGCAATACCGAAGTATCGTTAGCATATGGCCCGATAACGGCTATCTTTTTCACCTTTTTTGAAAGCGGCAGCAGGTTATTCTCGTTTTTGAGCAACACAATGCTTTCCTGAGCCACTTTTCGGGCAAAAGCACTGTTTTCTTTGGTATTGTTGGCAGCCGGTGTAATAGATGCGTAAGGAACCATTGAAGGAGGATCAAACATGCCCAGTTTCATGCGAGCCTCAAACAGTCGTGTAAGTGAGATATTAAGGTCATTCTCTGTAAGATAGCCGCTTTTTATTGCCTCGTTGAGGTGTGGATATTCGTTGCCACAAGCCAGATCGCAACCCGCCCTTACTGCAAGTGCAGAAGCTTTATCAGCAGAGGGAACAAACTTGTGGAAATTATAGAAATCAGAAATGGCCCAGCAATCGGAAACAACATAGCCGTCGAAGTTCCATTTATCGCGAAGGATATCCTTGAGCAGAAATGTATTGGCTGATGCCGGTGTAGCATATACCCTGTTATAGCAGCTCATTACCGAATAAACTTTGGCATCCTTTACCAGCGCTTCAAAAGCCGGGAGGTATGTTTCGTGAAGGTCGCGCATCGAAGGCCAGGCGTCGAACCGGTGACGCTCCGACTCGGGACCGCTGTGAACGGCGAAATGTTTGGCTGTGGAAATTACTTTAAAATACTTAGGGTCATCACCTTGCAGACCCCTGACAAATGCCTTACCGATCTCGGCAGTGAGCAACGGGTCTTCGCCGTATGTTTCCTGGCCCCTGCCCCACCGTGGATCGCGGAAGATGTTAATGTTTGGCGACCAGAACGTTAGCCCCTGATAAATACCATGCTCCCCTTTACCGATCGCTTCATAATACTTGGCTCTTGCCTCGGTTGAAATAATATCAGCTTCCTGGCGGATGAGTTCGGGATTCCATGTTGCAGCCATCCCAATTGCCTGCGGAAACACAGTGGCTGTTCCGTTGCGTGCTACGCCGTGAAGGCATTCATTCCACCAGTTGTACTCGGGGATTCCCAAGCGCGGCACAGCAGGCGCGTTGTATTGCATCTGCAAAATCTTTTCCTCAATGGTAAGCCGGTTTACTAAGTCTGCTGCCCTTTCCCTGAAGGTGAGACTTGTATTGAGATAAACCGGATTACCGGTGACAGTTGCTGTTGATTGAGCCAACAGGCAGATCGGCAATAAGTTCAATGCCAGGAAAGCAAACAACCGTGTCATCATGGTGCAATTGTATTTCATTTGGTTTAGATATTATATTATTAAGTAAACGCGACTAAGTAACATTTTTTATTTATTCGTTCAACAGCATTTCTTTATTGTTATATTTGTATTTTTAAGTTTCTAATGAATCGACAGGTTACGGCTTTGACAATCGGGTCGATTCAATCATCAAAAATACAGGAAAATAGAAAAACACGTCTGAAATGAAACTTATTTCTGAATTACAATGCAAACTGTCTTCAGGTGATGAAGTTTTCAGGTTTACGCTCGAGAATGATTACGGCATGACCGTAAGACTTACAAATTATGGCGGAACCCTCACTGAAGTATGGGTACCGGGTAAACAAGGCAAGACGGATGACGTCATCCTTTGCTACGACAGCATTGATAAACTCATCGTCAATACCGAACCTTACTTTGGCTGTATCGTCGGCAGAACCTGCAACAGGATTGGTGGAGCAAAATTCACAATCGACGGCACCGAATACCAGGTATCGCCAAACAAAGGCGATTATCAGCTTCATGGTGGTTTTGAGGGCTTCAATAAAAAGGCATGGACAGCAAAACCTGTCCAAACCGGGAATGAGGTATCGGTTGTTCTGGAGTATTTCAGCCCTGACGGTGAAGAAGGCTTCCCGGGCAACCTGCAGGTGAAGGCAGTTTATTCGCTTAACAATCAAAACGAACTGTCAGTTTCCTTTTATGCCATGACGGATAAGCCAACTCCGGTAAACTTAACCAATCATGCTTACTGGAACCTTGCCGGCGAAAGTTCAGGAAATGTACTTGATCACCAGCTTGTTATATACTCCGATCAAATTACCGAAACCAACTCAAACCTGGTACCAACCGGACTTCTGAAACCTGTTGCCGGAACACCGTATGATTTCAACCAGCCGCACAAAATTGGTGAACGTATCGATCAGCTTTACAAAGGTTACGACGATAATTACTGCTTAAGAAACCTTTCAGGGAAACTTATGCCCGCGGCAAAAGTGTTCGATGAGAAAAGCGGCAGGCTCATGGAAATTCTCACCACCGAGCCCGGCATGCAATTATACACAGCCAACTGGTTCGATGGCAGCATTACAGGAAAGGGAGGCCTGGCTTACATGCCGCATGCTGCATTCTGTACCGAAACGCAGCATTACCCAAATTCAATGAACATTCCGGGTTTCCCAAATGTAATCCTGCGCCCGGGAAACATGTTTACCTCACAAACTATCTGGCGATTCTCTGTTGCCGACAGCATCTGACATAAACATTATTCAGTCCGTATGAAATCGTTACTCCATTTTCTCCTCACAATATTCGCCGTACTTGCCTTAACAGTAGCAGCGCAGCCGCAATCGCATACATTCACGGCCGAAGGCATTGATTTTAAGCTCGATGGTCAGCCGTTTCAGATAATAGCCGGCGAAATGCACTACCAGCGAATTCCGCGCGAATACTGGCAAAATCGTCTTCAAACAGCGCATGCGATGGGGATTAATGCAGTTTCGGTGTATTGTTTTTGGAACGATCATGAACCCGAACCTGGCAAATTCGATTTCAAGACCGGCAACCGCGATTTGGCAACTTTTGTCAAAATGGCCCAGGCCGAAGGGCTTTGGGTGATCCTGCGCCCCGGTCCTTATGCCTGCGCCGAATGGGAATTTGGCGGATACCCATGGTGGCTGCTAAAAGAAAAAGACATGGTTGTAAGAAGCAAAGACCAGCGGTTTCTGGATGCAGCCGGTAAATATCTTACCGAACTTGGACGCCAGGTGAAAGACCTTCAGATAACCAGTGGCGGACCTATCATTATGGTACAGGTTGAGAACGAATATGGTTCGTACGGCAACGATAAAGAATACCTCTCACTCACCAGGGATATGTTCGTAAAAGCCGGCTTCGAAGTACCACTTTTCACTGCCGACGGGCCGGTTCAGTGTAAGGACGGGTATATCCCCGGGATTCTACCGGCCATCAATGGTGAAACAAACCCCGAAGCATTGATTGATACGGTAAATAAGTACAACAACGGCAGCGGGCCGTATTTCATTCCCGAATATTACCCCGGATGGCTCGACCACTGGGGCGAACCAAAGTCAAAAGTCAAGACTGATGATGTGGTTAAGGACATCAAGATTTTGCTTGAAGCAGGCGTCTCTTTCAATTTCTATATGCTGCACGGCGGCACAAACTTCGGTTTCATGAATGGCGCCAACTACAACCACGAATATCCCATACAGCCTGATATCACCAGTTATGATTATGATGCACCGATTAGCGAAGCCGGTTGGCCGACTGATAAATATTTCGCTCTAAAAAAACTGATCTTTCCATATCTCCCCGAAGGAACAGTAATCCCCGAAGTTCCTGAGCGATTGCCAGTTATATCTGTCCCGCAATTCAGGCTGAGCGAATCCTATAACCTGACGAGCAGTTTGCCTAAACCGGTAAAATCGGCGACCATTCTTTCGATGGAAGATGTGAACCAGGGATACGGGTACATTCTTTACAGGACGAAGATTGCCAAGCCCGTCAAAGCATTGTTAAAAATCAGTGAATTACGTGATTTTGGCATCATCATGATCAACGGCAATACCGTTGGCATTCTTGACAGACGACTTGGCCAGGACTCACTGGAAATTGAGGTAAAGAAACCCAACAGTACACTCGATATCCTTGTTGAAAACATGGGGCGCATAAATTATGGCCGTAAACTCACCGACAACCGTAAAGGCATTACAAGCAAGGTAATGCTTGGTAAGACTGAACTTACAAACTGGGAGATTTTTTCATTACCTATGAATAAAGTTCCGGTTTTCCCGAAAGCCGAAAATAAAAAACTCACGGGACCCGTTTGCCGAAGAGGCACCTTTACCCTTTCCGCTACCGGTGACACTTTTCTCGACATGAGCCTGTGGGGAAAAGGAATCGTATTTGTAAATGGTTATAATTTAGGACGTTACTGGAGAATCGGCCCACAACAAACGCTATATTGTCCCGCTCCCTTTTTAAAGAAAGGCCTGAATGAAATTGTTGTGGTCGAACTCCTCAAACCTGATATCAATCTAATAAGAGGCTTGAAAGAGCCTGTGCTCGACGTTCTTAAACAGAATTAATCTGAAATATTTACCTTGCCTTCCTGAAATTCAACAATACAAACACCAACTAATCAAAGAACGCCTATGAATCTGACCTGGATCGACTGGAGTATAATTATTGTGCTGTTTTCGCTAATGCTTGGCATGGTTTTCCTGAGCAAAAGCCTGCTGAAAAGCGTCACCGACTTCCTGGCGACAGGCCGTACAGGCGGACGGTACATTATCTCGATGTTTCATGGCACAGCTGCGCTGGGAGCCATTACGGTAGTGGGTGCACTTGAACAGAACTACAATGCCGGTTTTAATTCGCGCTGGTGGGAAATGCCAACAGCCGTTATACTGGTTTGCATCAGCGTCACCGGCTGGGTAGTTTACCGTTTCAGGCAAACAAGGGCACTCACAATGGCGCAATTTTTCGAAATGCGCTACAGCCGTGCCTTCAGGATATTCGCGGGTATGCTGGCATTTCTTTCAGGTATTGTGAATATGATCATTTTTCCGGCTGTAAGCGCCAAATTTTTCATCTATTTCTGCGGTATTCCCGAAATAGGCCACCTCGGGCCATATTCCATAACCTATATCCTCACAACGGCTGTGATGGTGCTGGTTCCGTTGTATTTCATATTTACCGGCGGACATATTGCAGTAATGTTTACCGATTTTATCCAGGGCGTTTTTGTGAACATCGTTTTTGTAATAATTGTAGTCCTTTTGCTTGTTCAGGTTGGATGGGCCGATATAGGCACTGCCATAAAATCGGCTCCCGCAGGGCAATCGCTCATTAATCCTTTTGATGCCAGCGAAGTGCAGGATTTTAATCCCTGGTTTTTCTTCATTGGAATGTTTGGGCTTATTTACACAAAACTTTCGTGGCAGGGCAATTCATCTTTCAGCATAGCAGCAAAGAATGCCCACGAAGCTAAAATGGCTGATGTGCTCACCAACTGGAGGCTTGTGCCGCAGTGGGGACTGTTCCTGATGATAGTGCCGATTGTTGCATACACCATTTTCCATCACGAAAACTATAAAGCCATTGCCGATACCATCAATAATATGATTGCCGGCTTTGCTCCTGCTGACCAGAGCCAGTTGCGCGTTCCAATGGTACTGAATTACCTGCTGCCTGTCGGTCTGAAAGGCGCTTTTGCTGCCATCATGCTGGCGGCAGCTATCACTTGTCATAATACCTACATGCATTCGTGGGGCAGCATTTTTATACAGGACGTTGTTATACCCATTCGTCAAAAGCCATTTGAACCGAAAGAGCATCTCAAATACCTGAAACTTTCCATTTTAGGTGTTGGAATTACCATTTTTATCCTCAGCATCCTGTTTCAGCAAACCGAAAAAGTATTCCTTTTCCTTAACATTTCGGGTGCCATATTCGTGGGCGGATCAGGAGCTGTGATTATCGGCGGCCTATACTGGCGAAAAGGAACTACACCTGCCGCCTGGGCAGCCATGATCACCGGCGCGCTGGCAGCTTCGGTTAACATTTTACTTAACCAGTTGATCCCCAACTTTCCGATCAACGGACAGTGGGGATGGTTTATCGCAATGGTGGCTGCATCAGTAGTATATATTACCGTGTCGCTGCTCACGCCCCGCAAAGCATTTAACCTCGATAAACTGCTGCATCGCGGGCAGTATGCTGTAAAAAGCGAAGAATCGTCAGCTGACACCGAAGTAATCAAGGGATGGAAAGTGCTGGCGCCAACCAAAGAATTCACCAAAGGCGACAAGGCCATTTACTACGTTACTACCGGCTGGACATTCGCCTGGGTTGTAGTTTTTGCCATCGGAACGTTATTCTACTTCTTTGTAAAACCTTTCACAAACGATCAATGGATGAGCTTCTGGAAAATATATACCTACTTGTTTCTTACCGCATCGATTATTGTAACTATCTGGTTTACAATAGGTGGTATTAAGAATCTAAAGGAAATGATCCATGCTCTTCGGACTAACATCCGCGACCATCACGACGACGGATTTGTTTCAAAACTATAACTAAAAAACAATGAATTACGGCCATTTTTCGCCTGACGGCAAGGAGTATATCATCACCAATCCCCGTACACCAAGCCCCTGGATAAATTATATTTACAACGGGAGGTATTTTTCAACAATATCCAATAACGGAGGCGGGATCAGCTACTTTAAGAGCCCGCTGCACGGCAGGATAACCCGTTACAGAATCAACGAAGTTCCACCCGACAGGCCCGGTAAATACATATATGTTAAGGACAATGAAACCGGCGAGACCTGGGGCCTTACCTGGCAGCCTGTCGGGAAACATGCAGAAGGTTACAGGCTTGCCCACGGGTTTGGATATACAAGGTCGGAAGCCCTTGTAAACGGAATTGAATCGGAGACCCTGTTTTTTGTACCCGCGGATGATGACCAGGAAATCTGGAAAACCACATTCATCAATCGCAGTGATAAACCCCGGAAACTCTCAGTTTACGGCTATGTTGAACTCGCCCTGGGCCATGCACTCGTTGATCTGATCAATCAGTGCGACGACCAGCATTTCAACAGGTCACATTTTGAGAAAGACCTGAATGCCCTTTTTTCGACCAAAACCTATTGGGTTACCGAAACCAAAGGCACCCAGCAGCAGGAAAACAAAGAATGGGATCAATGGACGTTTTTCACTGTGAATAAGCCGGTTGCCGGTTTTGAAACTGTGCGCGAACGCTTTCTGGGGCTTTACCGGAATGAGAATAATCCTGCAGGCGTTGAAAACGATAGCCTTTCGTGCCTTGAGACTGATTTCGGCAACGTTGTGAATGCCCTCAAAGTTGACATCGAGTTACAACCGGGTGCATCAGCCGACTTGATTTTCTCGTTGGGAGTTATTGAAAAACAGCGTTTCGATGAACTTAAGCAACAACGTGTTGAGAAATACAAATCGGTTGCTAAAGTTGATGCTGCTTTCGCAAAAGTGAGGCAATCGTGGGATGACTACTTTGCCCATACAACCGTTGACACGCCTGATGAAGATGTGAATATTTTCATGCGCTACTGGCTACCGTACCAGGCCAAAGTTGCCTTTGATGTCGGCAGGGTAACCAGCTTTTATTACTGGGGCATAGGGCGCGGCTTTGGATTTCGCGACACATCGCAGGACACCATCGCGGTAACCATTTCAAATCCACAAAAGGCGAAAGAAAGGATACAATTGCTGGCGCGGCAAATGCGCAAGGATGGCAAAGTGTATCATCATTTTCACGGCGACGGCCAGGGTGAGTTTACGTACCACTGCGACGATCCACTGTGGTTTATGCTTGCGGTAACTGAATACCTGAAGGAAACCGGCGATTTTGCGTTGCTTACTGACGAACAGCCCTTTATTGACGCCGAACCCGATTCCATTTTGCAGCATATGTTCAGCGTGGTAAATTACGCGAAGAACAATTTAGGGAAACACGGCCTGCCCATTTTTGGCCGCGGCGACTGGAACGACACATTAGATTATATTGGCGGTGACGAAGGCGGTGAAAGTGTTTGGGGTGCAATGTTCTACGCTGCCATGCTCAACCTTTTTGCACAGTTGCTCGAATCCCTTGAGATGAAAAGCGAAATGGCTGAAGTTAAATCTGTTACTGACAGTTTGATTAAAGCTGTTGACGAAAACTGCTGGGATGGCGAATGGTATATACGGGCTTTCGGCGGAAATAACCGCCGCGTCGGCTCGAAAGACAATAAATATGGAAAGATATTTCTGAACACCCAAATCTGGCCCGTGATTGCAGGCTTCCCGGATCAAAACCGGCTGATCACAGCTATGAACAGTGTGAAAAAATATCTTGATTCGCCTGAAGGTCCCAAAAAATGCACACCGGCATGGCGTGAAATTGACCCCAATATTGGCCTTGTAACCCGATGCGTATGGGGCAAAAAGGAAAACGGTGCCGTGTTCTGTCATCCCACAACCTGGGTTATTCAGGCTGAAACCATACTCGGACGAAGCAACCAGGCATTTGAGTATTTCAAAAAAATGCTTCCCAACCGCATCGACAGCGATATTTTTATTGCCGAACCTTATGTTTACTCACAATACATTACTAGCAACGAACATTCGCAACCCGGCAGGGCGAGCCATTCGTGGCAGACAGGATCGGCCGCATGGATGTACAGGGTGAGTTATGATTACATACTTGGTATCCGCCCAACCTATAACGGGCTTATGATCGATCCGGCAATTCCGTCGGGCTGGAAACATTTCAAAGCAGAGCGTGTTTTCAGGGGAACGAAGTATATCATTGAAGTTGAGAACACTAGCTCTTCAGAGAAAGGTGTAAAACAAATTATTGTTGAAGGCAATCCCATTCGTGGCAATGTTCTTCCGCTTACTTCGGCTGATACTTGTTGCGTGAAAGTCATTATGTAAAAACATTGAAAATCAGATAACTATGTACAGGCATCCGAAAAATCCTATTATAACGAGGCACGATATTCCTCCAATTCCACCGCAATTGGTTGATGTTACAAGCGCATTCAATCCCGGGGCTATCAAGGACGACAACCTCTACCGGCTTATGCTGCGCGTTCAGAGCCGTTCGCGCGAAACTTTTCTTGTAATGGCTGAAAGCACTGATGGAGTGAATTTTACGGTTGAGAATAAGATTGTGCACTTTCGGGGGATAGAGAGAGTGCAAGGCAAAATTTTCCACATCTATGATGCGAGGATCACCATGCTCGATGGCCGTTTTTATATCATGTTTGCCATGGACATGGAAGATGGCTGTCAGCTTGGTCTTGGAGTTACTGATGATTTCAAACAGTTTGATTTCCTGGGAATTACATCAAACGAAGATATCCGTAACGGTGTGCTGTTTCCTGAAAAAGTGAATGGCAAATATCTTCGGATGGACAGGCCAAACAAAGCACGTCATAGTGGTGGGCCAACCTCAGGCAGCACCATCTGGTTAAGTGAATCGGATAACCTTATAGATTGGGAACCTATGGCACCATTGATTAACGGGCGTTTCCATTATTGGGACGAGTACATAGGTTCAGGCCCTCCACCCGTCAAAACCCGCAAAGGCTGGCTGCATGTTTACCACGGTGTTGCAGGGCATTTCGGCAGTGCCAACATCTACCAGGGCGGAGTATTACTGCTTGACCTCAACAATCCGTCGAAGGTTTTAGGTCGTTGCCGATGCAACATTCTGGAACCCAGAGAAATATGGGAACTCGCAGGCCAGGTGCCAAATGTAACATTTCCCAGCGGAATGATAGTCGAAGAGTACGATAACCAGGGATTTGCAAAGGAAGACAGCGAAGTGAAGATTTATTACGGCGCTGCTGATACATCGGTAGGTTTGCTCATCACAACCGTTTCAGAACTGACTGATGCTGCAACCGAAGGAGATATTCCCTGACAACACACTAATGATCTCTACCTTCAGCAAGATAATTTGCCAGGCATTCCTTGATTTTTGTTAATATTTCAAGTTCAGAAGCTGTAAGCAGGAAATCTTTTGAAAGTGCACAGTATTCAATAAAATCGAGGATTTCAGCATCGGAGGCAAACCCTGTCAACTGTTTGACAATCTCAGGGTTATACTTCTTTGAAATGATGGCGTTATTCTTTTCTTCAGCAGTAAGCTCTTCAAACTTCTGCAACGATTTCCCCCTCCTGCTGAATTTATTATACAATTTGGTAATCGGGCCACTGATTGTGTAGGTGAGCCCGGGATTTAACATTGCCGGTGACGCCGGAGCCGGACCTGTATGCGGCAGATCGGTGAGGGGAGTATTCAGATTCAGATCGGGGATTACTGGCTCCTCTACTTTGTGATTGAGAACAGCCTGGCGCAGCTCGGTAAGGTTTCGGGGTAAAGCACGTATTGTGACACCGGTTAATTCAACAGTATCAATATTTAGGTATATGTGAAGAGGATAAACTGCCTCATCGAACGTAGCCGGAACAGTGAAAGTGTAATCTTGAAATCCCACCGAAGTAAACCTGATCGCATCATTCCTTTGAGCCAAAATTCTGAAAGAGCCTTCAGCACCGGATACGGTTCCTGTGCGCTTATTGAGGTTCATAATTGTAACGTATTGAACCGGTTTCTCTTTTGTATCGGTTACGAAGCCACTAATAAGGATGGCATGACGATCCTGCGCCTGAAGCGGAGTATTGGCAACAACAATCAATGCTGTAAGTATGTGATAGAGAATAATCCGCAGGTACATTCTACAAATGTAGAGACAGTTTGTTCGTGTAAACGTTAATATTTGTTAATCAATTATTTGAAACATAGTGAAAAACCCCATTTGTCCCATTTTGAAACCATATTGATGATTTTACCCGAAAAGATAACATCATTTCAAATCTTATACATATCTCATTTCAATAAATATTTCTTTCCGAATATCACTCGCCAACCCGGTCAAAACATATTGCCAGCTCTGATTATCTTATTGGTATTTAACACATTATAGAGCTTCGAAAAATAATTTGTCATTGATCTTTTTTTAAATCGGCAGATGAGCCGGTCGCTTCAAACGGCTTTAGTGATAGGACAATAAAGGGTTTACCAAAATGAAATATAATTTGGGTGTAAGAGAGCAAAACATGATTGTACATGCCTGATAATATGACTATTACAAAAAATGGCAAGGAATTGGTTAACCCCATATCACCAAAAAGAGCAAAACAACCAGAAGCGCTCATCAAATACCTGTATGACTCGTTAAACATGAGAAGAAAATTAAATACTGCTATTCTCTACAAGACAGCCAAAAGACAGGCTCTTGAAGCTTTAAAATCATTTCATCTGATTTTTAAGGTTCTGAATGCTTCGAAACAGTTCTATCTGGTTCCGACCCCGGACCTGATTTACAGGAAGGCGAATCACCTGAAAAAATTTTCGTTCAACAGAATAGGAAGTATGATAGTGTTATCTGCTATTGTACTGATTTTCTGTCTGAACTAACAAATAGTAGCTAAATCTGAATTATATACTGGTAAAACTCATTACCTATGAAAACCAATTTTTACAAAATCAGCAATGCACAATGCAGCAAGGTTAAAAATAGTACTAACAATCTGATGGCTCAGTATATCAGGCCATTACTTGTTTTATTATTATTTTTAATTGGTCAGTCGCTCACAGCCCAGGTTGAGAAAGGTGCCGGTTCGGTTTCTAACCGAATACCACCACCCGATTTTCCTCTCTATTCCATGTCTCAAACAGGAGCTAATTCGGATGCTCCGGCAGGTTCAATTTCAGTAGCTGAAAGTGCTGTATATAACGCATATACACCAGAGCAACTTGTTCAGAATGTGCTAGTTACAGGTTGTTTGACTGCGAGCAATGTCAGGTTCGGCTACTACAACCGAAATAATAATAATGCATGGGTCAATCATACCTGGTCCAGCACTCCCGGCAACCGCCAGCTTGCATATTTCAGTAAGGGCAACTCTACCTTCCCCTTGAATGAAGGTTTGCTGCTGTGTACAGGAAGGGCTTCTTCAGCTATGGGACCAAATAACAATGGAGGCAGGTCAGATCAAATGGTAAGCAATGCCTCGGACCCCGACCTGGTGACTATCACCGGCCGGACCATGTACGATGCTGCAATTCTGGAATTTGATTTTGTACCGGCAGGTGACTCTATCGAGTTCACCTTTGTGTTTGCATCAGAAGAGTATCTTGAGTATTGTGAAACACAATATAATGATGCATTCGGCTTCTTTTTAAGCGGCCCCGGCATCTCAGGACCCTATTCGAATAATGCCGTTAACCTGGCACTCATTCCTGGAACCACTATTCCAGTTTCGATCAACACCATTCATCCTGCAGGAACCAATGTGAACGGCGTTAACTATCCCGCTGAAAATGCAGAGTACTATTACAACAATCCTTCCGGTTCGTTAACCATGCAGTATGACGGAGGAACTGTTACCTTGAAAGCTAAATATGCTGTTCAACCATGCTCTACATACAGGATCAGGATGAGTATCGCCGATGCATCTGACCAACAATGGGATGCGGGCGTATTCCTGGGCGCAAGGAGTTTCAACTCCCAGAACATTGCAATGACAAATTATGCCCTGACGAACTTTGGCAATTATAACGAAGGACAGACTAATACCTTTGAGGGATGTTCAGGTTATTTGAGAATTGACCGCAGTGGTTCGGACATCAGCATGCCTAATACAGTAAACCTTACTCTTACAGGAACTGCTACCAATGGAGTTGACATCCAAACCACAGGCAATCAACCATTTCCGGCACAAATTAATTTCCCGGCAAATGTTTCTTTTGTTGACATTCCTTACACGATTATAAATGATGGAAATCCAGACAATAGTGAAACTTTCATCATCCAGGCACCCCTGAGTTGTCCCTGCGATGCTAATCAGATTTTTGTAAATCTGACTCTTAACCTGTATGAGCAGTATCAATTATCCTCTGTTTCCGCATTAAATGTCACATGCAACGGGCAGAACAACGGAACTATTACGGTAAATGCTACAGGAGGATCGGGTAGTTATTTATACTCCATAAATAACGGTACTACATGGCAAACCCTGAACATCTTCACAGGACTCGCTGCCGGGACTTATACAGTACTTGTCAGAGAACCAGGTAGTTGCTACGCTGATGTTTCGGCTACTGCCACAATCGGAAGTCCTGTTGCAATTATTGCCAATGCCGGTCCCGATGTCACTATCTGTAATGGAGAAAGCACGCAATTGAACGGGACAGGAGGAGTACTATACAGTTGGAGCCCCGCTACCGGATTGAATTACTCCAATATTCCCAATCCGATTGCCTCGCCTTCAGCTACAACCACTTATACCCTCACAGTTACTAATGCAGCAGGATTGTGCGCCTCAACCGATCAGGTTGTTGTGACAGTAAACGCATTAGCAACCTTCACCGCTTCGGCAACCAGTGTAACCTGCAACGGCGGTAATAACGGATCCATAACGGTTACTCCGCTTGCAGGGGTAATCGGTGATTATGAATACTCAAACAATGATGGTGCCAGCTACCAGTCTGGAAACACCTTCAATAACCTCACCTCCGGTTCTTATCTTATCAAAATAAGGAATCTTACAACGGGCTGCGAATCGGATCACCAGGTTGTACAGGTTACAGAGCCCACTCCTTTAACAGGCTCCTACACTGCAACCGCGATCGAATGTAACGGGGGCGTTTCCACAGTAACTATTACCGCTACGGGAGGAACTCCGCCGTATGTCGGCACAGGTGTATTCCAGCAATCAGCTGTAAAATACGTTTATACCATCTATGATGCGGCCGGATGTTCACGTGATGTTACTGTAATTCTCACTGAACCTCAGAAAATCACACCTTCAGTCATTTCGGTTACCAATATTGAATGTGGTGGACAAAACACTGGCGGTTTCAGCATTTCGGCATCCAATGGCGTTGCTCCATATACTTTTTCACTGGCACAGGCTACCGGTACCCAATGCGTTTCGGTGGATGAAACCTGGTTCAGTGGTACAAATGCCAACCTCAATGCACCTGCAGGAATGGTATTTGCCAGGGTTGATTTTGCCAGCTTCGGGTTGCCTGATGGAGTCTGTCCGGATTTCACTCTTACAGCCTGCCATTCTTCAAGGAGTCAATCAGTAGTTGAGAGCTATCTGCTGGGTAACAATTCAGCCAGCATTCCTGCCGGAGATTATATTTTTGGAGATCCGTGCCCTGGTTCAATAAAAAGACTAAGCATCAATGCGACATATGCCTCGCTCGCAGGAATATCGAACCAGACCGGAGTGTTTTCAAACCTTGCAGCCGGAAGTTATATCGTTCTTGTTGAAGATGTCAATGGGTGCAGGTCATCCATTACGGTAAACCTCAGCGAAGTAGATACGACCTCACCTACCTGGGTTACTCTGCCAGGAGCCCTTGATGCCACTTTTGAGTGCAGCGATCTTGCTGGAATTGCAATAGCACAGGGTTTATCGCCTATTGCCCAGGATGAAAATGATCCTTCATTAACCTATCAAAAAACATCGGGAGCATTTGTTCCCGGTTCATGCCCTAATGCCGGAACATATACAAATACCTGGATCGCATCAGATGATTGTGGCTTCACTTCACCCGTTTTTACACAGGTGATCACCGTTCAGGATGTGACCGACCCGGTACTTACCGTTCCGGCCGATGTCACCGTGGAATGCTCTGCCGTTCCCGTCGTTGGAACCGCCACCGCTACCGATAACTGCGATACCGAAGTTACCGTGACCTATGAAGGCGAAGTACGCACCAACGGTTCCTGTGCTGATTCTTATACTCTGACCCGTACCTGGAAAGCTGTTGACAACTGCGGAAACGAATCCACTGCTTCGCAGGTGATCACCGTTCAGGATGTGACCGACCCCGTACTTACCGTTCCGGCCGATGTCACCGTGGAATGCTCTGCCGT
>JAKLFM010000072.1 GCA_022711175.1 Bacteroidota bacterium | reverse complement strand
TCACGTACTGAAACATACCTTATTTATATAAGAATCTGCAAAAGGGATTTTATTGTTGCTGATAACCAGCTATTAGGTGTTAATAACCTGTTAATAAAAATATTTATAGCACTTTGTCGAAAACGTGTTCATTTGTATTATCTTTGTCGCTGATTGAACACTTGAAATAACAGAAGGATCGGAAGATGACCTCAATGAAAGAAATATTTGCCCAACGGTTACTGAGTGCACGCAAGCAGGCTGGCCTGTCGCAGGATGAGCTTGTCGCCCGCATCAACGGCTTTGTCAAAAAAACCTCCATCGCCAAATACGAGCGCGCGGAGATGATGGCCGATAACGAGGTGATCGAAGAACTTGCCAGGGCATTAAACGTAAAAGTTGAATATTTCTTTAAACCTATCTCAGTTGCTGTCACACAGGTGAGGTTCAGGAAAAAAGCCGACTTGGGTAAACGCAAGGAAGTCTCGCTGCAATACGAAATTACCTCCCTCATCGAAGGCTATCTTGAGCTTGAACGCCTGCTCAACGAATCAAGGACATTCAGCAACCCGCTCCGTGAGTTCACGGTGAACACACCCGAAGATGCCGAAGCAGCAGCATTCACTCTCTCAAGAATGTGGCATATTGGCTATGAAGGTATAGGCAACGTGATGAACCTTATCGAAGACAATGGCATCCTCGTTATTGAGATAGAAGCCGATGATAAGTTCGACGGCTATTCAGGCTTTGCCAATGAGGATATCCCTGTGATCGTGCTGAGAGGCAAAGGCCCCACCACCGAGCGTAAAAGGTTTTCGGCCCTGCACGAACTTGCGCACCTGCTGCTGGTATTCGGCGAAGGCATTTCGGACAACGATAAGGAAAATCTCTGCAACCGTTTTGCCGCCGCCATGTTGCTGCCTCATGAACTGCTTATCCGTGAACTGGGGCGCTATCGCACCTCCATTTCGGTACGCGAACTGGGCATCCTCAAGGATAAATACGGAATCTCTGCCAGGGCCATCATTCTCAATGCCCTGCAACACAATATCATCTCGAATTTTACTTACATCAACCTTCTGAAATTCATCAACGCCGACAGGATGGAAATGCATATCGGCGCTAACCTCAGGGTTGAAAATCCTACACGTTTCCAACTCTTACTTTTACGTGCCATGGAAGAAGAACTCATTTCACGCACCAAGGCTGCCGACCTGGCAGGCTTGTCACTCGACGATCTTGTAAAACTCTACGAATACCATGACAAACCTCCTTATTCTTGATACCTTGAGCATCAGGGATTTTGGGGCAGCAGGATTGCTGCCGGCCATCTCCCGCCTCAGTTTCCGCGTTACTACCACTTCGACGGCATACCTGCAAAACCCGTTCCCGGCTGCGTTTACCAATGCACCGCTCGAAGCGGGTAAAATTTATATTACCACCCTTTCATCTGCGGAGCTCTATCATGCCTACCAGGTCTCTTCCACCCTGCCCGGACTCACATTAGCCGACTATTCGGCACTGTATCTTGCTGCCAGGGACGGAGGAACGCTGGTAACGGTTGACCCCTGCATACTGAAAGCTGCAGATTTGATGAACCTCAACGTCTGCAATTACTCACAACTGCTTGATCACCTTGTAAATGTGGGTATCATCAGCAGGCAATTGTCAATAAGACACTATCTTCCCTTGCTGGGCAAAATTGATGCACTGTCGCGCCCAAAGGAGAAACAGCCTTTCGGTAACCCGGATTTAATGAACAAGGAGAGGCTGGCATGAACACTTACAGAATAATAAGGTTTTTGGGTATTGACAGTTTGCAGTTACTCGATGAGGATGCCTTGTATGAAATACACAGGCGAATTGAAGAGCGAAGGGCCGCAGGAAGGATAGCGCATGAATTCCGGCGAACGGTTAAAAGGCACAGTCCGCAAAAGAACCGGTTCGGGTATATTGTAGTCTGGTGCAATCGTTGTGAATGCGTTTGGAAGTTCATACGCATCGCTGGGCAGCATCTGCCTTCGGCAAGGCTCACAACCGAACTAAGGAAATATAAGTTTCTGACTGACGAACGCATTTATTACAGGAAACTCATCAGCAGGCCGTCGCTCGGATTGTCACCCCCTGCACTACCGGGATCAACCGGGCCATACAAGCCGGGCAGACCCGATTATACAGCTCCATGCCACCACGGGCTGGCACTTTCTGCCCGTGTACTATCTTATCATTTACTTGTTTAAACTTTACCGCCTTGAATAAGCATTTTAGGACTACCGATCGATTCCTTACACTGCAGCGGATTCTGAATGATTATCCCGACGCTTTCGAAGGATTCACCTCAATAATTACTGCCCGCGACACGTTTGCAGGCAATAACGAACGGATGTCGGAGCTGTTGTCGTTTCTCGACAGGCCCTACACCGAGTACCATGCTATGAAGCGCGACTCAGCTTCGCGCTTGCATACTTCGCTCGACAATGCCATAGGCGCAGCAATTTCGATGGCTTCTGACCTTCACGACAGTGTGATGCAGCAGAACATGAGAAATTATCGCGCCAGCCTCTGGCACTATTCTTACCACTCCCTCGCGGAGATAGCAGTGCGCGTGATCGATTACCTGAATGCCCACCTTGAGACAGCCCTGCTGTCGGGTATCACGAACGATGAATTCACCGAACTTCAGTCGTTATCCTCCGCCTTCAGGGAGATCATGCAATCCACATCCTACGACCTCAGCAGCCGCAAAGCAGCTCACAACGAGCTGAGGGTACTTGCAAAGTCGAACAGGAAGCTCCTTACCGATTACCTTGACTCTTTCGTTAAAGGCCGTAAAACAGCCTTCCCGGCTTTCCACAACGCTTATATGAGCGAGCGGAAGAGCCGTCGCCGGAAGAAGAAAAGCGTCAGCAGCGTGACAGATTCCGCCGAAATCACCGGCACAGTTACCGACAGCGCCACCGGCCTGCCGTTAGCCAATGCCGTGATCAACCTCGCCTCGCCCGAAACCATCGTGAACACCGATGAGGATGGCATGTATGCGCTCGACGAGCTCGAAGCCGGTACCTATACCGTGAGCTGCCACCTCGAAGGCTACGACGTGCCTGCCAGTGTCACGGTAACGGTTGCTGCCGGCGACAGCCCGGTGGTGGACTTTGCTTTGGTGCCGGCGCAGCAGGCAGCAGCATAGGCACTTACGCTTTATTGCGATAAACAACGGGGCGGCTCAGCAATGGGCCGCCCTGATTTTTATTGCATTAACTTATATGACCTTATTGATGAGTCCAATGCAAGAACTATAAGCAAGAGCGCACTCGTCTGAAGGAAAGACGAGCGCGAACGAAAGGATGGTATATAGCGCACTAGTCTGAAGGAAAGACGAGCGCGAACATGGATCGCGCCGAAGCCACATTTTTTTACCGGTGGCTTCGGCTCGTGCCTCGCTCAGTCACCTGGATGGCAGTATGTGATTGTGAAAGCGCATGCAACTGAAGGAATGTCGCACGAACGAAGATAGTTATAGGATATGAAGATGGTGTATGTCCTGAATCACAGACCCAGGCTAATCGGGCTCGGGCAATATATCGCTTATTATCTTTACAAAGTCCTCAAAATATTTATTGTGGTCAAAGTTAATGATTGATTTTCTTGCATTTATAGAAAACTTGGAATAATTGGTGTCGGTCATAGTTGAGAATTTGATTATTCCTTCCTTGAAGTCATGAATTGTTGAACAAAAAAATCCATTTAAACCATCAACAACTACAGTGTTATTCTCCGGAAGATCGGTGCTTAATACCGGAACGCCATTATTCAGATATTGCTTTGCTTTAATTCCTGATTTAGAAATGTGCATCTCACTTTTTGCAAGGGATGCAATTCCGACATCAAATGAAACAATACATTTTTGAATATAAACTTCGTCGTTCCAATCAATACCGGTTGGGATTTCCAATTGAACATTCGGGCTTAGGCTGAAGTATTCATGAATGAATTCTATATCGGTTGTTTTTAAAACTCCGATGATTACGAATTTCAACTGACAGGTAAGTTCTTTTAGGGCTGGAAATACCAATTCGATCAGACTGTCTTTATGATCTCCGCCAAATCCCCCAATCCACCCGACAGTAAAAATAGAATTCCTATTCTCTTTTACTATTCCCAAATCAACAATTGGTGATGTTGTATGGAAAACAGCAGCATTAAATTGCCTTAGATGAATTTCAATCTGACGGCTGCCAGCTGAGATTTTATGACAATGTCTAGCAAAATAATAAATTGTATCGGGATTAACCTGTAAGTAGTCAGCATCGTCTAAGTCATAAATCGAATTATTGTATCTGACTCTGACAAGTAACTTTAGAAGATTGGCATATATGAAATGAGACTGAACCCGCTGAATTACAATAAGGGAATTTCGTTTTCTGAATAACAAGGCGGAAAAGTAGGCTTTCAGAAATAAGAAGATGCACTTTGGTTTATAACCAGGTAAAATGAGGTAATTGCCGATTTCTTTCTTCGCTTTAAAGAAATCTAACGCATATTTGGCCCTGTATCGAACACTTGGAGAATCAAGATTGTAGTATGCAAACCAATAAATGAACTCTATTTTCTCATGATCAGTGTTGATGGCTCGTCTAATAAACTTATACATAACCCAGATAAAAAGGAAAGCACTAAAGCCGTTTACTGTAAACTTTTGAAGACAGTTGCGACCAGAATAAATTATTACTGCTTTCAAATATACGAAAGGCATTAGAAAAATTTCCTTTAATAATCTCAAAAAACCCGGCAGCAGGTATTTGAGTTGCCCGGCCCACCAACGAGCCGGTTGACAAGTTCAACCATGCTATCGACCCTGTGCGGTATGCCGCAGTGCAAAGGTGATGGTAAACCGGAACAGGATGGTGAAGGTGGAGAGGGTGCAGGAGGCTAGTACTGAGTTCAGGAACTCAGGGCATCAGGCGACTCTGCCAGAAAGCAATCGCTCAGCTATTGATTTTTTATACATCGAACTGAATATCCGTATTGCCCGTTGTTGTGACTTCTGTGCAATCCGTCAGAAAAAGAAGCGAACCTGCGAAACAATGGATAATTATATGGCCAGGCATCTTTTGAAGAACTCCAATAAGAACCATACACCAGGGTATAATCTTGAGAAAAGGTGCCGTTTGGAAATCTGTGCCCGCCTCCCAGTGCTTTGAATCCGTAAAGGTCCAGCCCATTTCCATTGCTCTCCCATCCTGCAATAGATTTCAGGTTTAATCCCTGGTCGAATCCTCTATACATCAAATTAGATGTCCAGACTGAATCTGCGATACCATACTGGCTATCGGTAACCCCTTCAAGTATTTGCCATTCAATGTCAGTTGGTACATGCCATCCCGGAGGACAAATACAATTCGTATCACCGACCTGATTATACTCCATCATTTCATTCCATTGATAAAGGCCTCCGTACTTACTGCAGCTGTCTTCTTCGTTGTTAATGCAATATTTTTCTATTATCCCGTTGTCAGTCTGATCCAGATCTCCATTGATCATTGTGCCAACATTGAGATTTTCTGATAACCAACACTGGCTGAATATCTGAACAGTATTATAAACCTTACCTTCATATGTAACGGTTGGTTGCTCTATACATGGTATATTGGTTGCAAACTGAAAGGTATAGGTTTTATCATTCGAAGGAATGTCCCAAATTCCTGATTCTCTGGAAATTTCCTGACTTAATACTGCTTTTCCTATTGACGGTGCAATCTCACTATTGCCTAAATATTCTAACATGGAATTTCCACCTGATATTGGGTGAATAGATATGATTTTAATACTTTTTATTGTATTAGCCCACTGAACTGCAGTAAAAACAATTTTTTCGGAGACGGATGATAGCTTAAGAGTATGGGTACCCTTCTTTAAATTACTGTTAAACGCATTTAATCTTCTACCGAAAACATCAAAAACTCCTATGCAAACGTCACCCTCACCAGGAATGAAAAACGTTATAATTGTCGAATTTAGCATAGGATTTGGGAAATTCTGGAACAATAATAACCCGTCGGAATAGACCTCCTTTTCCTTCATTCCAACATTATAGTCATCGGAATAACCGATGAATAAATACTCATCTCCCGAAAAGGCTTCAATGCTATATGCAGTATCTGGCCAGATATGAAGAGAAACTGTATCCTGATTCAGATTGTATACTTTAATACTGTCAAGTCGTACATAAGAATGATTATTTTCTGCCGTAAACTTCAACTCAAATGATTGGCTGAAAGTGTTCAATGCAAGAAGCATTAATACTGGGTACAGGAATAATCTGTCTTTCATTTCGAATATATTAGATTGAGATTCATTGATTCAAATTATTTGATTACAAGCTTTTGAAATTCCTGATCTTCAGTTGATTCTATTTCGAGAATATAAATTCCCGGTTTTAATGCACTAATGTCTATTTCTGGATTATCCTGATTGCATATTTGCTTATTAATCTGCAACTTATTTTGAGTGTTGTATATAGATATACCTGTCACTTTATTATTACTATTCAGGTTACTAATGGTGACTTTGTCCGAGGCGGGGTTAGGAAAGATACTTATACCTGAGGCGGTGAGAGGTATATTTATTTGAGTGATGGTAGATTGTGAGCTGCGCAAGAACAATAAACCTGTAGTTCCATTTGGGACTGCATATAAAAAGTCTTTATTGTCAAAAGCAAGTAATTTAAGTTCGTAATTATGGTTAGTATAAACCAAATTGAATGATTCCCCGTTATTTACCGAAAGGCCAAGTCCCGCCTGCCATGCTGCACATCCGGCATAAATATTACCTGATGAGTTTATCTTAAGTGTGTTCGTACTTCCGCCCCCGGGAAATGGACAGGCAATAAGCGCCGGGTCATTATGATAAATAGCGTATATGTGAGACACTATTGGTTCAAATGAATCAAATAGCCCTATGAATAAGTCACCTGTTTCATTGGATGTAATACATTCTATTTGCGATCCATGCAGCCCGGCAAGTTCCCATGTGATTCCATTGTCAACGGATTTATACAACCCTCCCATACATGGGTACTGAGCAAATATACTCACATACATCTCACCCGAAGGCAAGAGTGCAAAGCCACTTATTGCTTCGAGGCATCCTTCCTCATGAATAAAAACCGTATCCCAGGTCAGTCCGCTATCGTGTGATCGAATTAGCATCCCCTGGCTTGATGATGTACAAGACCCAATGAAAATAGTATCCGTGCCTTTACAATAAATATTGCCAATGGGTATATTGCAATCGAAAGGCACTGACTGCCATGTTTCACCATTATCCGTTGATACCCTCAGGGGATCTGAGCCAGCCGTAGCTGCGTAAATAAGGTCAGATGCATCAATCGCAATATCACTAATTGGAAAGCTGTTTGTTGATAGGACTAACTGCCAGGTTGTTCCTTGATCAGCAGATCGGTAAATCCCTTCTCGATGATAATCAGCCGTAGCTGTTCCGACAAAAATGATGTTTTGAGAATTTACTGCCGCACAGTTCGCATGCACAGTATCAGGGAAAGGCATCTGTTCCCAAAAATCCTGTGCTGACAAAATGAGAAACGGGTTGCATGAAAAGACTAGTAAAGAAAACAGTAATCGATAATTACTCATAGAGGATATGTTTTGATACTCAGGCTGTCACCTTACATGCCAGGAGCAAGCCAGTAGGGAATAATAAATTTAACTTGGTGTATAGTAATTGCTTGTCAATATACGAAAGGCAGGAGAAAAAATTTCTACAATAAGCTCAAAAAAAACCGGCAGCCGGTATTTGAATAGCCCGGCCCACCAACGAGCCGGTTGACAAACTAAACAAAGCCATCAGTTTCAGATTGTTATTACATTTTCTCGGCAAGCATAACCATCAAGGTCTATCCCTTTGTAATTGCACCAAGTCACCTGGATGGCTGTATGTGATTATGAAAGCGCACGCGACTGAAGGAAAGTCGCGCGCGAACGTGGGCTGGTGTATAGCGCACTCGTCTGAAGGAAAGAAGAGCGCGAACAGGGTATTTTTTACCGGTGGCTTCGGCTCGTGCCTCGCTCAGCCACCCGGAGGGCAGTATTTGATTGTGATTGAGCACTCGTCTGAAGGAAAGACGAGCGCGAACAGGGTAGCGCACCTGACTGAAGGAAAGTCGTGCGCGAACGTGGGGACCGAAAGAAATGTGCGAACGGGTGGGGAAATTAGTCAGACATTCTATGTAAAACTCTAATTGGCAAGTTTGGGAATTGCGAATCCAAGCAGTCCGCCCAAAATTATCGTCATAACAAAGATTGGAATTAAAGATTTTGGTTCTTTCCAGCCTATAAGAATGGCACAAGGTAAAAGTGTAAGGAAAGAAATCAGAATTCCTTCGAGTATAGGATTCACATTTAAGTTGATGGTTGCGATAAAGAACCCCGCAATAACCCACATGGCAAATGCCGACAGATTAGCGTCCCAGGTCAGTTTTTTGATAACCATCGGAATGACGTCAATAATCCCGGCCACAATACCGAGAAGAATTCCGGCGAGAATAATGTTCATGTTGTTATTCAATTGGTTGTTGCTGCATCTGCAGCTAATTGCAGCGTGTAAATTTTGCACACCTCTGTTTTCACTCAATCAAGACAGGTGAATCGGCAGGTGATTATAATGATCGTAAATATACATAAGTAAAAGGATTATTGTTTCTGTACCAACATGAAAATTTGACATTCAGTAATCAGTGCGCGGAATGTCTGCCAATAATGCTGATAATAAATTCAACCATTCCATCCGCATCAGATAATGATTACAATTTTTAATCTGGCAGCAGAACCATAGATTTTCCCATAGAAATCGAACGTAAGTTCATTATATTTGCATTCAAACTTTACACTACTTGTCACCACGCAGCAAAGCATACCGGAAAATACTGAGCACACCGCAGGTGAAGGGATTCAGTCCCTTCGGGCTTAAAGCGGGAAAAGTGCCGCTCGAAACAGTGAACCTGCTTTACGAAGAGTACGAATCAATAAGACTATGCGATTACGAGGGTTACGACCAGCTCCGGGCTTCGGAAGTTATGGGTATTTCGCGGCCTACTTTTACAAGAATATATGCCGCTGCCAGGCAAAAGATGGCTGTTTCCCTGGTCGAAGGTCGTAAATTCATCATCGAAGGCGGCAAAGTATGGTTCGACAGCTCATGGTTCATCTGCCGGCAATGCAGTTGCAAGTTCACCGGCATGGCAACCGGCAAATCAGGTGTTGCCTGTCCGCTGTGCGGCAATGTGAGCATAAAACATTTCGATCCGTCGGATTTCAACTCCATTGAAAAAAACAAGCGTTGCAGCCTGAAATGTATTTGCCCGGAATGCGGATTTGAGCAGGACCAGGAATTCGGCATACCCTGCCAGAATTTAACCTGTCCGGAATGCGGCGCTCATCTTGCCAGAAAAAAAACCTAGTGACCATTCAAAAACAGAGGATCAGGATGATAGTTGCCATTGCATCAACCGGTAATACTTCCACGGCGAAACTCGACCCGCGGTTCGGACGATGCGCCTTTTTTGCCCTTTACAATACGGCTGAAGGCTCATTACAGTTTTATCCAAATCCGAACCGTGATGCCGAGGATTGGGCAGGTCGGGAATCGGTGCAATGGATCAGAGATCGCCACGCCAACTTAGTGATAGCCGGCGAAATGGGCGAAAAAATCAAGCCCATGCTCGATAAGCACCAGGTTCAGATTGCCATTCTCGAAAATTCGGAACTCAGGATTTTTGAAATCGTTGAAATGCTTCAGCAAAACAATAAAAACGATAACTCCCGCTGAGTTGAAATTCGGGTGAGCATACCTGCCACTTGTTTGTGTCTCAGATGTTAACAGGAAACCTTTGATGCTGAATGATGCTGCCATTTCACTTGAAAACAGCATCAGCGCTGTGGATAACTGCTTTTTAAACGTCTTTTTAACGACACCTTAACCGGGCCCGGCCAAAAACAATCCATGTCCTTGAATATACGGAATGTTTGCCGAACACGCTGATTCAATCATTCTCATCAATTACAAAACATGAACTTGTCGCACCGCCTTTTCAACGTCATTCTTGCCGCACTATTGATTTTCAATTTGTTACCTGCCGGCATTGCAAATACAACCGACAGGGTTGGCTGGTGGAATTTCAACAACACAACCGACCTGCTTGCCCCTGTACCCGGCTATGGCGGAGCGCTGCAACTCACCGGCACCCACCAGTTGGTACCTGGCCCGTCAGCGAACGATTATGCTGTAAAAATAGGCCCCGGCAGCTATTATACCATGTCCCACAACATACAGCCAAACGGGGGCGGGAACTTAGTCAACGAATTTACCCTGCAGATTGACTTTAAAGTGGAAACCACCAGCGTATGGCACTGCTTTTTCCAGACCAATCCTGCCAATACCAATGACGGCGACTGCTTCATAAACCCAAACGGTAAAATAGGCGTTGCAGCCACCGGGTATGCAGCCACATCCATACAGCCCGAAACCTGGTACAGGCTTGTTATTTCGGTTGACAACGGCTCTTTTTACAATTATTACATCGACGGTTACAACCTTTTCACGGGCTATGTTCAGAATATTGATGACCGTTTTTCGCTCAATGATGTTCTGCTCATGTTTGCCGATGAGGACGGCGAGGACAACAACATTATTGTTTCGGAGATTGCCATCTGGGACAGGCCTCTCTCGGCCATCGAGATCAATTCAATAGGCGGCTTCGGCCATATCCTCAACGTTTCGCCTTACTTTGTTGCCTACCCTTTTCTGCAAACCGTTACATCCAATTCAGCGTATGTGTGCTGGCACGACACTTTAACCAACTCAACCACAGTTGAATATGGCACCGGTGAATCATTGGGTTCAACAGCCACCGGAACCAGCGAACTGCTGGCGCCCATGTACCGGTGGCATACGGTGAAGCTCACAGGGCTGGAACCCGACACAAGATATTACTACCGTATTGATTCGGGCAGCGATACATCGGCTGTGTACAACTTCAGGACACAACCCGCCGACCCGTACAATGGCCATATCAGGTTCCTGCTTTTCAGCGACACGCAGGACGATTCAGCTATGACCGGCAAGGTGGTGCGTAGTGCCAGGGATAAAGTTGCAGAATTATACGGAGGGGAGATTTCGGATAACATCAACCTTATGGCACACACCGGCGACATTGTTGGAAGCGGCAGTGTTATTTCGTACTGGACCGACCAGTTTATGAGGCCATTCTCACCACTCACACCTTATATACCCTATTTATCGGTGGCCGGGAACCACGAAGGAGAACACCCGAATTATTATAAGTACATGAAGTACGACGATATTTCAGCCTATCCTCCCTCACACGCACTGTTTGAGAAAATCTGGACCTACAGGTTACCACGGATTCTGCTTGTCGGCCTGAATTCCAATGTTATTGCAACATACGGTGAAACGCAACGGCTGTGGCTTGACGCGAAACTTGCCGAAGCGGAAGCCGACACCGCCATTGATTTTGTTTTCTGCTTTCTGCACCATCCGCCATTTACCGAGTTGTGGGGCGAAGGAAATACCGCTTATGTAGCTGATGATATCCTCGGAGTGCTGAAAAAGTATTCAAAAGTGCAGCAGCTTTCCTACGGGCATACGCATGCCTACGAGATGGGAGTCGTGCAATCGGAAGCCGAAAACACCAATGGCGATTTCAGGATAAGCTGTGTGGGCGGCGGAGGCGGCAACCGCGACCGATGGGGCGAGTATATCAACAACGATTACCCTGAAATCAACATAGCGCTTGACCATCATTTTTACATTCTGTTCGATTTCGACCTGGCCGCGAAATCTTACACAGGATACATGTACGATCTCGGCAATTCCGATTACCCTGTAAACAATGTTGTTTCCGATTCATGGTCGCGTAAACTCAACCAGCCTGCCCCCGAAAAGCCGCAAGCGCTGAATCCTTCATTGATGCCCGGTGGCAATCTCATTCTTTACGCAAGCGAATATGCCGGTACCGGCGAACTCATGAGTTCACAATTTCAGGTTACAGCTACACCGGGCGATTATGCAAACCCAATTATAAACACGATCCGCGACTGGCGCGATATCTACGGCGTTGACAATCAATTTAACCCAGTTGACCTGAACGCGGGAATTGATCTTGCATCACTCGAAATACCGGCTGACACCCTGCAACCTGACAGTACATTTGCATACAGGGTAAGGTACCGTGATCAGAACCTGAAATGGAGTAACTGGTCAGACGAATTAACATTTTACTACACCGATACCACCGGTATTGATGAAACCGGCACGAGTGATCAGGAAATCCTTAGGGCATGGCCCAACCCGGTACAACACGCGGCTACCATCAGTTACGTTGTAGCGGAAGGAGGAAATGTAGATCTTGCCATATACAATCTCGCCGGCTGCAGGGTAATGGAAATCGAATCCGGAAAATACGACAAGGGTTGCTATACAAGCCATCCCGATGTATCGAACCTCAGTGCGGGAATGTACTTCTGCCGGTTTAAAAGCCAGTCGGGTGAAGTAGTCATTAAACTGATCATCGGCAATTAGTCAACTTACCGGTTTCAACATCAGGTATTTGCGGGATATTCCGCAACACCATTCACAAAAAGGTAGCGAATACCGGCATGCATACAGATATTTCCCTTCAGAGTCATCATGATAGCATGTTTGCCCGGGTTAAAAAAAGCATGCTGTTCATTTAGAAATAACGCAGCGAATATGCTGAACTTTTATATTTGCGGAAATCTATGGGCTGATGTCTGATCCCGGCAATTTATATGACAAATTAATCATTGACAGGCTGAAATACGATGACCAGGCATCGTTTACTATCATATTCTCAAAGTATTATTCCGACCTTGTCCATTTTGCCTTCCATTACCTTCATGATCTCAGTGTTTCCGAAGAAGTTGTCCAGGACGTATTCCTGAAACTTTGGGAGAGCCGGCGTACGCTGGCAATTGACACTTCGCTGCGATCGTACCTTCTGAAGGCAGTACAAAACCGCTGCATTGATCATAGCCGCCACACTGTTATACAGCAGCGCTATACCTCGTCAGTGCTCGAAAAACAATTCGATTCATCCGACGATACCGAGCATTATGTGCTTCACTCGGAATTAGAGGTGAAACTTGGCGAAGCCCTTGATAAAATGCCGGCTGAACTCTCGGAACCTTTTGTCCTGAGCCGTTTCCAGGGCATGAATTATGCCGGTATTGCCGGCAAACTCGGAGTGTCGGTTCGCACCATCGAGGTGCGCATTGCCAAAACGATCAACCTGCTGCGTAAAGAACTTAAAGACTTTATTACCTGAAGCATCTAAATGAATATCAGCAATTCAGCCCTGGCAGGCAACATGCTCTCCTTACGTTCATGCTGCGCGAGGATTTCAGAAATTCAGAATGACTGTCTTCGCCAACTGAGAAAAAAATAGCTTAAAAATCATTGTTAACATGTGGGAGCCCATCCCTGAAACGTCATTAAAGTATGAATGAGAAAAAAGTAACCGGAACATTAGAGCGCTTCGATGAGTTAATGGTGCGATATTTCGATGGAAGTGCTGATGCAGAGGAGGTTAAAGAACTTGAAACGTTGGTTTTGGCTTCAGCCGCTAACCGAAAGTACTTCAGCGATTTTAAAACCATCTGGGAATCTTCAGCCAGGTTACCGGTGGCCACCGAACGCGCTCTTAAAACCGTTCTGGAGAAAACAAGCCGCAGGTCATTCGGCAGGCGATTTGCCGAAACATGGCACAAAGCCGCCGCTGTTCTACTTATTCCGCTGTTGCTCTCAACAGCATGGTTTGTTTATGATAACTACTTCAGGCATACCGATAGCCTGATAGGCAACAAGTCGGTGAGCGCGGCTTTTGGCACCATAGCCACAATTGATCTGCCCGATGGCACAAGAGTGTGGCTCAATTCAGGAAGTTCGATCACCTATCCCGAAATATTTGCTGACGACAAACGCTCCGTCAGCCTGTCGGGCGAGGCTTACTTCGAGGTAAAGTCCGATTCATATCACCCGTTTTATGTGAATGCCAGCGGACTGGTGGTAAAAGCTACAGGGACAAAATTCAGCGTGATGGCGTATGAAAAATCAGGGATAAAATCAGTAGCACTGGCCGAGGGAAAGGTAGCCGTTAAGATGCTCGATCTGAAGAACAAAGAACAAATTATACACCTCAAACCGTCGCAATCACTTAGGTTCGACCGCAGCAACGGACAACTGGGCGTTTTAAACGAGGACATCTACAAGCATTATGCCTGGAAGGACGGAAAAATGGTATTCCGCAATGATCCGTTGAGTGAAGTGGCAAGCCGCATCAGCCTGCAATACAATGTTGACGTGGAAATTACCGGCGAGAGCGTAAAAAAATTCAGGTACTACGCCACATTCCAGAACGAGTCGCTCCGCGAAGTTTTCGACCTGCTTAAGATTTCATCGCCATTCGACTATAAGATCGTAAACCAGAAGATTATGAGCGACGGCACTTTCAGCCGGAAAAAAATAATTATCTACCCGATAAACAAAAAGGCCAGCTAACAAATGAAGTGTGCAAAGAATAGTCATTTACTAAACTACCGCCCATCGGGCTTTGTCGCTCCTCCGGCCGGGCCACAATATCCTCACCGGAACCAAGCATCCGGCATACCACAACAATGAAACCTTAAATAATTATACCCCGATTCATCAACTGAACAATTAACCAACCTGATCATTATGAGATTAAATTTACTCCTGGCGTTGTTGTTTCTCTTCAGCATCCTGCCATTCAATCTATCGGCCCAGCAGAAAAAAATCTCGCTCAACCTTGTAAATGTGCCGGTGAGCAACGTCCTCAGCGAAATCGAGAAAAAGAGCGACTACTCATTTATCGTCAACCAGCAACTTGTTGATTTGAACAGAAAAGTGGATGCGGTTTTCACCAACACATCGGTGAAGGACATTCTCGATCAGCTTTTCAGTAAAGAAAAAATAACCATTGTAGTCAGTAACAACCAAATCATCCTTACTCCGCTCAAATCGGAACAGGATGAAGATGCCGGCCTGAAAAGAAAAATTACCGGCCGAGTAACCGATGCCAAAACCAAAGAGCCATTGCCGGGTGTTACCATACTCATAAAAGGAACGACCACAGGCACAACTACCGGTATTGACGGAACATACACCATTGAGGTTACCTCACCTGAAGCCTTGCTCGTGTTCTCCTATCTCGGCTACACAACCGTTGAATACCCGGTAAAAAGCATCGCCAACATCCTCAATGTTGAACTGTTCGAAACCTCGCAGGAGATCGAAGGCGTAGTTGTAACTGCTTTAGGTATAAAACGTGAAGAAAAGGCGCTTGGGTATGCGGTGCAAAAAGTGGATGGACGCGGGTTGCAGACTGTCAGAACGGTTGATGTCGGGACTTCGCTCAGCGGAAAAGTTGCCGGTTTGTCGGTACTGAACAGCAGTGAATTCGCCGCTGCCCCCGAAATGTATATCCGCGGTGAGAAACCCCTGTTGGTAATTGACGGAGTACCATACGGCAATATGACCCTCAGGGACATACAGCCCGACGATATTGAAAGCCTGAGCATTCTGAAAGGTGCTACAGCCTCCGCGCTTTATGGTTATCGTGGCAGCAGCGGTGCGATAATGGTTACCACCAAAAAAGGGATCGCCAATAAAGGATTGGCTATTTCAATCAACAGCAGCACCATGTTTGCCGCCGGTTTCCTGGCCATCCCCGAATCGCAGTCAACCTATGGCCGGGTGGTGAATACCGCAACCAATACAACAGTTACCAATGGCGACGGCGCCTGGGGCCCGCCGCTCGAAGGACAGGAAGTGAACCAATGGGACCCCATCTCCAGGTCATATAAACCAATGCCTTACCTGCCTGTTGGAAAAAATAATTTCAGGAATTTCCTCGAACCCGGCTATGTATTAAACAATAACATCAACATTGTTCAGCAAAGCGACTTTGGAAGTTTCCGCGCCTCAGCCAGTTGGGTAAAAAACAAAGGGCAGTATCCGAACTCCATGTTCGATAAATACACCTATAACATCGGCGGGGATATGAAACTTAAAAAGTTCACGCTTACATCAAACATATCCTATAACAAGCAGGTTTCGCCCAATTTCGGTTTCAGCGGTTATACTTCTTACGATCCGATGTATTCGTTGCTGATTTGGTCATCGCCGGATTGGAATGTACTTGATTACCAGAATTACTGGGTAGTTCCCAACGAAGTACAAAATACCAGTTACACCGATTCAAACAATAATCCTTACTTCGACAGGTATGAGAGAACACATAGCCTGAACAAAGATATCTTCAACGGATCGCTCGCGTTAATGTATGACCTCACACCCTGGTTGAAGGCCACAATACGTTCAGGCTTTGATACATACAGTAACCGCCAGGTAATACAAATTTCGAAAGGTTCGCTGGTAAGCGCAGGTTCAGCCACGGTCATCGAGAACGGCGACCAGGTGTGGGGCGAAAGCAAACTCGGCTCCTATAACCTTGGACTTGGCAGGGGGTACAGTTTCAACAACGACCTGATCATTTCGGCAAATAAAACCTTCGAAAAATTCACGGTTGAAGGGCTTGCAGGCGGAACTATTTTCTACCGCCAGGACGAAGGAACTGATTCAAGGACTATGGGAGGCCTTTCAATTCCCGGGTTCTATTCTCTAAAGGCTTCTGTTTTGCCGGCCTACGTTGAATCAAACCTATACAGGCAACAGGTAAACAGTATGTTCGGACGAGTGTCGCTCTCGTGGAACAGTATGGTATATGCCGAAGCAACTGCCCGCAACGACTGGAGCTCTACCCTTTCCGAAGCTACACGCTCTTATTTCTACCCATCGGTATCTGGCAGTTTTGTTGCTTCAGAACTGTTACCCGAAATAAAATGGCTCTCGCTATGGAAACTCCGTGGATCATGGACATCGTCAAAAGCCCCGGCCGGTATTTACGACATAAACCAGGTATTTTCGATAACTAACAATGCCTGGGGAACACTTCCTTCGGCATCGCTTCCGGCTACAATATACAGCATGGATGTTTTTCCCGAATCGGCTTCAACCTGGGAAAT
>JAKLFM010000071.1 GCA_022711175.1 Bacteroidota bacterium | reverse complement strand
GCCTGCGTACAATGACAGGTTCTGATGCATCCTTTTATGATCCAATGTATGTTTCAGATAACGACCTTCATGCCACAAATCCGATTTTGATACAAAAAGCTCTTGAAATAACGGGAATTCTTTATGATTTCGATATTGACAGTGTTCTGAGGAGTCCTGCAGCTTCGTTAAGCGCTAATGAAATTTGTTTTAATTTTCCTATTGATACCGTTGAACAAAGATGCAATGATTTTTTGTGCCTGAATGTTTGTCTCGACGATTTTACGGGTTATTACTGGTCACCTTCATCGTTGTTCCCTGATTCAACAGTTAATGCTCCTGTAATTCACCTTGCTAACTCAGGTTATGTATTCCTCAACGAAATAGGTACAGGAAAAGTTGATTCTCTGTTTATTGAGGTTATACCATCAGCGCCTTTTGCAAACCAATCATATTTGGCGGATCAGTTTTCTGTAGAGTACACTAACTTATCATGGTGTGCTGAAAACGTTTTATGGGATTTTGGTGACGGCAGCTATTCAACTGATTGGGATCCTGTTCACATATTTCCCCATAGCGGATTATTTCAATGTAAACTAATAGCATATAACTCGCTGGGCACTGATACCTGCAGATTCAATACCAATATTTTAATTACTTCGCTCTCAGTTCAATCCGAAAGCAGTATAAGTATTTCTCCAAATCCTGCTTCGTCAGAGGAATTAGTGATTAAAGCCAACTTTCCTCAAACTGAATACAAATTAACTGTTTACAACATCTCTGGTATTCAAGTCTTTGAGACGATCCTGAAAAATGGAATTTCACGGTTAGATGTTTCCCATTACAATTCCGGCGTCTATTTGTTTTTGATTGAAACTGAGAATCAAAATATATTCAGAAAAGTTTTAATCCGATAACCCTCTGCTGGTAAGGTTTCGATACTATCGGAATGCATTTAATGCCAACTCTTATTGTTATTTACATGCATAAATCAGGTTACAATTAGAAATAGCATTCTGTTGTCACCCGCATAATCAAAAATGCTGCTATAAATAAGCTTCAGCCCTGAATATCAAACCTGCTTCCAAGTGAATTATCCAGCTATCAACATAAAATGTTCAATGACTAGTGATAGTATCATGCTTAACTTGTATCAGGCAGCCGGCGCCATCCCGGCTTTTCGTACTTTTATAGCGAAAAATTCCATTGATTTGATCATTTACTGATGGACAGCAAATTTATTACACAGATAGCCAATGAGCTTGGAATCAGGGAATTCCAGGTGTTAAATACTATTAACCTGTTGAAGGACGGCGCCACAGTACCTTTTATTGCACGCTACCGCAAAGAGATGACCGGCAGCCTCGACGAAGTGGTCATTGCTTCGATCCGCGACAGGTATGAGCAAATTCTGGAACTTGAAAAGCGTCGCGAAGCCATCCTCAATTCCATAAAAGAACAGGAGAAACTAACCCCGGAACTGGAAAAGCAGATACTGGAGGCCGGGACTATGAGCGAACTGGAAGATATTTACCTGCCATACCGCCCCAAACGCCGCACGCGTGCCACCATTGCCAGGGAAAAAGGACTTGAGCCGCTGGCCAATATTATTTACGCCCAGTCAAACTTTGATATCGAAACAAAAGCTGCCTCATTTCTAGACCCTGAAAAAGACGTTAAAACCGTTGATGAAGCCCTCTCGGGAGCACGCGACATTATTGCCGAATGGGTGAATGAGGATAAAGGCAGCCGCGAAAGAGTGCGTAACCTTTTTGCCCGTAAGGCTTCGATTTCCTCAAGGGCTGTGAGGGGCAAAGAGCTGGAAGGCATCAAATATGAGTCCTATTTCGACTGGAATGAGTCGTTGCTCAAAGCGCCTTCACACCGGCTGCTTGCGATGTTTCGCGGTGAAAACGAGGGCTTTCTGAAGGTTTCGATCGAGCCTGACGAGATTGAAGCTGTAGAACTGCTCAACCGGAAATTTGTCAGGGCTAAAAATGCTGCCGCTGCCCAGGTGGAAATGGCAGTTAAGGATTCCTACAAAAGACTGCTGCAGCCTTCGATGGAAACCGAATTCAGGCAGGCAGCCAAGGAAAAAGCCGACCAGGAAGCCATCCGCGTGTTTGCCGAAAACCTCCGGCAGTTGCTGCTCGCCCCGCCGCTGGGGCAGAAAAATGTGCTGGCCATCGACCCTGGCTTCCGTACAGGTTGTAAGGTGGTGGTGATCGACCGCCAGGGCAGGCTGCTCCATAACGAAACCATCTATCCGCATCCTCCGCAAAGCGATACCAAGCAGGCTTCAGCAAAAATCCAGACACTGGTAAAAGCCTATAAAATCGAGGCCATTGCCATTGGTAACGGCACGGCAGGCCGCGAGACCGAGAATTTCATTAAAAGAATTCCTTTCGAAACCAACATACTGGCACTGATGGTGAACGAAAGCGGCGCTTCGGTTTACTCTGCTTCGGCGGTTGCCAGGGAAGAGTTTCCCGAATACGATGTTACCGTTCGTGGTGCTGTTTCCATTGGCCGCAGGCTCATGGATCCCTTGTCGGAACTGGTAAAGATCGATCCCAAGTCGATAGGAGTGGGACAATACCAGCATGATGTAAATCAGCCTCTTCTGCAAAAAGGGCTCGAGGATGTGGTGATAAGTTGTGTTAACAAGGTAGGAGTGGAGCTGAACACTGCCAGTAAACACTTGCTGAGCTATGTATCCGGCATCGGCCCGGCCCTTGCCTCAAAAATTGTTGAACACCGCGATAAAAAGGGAGTTTTTCATACAAGGACTGATCTGATGAGCGTTCCGCGCTTTGGCGATAAAGCTTTTGAACAAGCCGCAGGATTTCTTCGTATCCGCGAATCAGCAAATCCGCTCGACCGCAGTGCCGTTCACCCCGAAAGTTACCGGATTGTTGACAGCATGGCCGAAAAGCTTGGCTGTTCGTTAACCGACCTCATGAGCAGCGAGGAACTTCGCAAAAAGATCAACCTCAGGGAGTTTGTAACCGAATCCGTCGGGCTGCCTACGCTCACCGATATTATGCAGGAACTCGCCAAACCCGGCCGTGACCCCAGGGAAAAGTTCGATTTCTTTGAATTCGACAAAAATGTTAATTCCATTGAGGATGTCAACCCGGGAATGGTGCTGCCGGGCATTGTGACAAACATCACCAATTTCGGGGCATTTGTTGATATCGGCGTGCACCAGGACGGGCTCATCCATGTAAGCCAGATCGCCAGTAAGTTCGTTAAAGACCCCAATGAACTGCTGAAACTCAACCAAAAAGTGATGGTGAAAGTATTGCAGGTGGACAAAGACAGGAAGCGCATTCAGCTTTCGATGAAAGATGTTGAGCAGTAAAGGAGGCGAAGTTTACCCTTCGACAGGCTCAGGGTGAAAAGTTTCATGTTTAAAGTTTGAAGTTTTTCATGTTTGAAGTTTGATGTTTATAATGCCGGGTTCAAGGTGCCAGAATCCAGTTTCCTGTTTCCCGGGGCGGCTCAGCGGTTTCATTAAAGTTCAAATACAGTCCGGCTGGTGGTGCCTCATGACAAATGCTTACTTTTGTGGCATGAAAAAAATGTCCTGCATTTTACTTGTCATTTCCTTCTTCGCATTTGTGCAGGCCGAAGCGCAGCTTTTCAGGGGAGAGCTTATTGCCGGTTTCAACAAGTCGCAGGTAGATGGTGACGAAGCATACCGTTTTAAAAAGTACGGGCTGAATTTCGGCGTCGGAGTATCTGTTCCGGTGTACAGGAACTTTTTCAGTTCTATGGAGCTGATATACAGCGAAAAAGGCTCAAAATTAAAAGCTTCGGTAAACGATTCGATGGATGGTTCGTACCGATTAAACCTGAATTATGTTGAAGTTCCGGTACTGTTTTATTATACTGACAAAGATGTTATCAGTGCCGGTGCGGGGTTTTCGTGGGGCAGACTCATCAATGCCAACGAAACCGAAAAAAGATATACAATAGCCCCTGTTGACCTTGACACGGTTTACAGCAGGAATGATTGGAATGCCATTGCCGATTTGCGCCTTCGTATATATAAAAATCTGAAAGTCAACGTAAGATATGCTTATTCCATCAGGCGCATCGGAGAGCGTGACGTCCGCGACAGCGAATCGGGGCAGTGGATTTTGAACAACAAGCAGTACAATAACCTGTGGACTTTCAGGCTTATATACATGATTAACGAAAAGCCACCGCAAAAAAAGAAGCCCGATGCCGGTTTTGAATAGCCAGGTGCCATCACTCATCGAATCGCTGAAACTCAGCCCTCATCCCGAAGGCGGTTGGTACAGAGAAGTGTACCGCTCCGACGAACTGATAACCGTTAACTCATTGCCTGACCGTTTCGACAGCAGCCATTGCTTTTCCACATCAATTTACTACCTGCTCGAAAGCGGGGATAATTCGGCATTTCACCGTATTAAGTCCGACGAAACCTGGCATTTTTACCTTGGCAGCCCGCTCAAGCTTTACCTACTTTATAATGATGGAACATTGCAAAAAGTGGTGTTGGGCGACAATCCCGATGCCGGCCATGTTTTCCAGTTCACGGTACCGCGCGGAGTGTGGTTTGGCGCCGAGGTTTCGGTGCCAGAGTCTTTTTCGCTACTGGGTTGCACGGTAAGTCCCGGATTTGAGTTCGGCGACCTCGAATTTGCAAACCTCGATGATCTGATTGCCGGTTATGGCCGTTATGCTACACTTATCAGGCGACTTACCCGCAAATGATACCTTATTTTTTAATCTCTGATTTTTCTTTCCTGTACTTCTGCGCTGCTTCAACAAAGCTCCTGATTAGGGCCGACGACAGGGGATTCATAGCATCCATCCTTTCGGGATGCCATTGTACTGCCTGCAGGTAAGGATTCCCTTTGGGATTGCCATACTCAATTGCTTCGACAATACCGTCATCCGACCATGCCACCGGTAAAAAAGCACTTGACACGATGTTCACAGCCTGGTGATGGTTTGTATTCACAATGCCGCCGGCAGCCCTGGTAATTTCATATAGGTTAGAAGCAGTGTCGATGCGCACCACATGGTTGCAATCCTTGTAATCTTTGCAGCGATGGACAACGGCAGAGGGTTTATCAGTAGGCAGGTCAACATAAAGTGTGCCGCCCATGGCAACATTGAGTATCTGCTCGCCGCGGCAAACGCCAAGTATCGGCATTTTAAGCTTCATAGCCTTGCGGATGAGGGCATACTCAAGGGTATCGCGCTGTGAGTTTATTTCGCAGCGACTGCTGTCAGCGGCTTTGCCGTAACGTGCAGGGTCAACATCTTCGCCTCCGGTGAGCAGCAGTGCATCGCAGGTTTCGAGCAGCTTCTCAGCCGAATCGACAGGCATGTTTTTGAAATCAACCGGTATGGCAAGGCTGTCGGCGCGTTTGAGCCAGTTTTCGTAATTTTCGGATGAGGACGAGAGTGCAATGCGCAATGCTTCCTCTTTCCTGGTTGAGCAGCCGGCAATGAGTGTCATAATGAGTATTAAGATTGCGGGTACGCTGATTGTTTTCATTTGTTTTTCAGTGATTTATGTGATGAGAGAAATGAATCGTTTCAATAAAACAGGTGGATTTTTTCTTTGTTTCGCCAGCCGGCATCATAACGGCTATCGACAAAAAATATCAGTACATCGGCATCGTAACGACTGTCGGAAAAGTAAATCTTTTTATCAGCGTCGTAGCGGCTGTCAGTAAAAAACCAACGCCCTTCGTTTTTATCGGCATCGTAACGGCTATCAACCTTGTAAACCAGCAGGTCGGCATCATAGCGGCTGTCAACCACAAATACTTTCACATCGGCATCGTAGCGGCTGTTGCAGCTGTAAACCTTTTGCGAAAAGGCCTGCAGTGAAAAAGCAGTGATGAAAAATGCCGGCAGCAGGGTGATTTTGAGAAAGATTTTCATATTCCGATGGGTCAGAATTACAATTTATTGCCGAAACTGCCGCAAAAATAATGCCTTTGTTCAGAACGCAAGGTAAAAATCCTTGGTCAGATTGCGGTATTGATCGGTAAAAGTGCCGTCAGCCCGATGGATTGTGAGCGTGTCTGCATTTAAGCCGAACGATCCGCAGCCAAAAGTTGCCAACAACCTGTATGGCACTTTGCCTTCTTTTGAAATAACGCTTGTTGCACGGATACAATGAAGTTGATGCTGGTCAGCCTCCTGTTTCCACACCGGGAACGCTGCCGCAGGCAGCACCAGGCTTATCTTTCCGCCGGGTGCCAGCAATTTTAATGAACTTGCAAAGAAGCCGGGTGCAGGGAGTTCATCATCGTGCCGCGCTTTACACCGCACCGGATCGGGCGCTTTGAGCGACCGGTGAAAATAGGGCGGATTACTGATAATGTGGTCGTATTTCTGAGAACCTGTGGCAGCGAAATCAATGAAATTCACCAGGAGGGCATGTAAACGCTCCTGCCATGGGCTGCCGGCGAAATTCTGCCGGGCTTCACTCACCGATGCCTCATCAATGTCGATAGCATCAACGAAAGCCCCGCTTCGCTGCGTCACCATTAATGCGATGATGCCGCAACCTGTGCCGACGTCAAGTAGCTTAAAGGCGCTATCCAATCCTACCCAGGCGCCGAGTAACACCGCATCCGTTCCCACTTTCATGGATGAGGCTTCATCATTCACGCTAAATTGCTTGAACCTGAACATAGTGGTTAGCGTGTCCTTTTCAACAGGCTCATTAGGAGATTATTCCAGGTAAAGATCAATGAGTCCCTCGGGCGCTTTTATATACAAACGTCTGTTCTTCCGGTCCACTTTCTTTATCACCTCGTCCACTACGGGAACGAGTATTTCTTTTTCGCCAAATCCAATCTCGAACATCGCCTGGTGCGGAAGTTCAAGCACACGCTTTATTGTTCCTATTTCGCCTTTTTCTTCATCTATCACATCAAAGCCCGCAATTTCGTGGTAATAGAACCTGTTGCCGGTAAGTTTGGGAAGAACAGAAGCCGGCAGAAAAAGGCTGCATCCTGTAACCACAGAGGCATCTTCCAGGTTATCAACATCGTGGAATTTAACGATGGCCTGGTTTTTTGGCTTAAGCTGGATTTTTTCTATGAAAAAAGGGATGAAACTCTTGTTGATCCTGATAAATACCGAGTCGAGTCTGCGGTATTTATCAGGGTTGTCAACATCGAGAAATATCACTACTTCGCCTTTCGACCCGAAGGTTTTCAGTACTTTACCCAATTCGAAAAGTTCTGATTGATCCATCAGTAAGTCAACAGGAAGTAGTTGCAAATGATTCAGTTATTTAATTTCAAACAGTTCGTCTTTGAGTTTGGTATTCACCGTCATGCTTGTAACGGTAAACTTTATGGTTTGCGGTCCGGCTACCTGCGTGAGCGAATGCGGGAACAAAACGCCGTTCACATCCTTGTAATCACCATATTCGGCATTGGATAATTCGCCTTCCGTTTTCATTTTCAGGTTGGTCGCAACATCGTAAAAATCGGTGTCCTTTTTGCCGTTAGGCCTGGTAATCTGCACTTTGTAATACTCCTTGCCATTTTGTTCTTCAATACCGAGCAGCTCGGTTTTTAGTCCAAAAGCTGCATAGTTGAGCTCGGGGAAAAGCGAAGCCTGCTCTTTCATCATCTGCAGATCATCGCCTTCAACGGGTTTGTTTTCGCCGGTCATGGGTGAGCTGCTCATGCCTTTGCCTGCATTGTAAACCTGTTTGCCGAAAACCATAGCGCCGGAGCCTATCTGCATCATAAATTTATCGGGGAGTTTGTAATACATGCTCATTTCGATTGGCATGTTTTGCATTGTGGCCGAGGCTTGCATTGTAGCGTCCTTTATTTTCTTGATCTTTTTAACTCCACCGATGGCTTCGATGTACCTGCCAATAACCGTTTCGGCTGTAATACCTGCAGGTGCGGGCTTCAGCTTTTTCGACGGGTCATACCAGTTACCATCGATATCGTAGTATTGTATCTCGCCGGTTTTGCTGAGCGATTTCAGTTTGGGAGCAATCTCTTCGGCTTTGCCAACGGTGAGAATGTATGCATTGTCGGGGCGCAGGTATTTCTGAGCCATCATCTGAACATCAGCAGCGCTTACGGCAGCAAGGCGGCTGAGGTATGTGGCATAGTAATCCTTGGGCAGGTTGTAGCGTGCTGTATTGATGGCAAAGTTGGCTACGGTGTTCGGATTTTCGAGCGACCGTCCGAAATTGCCGTTCAGGTAGTTTTTAACCATGGCGAGTTCGACATCGCCAACAGGCTCGGTGCGCAGGCGGTTCATCTCGGCGAGTATCTGCGTATAGGCACTGTCGGTTACCGGGTTGCGAACTTCAGCCGATGCATCGAAAGTAGCAGTGAGCCTGTCGGGATTCATTTGCGAATAGGCTCCGTAGGTCCAGCCGTGTTTTTCGCGCAGATTATTGAACAGCCTGAACGAGCCGCCGCCAAGCACGGTGTTCATCACTTTTGCCCCTATAATATCCGGCGAACCGGGTTTAAGGTCGATAGGATAGCCCACTTTAATGGTCGACTGCACGGCATTGGGCCTGTCAACAATGGCAACCACGGGTTTTGCCGGTGGTTTGGGGGTCATGTATTTTGCCTTTGGAACCTCGCCCTGCTGCCAGTCGCCGAGGTATTTCTCAACCAGTAGTTGCGCGTCCTTCAGCGTGATGTCGCCAACAATGGCTAAGTAGCCGATGTTTGGCCTGAAGAAGTTTTTATAATGCTCCTGGCATTTTTCGAGGGTTATTTTTTTCAGCGAAGCTTCATTTTCTGATTCTCCGTAAGGATGAACCTTGCCGAAGAAAAGCTTTTTGCTGACCACGCCTGAAATGTAATCAGGCTCATTTTTACTTGCTTCGAGTGCCGATAATGCCTGGGTACGGATTTTTTCCAGTTCTTCGGCTTTGAAGTTTGCATTCTTAATAATGTCGGCCATGATTTCTATCAGCGCTTCGTTGTGGCGGGTAAGGCAGGATGCATAGAGCCCTTCGGCAGAGGTGTTGAGTTGTGCTCCGATAAAGTCAATGGCTTCGTCAATCTGGTCTTTGGTGCGGGTTGTAGTGCCCGTGCGCATCAGTTGGCCGGTGAAGCCAACATAGCCGGCATCTTCGCCTTCAAGCACCGGATCATAATCCAGCACAAGCTGGTACGAAATTCGCGGAATTTTGTGGTTTTCGACAACAAAAACCTTTAACCCGTTAGCCAGCACAAATGATTCGGCTTGACCAATTTTGATGACAGGTGCAGGACCGGGTTCCGGGCGTTTGCTGCGATCGAGAACTTCCTTTGGTGCAGGTGCAGGGGTGGTTACTTTTTTAACTTGCTTTTTCGAAACCTGTGCTGCTAACGGCAACGAAATCAGGGCGATGAAGAGAAGGGATAATATTTTAAGTTTCATGATTCGTTTCCTCCTTTAGTTTTGAGCAGTAGGTTTAGGCAGATAATAAAGCACGACCCTGTTTTCCTTGGTAAGATATTGTTTTGCAACGCGTTTCAGGTCGTCTTTCGTTACTTTCATATAGCGGTCAATTTCGGTATTGATGAGATTAGCATCGCCGAAATAAACATGGTAATTGGCCAGGTTTTCGGCAATACCTGCCATGGTGCTGTTTCCGGTCACGAAATCGTTTTCGGTTTTATTCTGCAGTTTTTTAAACTCGGCATCACTGATGTCTTCGGTTTTCACCTTCTCAATTTCATCATATACGGCATTTTCGAGCACATCGGGAGTAACACCCATATTTACAAGGCCGAAAATGAGGAACAAGCCCGGATCTTCGAGTGCAAACGGGAACGAGAATACCTGCAGGGCTTTCTGCTGTTTGTCAACAACCGATTTAGTGAGCCTCGAACTTTCGCCACCCGACAGCAGTGTGGTGAGCATCGAAAGGGCGTACGAATCGGGGGTTCCCTGTGCCGGCATATGATAGGCCACAATAACGGCGGGGAGTTGAATGTTGTCGTAAACGGTGTCGCGCACTTCGGCAGTTTGTGGAGGTTCAACTATGCCTGGCCTGTAAAAGGGCTTGGTGCCTTTGGGAATATCGCCGAAATATTTCTCCACCAGCTTTTTGGTGGTTTCAAGGTCGATATCGCCGGCAATTGACAGCGTGGCGTTGTTGGGTACATAATAAGTGTCGTGGAAATCTTTGAATTCCTGCAAAGTAGCCCTGTTGATATCTTCGGGGAATCCAATGGGCGTCCATTTGTACGGGTGCGATTTGAAAGCGTGCGACATGGTCTGTTCAATAATTGAGCCGTAGGGACGGTTGTCGTACGACTGTTTACGTTCCTCTTTCACCACGGCGCGCTGTGTTTCGACGCCGGTGCTGTCGATGCGCAGGTGGAACAGCCTTTCCGATTCGAGCCACAGTCCGAGTTCGAGCTGGTTCGAAGGCAGGAGTTCAAAATAAAAGGTACGGTCCTGCGAAGTATTGGCGTTGAGCGTGCCGCCGGCATTTTGGGTGATTTTGAAATACTCGCCGCGCGGAATGTTCGGCGACCCTTCGAACATAAGGTGTTCAAAGAAATGGGTGAAACCGGTGCGGCCTTCCACCTCATTTTTCGACCCTACATGGTAAAGTATAGTGACGGCAACAATAGGAGTGGTGTTATCCTGGTGAAGGATTACATGCAGACCGTTGCTGAGGTCGTACTCTGTGAATTTGATGTTGCCCTGCTGGGCCTGAACGATGCCGGCAGTGATAAATGCCAGCAGCATTGCCAATAGCTTGATTTTCATGTGTTAAGATTTACCGGGAATATTAAGTTTACAAAAAAGTTTTTCGGAGTTGATTCTGACACAAATTAACAGATAATTCCTGTGACGGCAAAACCTTTATTCGACCTTGTGCTGCATGATTTGCCTGACAACATTAAGCAGTGCGTTGTGCTCGGTAAAATCGGTGATAATGTGATGTGCCATAGTGAGTTCCGCAGCCGGCAGTGTTGTGGCCACGCCAATTACATTGCAACCTGCCGAAAGAGCGGAAGTTATACCCGACAATGAATCCTCAAAAACAATGCACTGCCGGGGCTCCAGGTTCAATAGCGCTGCCGCTTTCAGATAAATTTCAGGATGCGGTTTGCCATGTTTAATGTGCGAACTGTCAACTATTATATCAAAACTACCTGAGAGGTTGGTATGTTCCAGCGTAAATGAAACATTACTGCTTGGGGCTGAAGTTGCAAGCGCCGTTTTTATGCCCTTATCTCTGGCAAGACCTATAAATTCCACTACTCCCGGAACCGGCTGTATATGAGGCGCATACATTTCCCTGTAAATGGCTTCTTTTTCTTCTCCCATGCGCTCTATGTCATCGTTACTGAGCGAGCCTTCAAAGAGCCTTGTGAGCAGGTCGTGGTTGGTGCCGCCGAATATTTTGGTGTAAAACTCTTCTTGGGTGAGGGTTATGCCATACTGCCGGCAAAATTCAATCCAGGCACGAAAGTGCCATTCGTGGTTTTCCACAATCACGCCATCCATATCAAAAATCAGCGCAAGCGATTGGTTATCATTCATTTGAAAATATATACAAGTTCTTTGGACCAAAATGCCTTGTGTTCTCAAAAGTAGTTATTTCATTCCCGCAGGCAATACTTGAAAAAAGCACATTATTTGTTGTAACTTTAATCTTTTCAACCGGCAGCCATGAGTCACAATTTCCTTTGTCCGCAATGCCGCAACTACCTTAACGTAGGCGAGAACATCATCTTTTCAACGCGAAATAAGTCAGGAAAGGAAGGCATAATTATGCTCCACCCGCAACTAGGCGATTATACCATCATCAAGCATCCGACTTTCGAAATAAGCAAAGGCGACCTTGTTGATTTCTTCTGTCCCTATTGCAATAAAAAGCTTATTTCGGAGCGCAATGCCAACCTGGCTAAGGTATTGATGCTCGATGAGAAGAACGTGGAGTACGAAATTCACTTTTCACGCATAGCCGGTCAGCATAGCACTTACAAGATCATTGGCGAATCGGTGGAGATTTTTGGCGAAGACGCCTCAGCATATTTCGATTTCCTGAACCGCGGATTGCTGTAATAAAAAAGCGCCCTTCGGGTTTTCCCTCAGGGCGCTGGAGATATATTGGGTTATGGGGTTCACCTGCTGCTTTTTGCCACTTCGGCAGTGTTGAAAGGGATATCGTCGGCATAAGGTTCATCGGAGAGTGTGAGTTCGGGAACCACGCTGAGGTTGTGGTATTGTTTTTCGGCAACAGCGCGGGTATCGAAGGGAATATCGTCAACATATGCCTCGTCATCGGCCTGAAGGCATCCATTGAGCGCCGATTCGCGGAAGCTGAAAGCTGAAATCAATGCCGTATTGAAGGGTATGTCGTTCACATAGGATTCTTCAGGCATGGGGAAGTAGGTCCTGATGGTTGAAGCGGTTACTCCTGTTGAAAGGATGGCTGCAAGGGCTATTGTAAGGGTGATATTTTTCATGGTGTGTTTTTCTTGATGTTTTATAGTGAGACGGCTTTTGCACCAGAAGGTTACACAGGGTACTTTTTTTAACAGATATTTAACACGACAAACCTCTATATATCAGAAAATCAATTCATTAAAGAAAGAATTAAATGGCAGGGATTCATCTGCAGACTCAGTATTTCACTGTTTTTTAGGACTGATTGATGATAAAGACGCACTTGAAAATAAAAATTGTACTTTTGCACCGCGAAATCGTAAACTTGTGAAACGATTTCATTGAATTGATAATCAATAAGATAAAATAGATATACTATGAAAAGAGTAATGGTTTTAACCGGTGGTGGCGATTGCCCGGGGTTAAATGCCGTAATAAGGGCCATTGTAAAACGTGCCTCGCAGGAATCGGGATGGGAAGTTCTGGGGTGCATCAAGGCATTTGATGGTATTCTCAACGAGCCCACCGAACTTGTGCTGCTCGACGAAGCCAAGGTTGCCGGGATTCATTACCAGGGCGGATCAATCATTCAAACTACCAACAAAGGAGGCCCTTTTGCATGGCCGGTGAAAAAACACAACGGCGAATGGGAATATATTGACCGTTCGGATGAGATGATTCGCAAGATTCAATACCTTGGTATTGACGCGGTTATAAATATTGGCGGAGATGGTTCGCAGCGTATTTCGCAGAAACTTTTCGAAAAAGGACTCAATATTATCGGCGTTCCCAAGACCATTGACAACGACCTTTCAGCCACCGATTCCACCTTCGGATTCCAGACAGCCATACAGGAAGCTACGTCGGCTGTTGATAAGCTTGTTACTACTGCCGCGAGTCACAACAGGGTTTTCATCCTCGAGGTGATGGGCCGCGATGCCGGTTGGATCGCCCTGAACTCTGCCGTTGCCGGTGGTGCCGAAGTGTGCCTCATCCCCGAAATACCGTATGACATCAGCATCGTCAAAAGCAAAATCGACGCCCGCTTCCATCGCGACCGCGGTTTTGCCATCGTGGTAGTATCCGAAGGCGCCAAACCCAAACATGGAACGGTAGTCGGACAAAAAGCCGATGAAATCGGTTACGAAAATGTACGCCTGGGTGGTGTTGGATTCAAGCTGGCCGAGGAACTGAAACAAGCCGGTTGCGAGCATGATATTCGCGTTACCGTACTCGGACACCTGCAACGTGGCGGGGTTCCCATTGCTTACGACCGCGTGCTTGCTACACAGTTCGGGGTAAAAGCCATGGAATTGGTGCTTAACGGCGAATTCGGCTGCATGGTTTCGTACCGCCATCCTTATATTACCAGTGTTACCCTGCAGGATGCCATCCAGAAACCCAACCTGGTGACACTCGACACCGCTCTTATAAAAACGGCACGCGGAGTGGGCATCAATTTCGGTGACGACACGATAGCTTACGAAGAATAGGCGTTTTTAAACAGATTTTCATGACAGGTTCCCCTACGGGAGCCTGTTTTTATTTCCTGAGGCACAGTTTCTTCAAATCCTGCTCAGTCCCTTTAAAAACATTGCAATCCACACCGCCTTTGATGCCGTCAATCCGGCCATTCTCGCTGTATTGCCAGAAATGCCACCCCGACCTGAATTTCTCCCGGAAGCGCTCCTCGCCATGATATCCCGAAATCCAGAGTGTGTTTTGATCGAAATCACCGGCCAGGTATGAATAATAGAAGGAAATATTGGTATAGAGAATCGGGGTAGCACCGTAGTGTTTCTCAATGATTTCCATAAATGATTTGAGCCCTTCGGTAATCTGTTTCTTGCTTTTACCATTGCTGTGTTCAATGTCCACCACAGGCGGCAAATCGCCGGCCTCGAGTTTTACCTGTTTTATGAAGTTATCGGCTTGTTTTTTCGCATCACGCGAGGGATAATAAAAATGGTACGCCCCGCGAATGAAGCCTTCCTTTTTCGCTGCTTTCCAGTTTTTAGCGAAATGCCTGTCCTGGCGTGTGATCCCTTCGGTAGCTTTTATAAACACGAAACTCACTTTGCGGTTGTTCGAGACCATGTTCTTAACCTTTTTCCAGTTGATGTTGCCCTGGTGGTGCGAAACATCAATGCCATAAACTAAATATTTCCCGGGAGTAGTAATCCCGAAAGCTTTTACTTCGGAAGAATGTCGGGATTTTCCGGTCGGCCAGGTTAAATTGCCGGTAACAAAAACAATTAGCCAGAGCGCAAACAGGAGGGCTGCAGGTATAAGAATTGCCCGCAGGAGGATATTGCGGCTGCTGTTTTTTAATGCCAAAACCGGTGAATTTTAAAGGTCAAAATTACTGAAATTATTAATTGACGAGGCTTCCGGGAACTTTATTAAATTCTGGTCTGTAGTGTTTGTTTCAGAGTTCGTTTTTTAAATCGTATTTTTGTAAACGAAAAGGAATGGCTGACGGAGAATTCCATTATGTGGATTGCCGGTTGTAATTGCTGAAAATCTGATGCCTTAATACCTTTCCCAAATTCTAAAACATAAACCATGCTCAACGATATCGTTTCCATCAGTAAGAAGCACGAAGATGCTGCCCTGACGATCTTCGACCGTATCAATTCTGACCTTTCGAACAAATACATTTTGACCATCTCAGGCGAGGTGGCATCAGGCAAATGCGAAATATCCATTGCACTGGCACGCCTCTTCAAAAAGCAAGGCTTAAAATGTAAGATCCTCCACATGGACGATTATTACAAGGTGCCGCCCGAAGACCGTACCCACTGGCGCATGCAGCATGGCATTGAGAGCGTTGGCTATAACGAATACGACTGGCACCGCATCCGGCAGAATATTATCGACTTTAAAAACAGCAAAAAGTCATCATTGCCCAGCGTTGACCTGGTGACACTGCAGGTTGACGAAATCATCACCGACTTTGCAGGTATTGATTTGCTCATTATCAACGGGTTGTATTCGGTGAAAATACGCGAAGCCAACCTCAGGGTGTTTGTGGAACTTACCTACAAAGAAACCCTCGAACAACAGATTGCCGAGAAAAAGGAGGAACTCGACGATTTCCGTATGAAAGTGCTTGAACGCGAACACCAGGTTGTTCAGTCGCTAAAACCCGAAGCCGACTTCTATATTGATTTCGATAACTCGCTGGAGGCATTTCATTTATAAAAAAGTGCCGGTGTGAGATGAGTTTCGGGTTTGAGGTTTACCCTTCGACAGGCTCAGGGTGAAAAGTTTCAGGTTTCAAGTTTCAAGTTTCAGGTGAATCCCTTACAATTCAATAATACCATTGACAAAACAAAATATTCCATCCAATTCCATACCGGCATGGAGCCGGAACCTTACCATTTATGAGGTAAATCTCAGGCAATATACGCCCGGAGGTACTTTCAGGGAGTTCAGGGAGCATTTGCCCCGGCTTAAAAAACTGGGCGCAGGGATACTTTGGTTCATGCCGCTGCAGCCTATCGGTAAACTTAACCGAAAAGGAACCATGGGAAGCTACTATTCCATCAGTAATTACACCGCTGTGGATGAATCGTACGGAACCATGGATGAATTCATCAGCCTGGTGAAGGAAATTCACGAAATGGGCATGTATGTAATCCTCGACTGGGTGGCCAACCATACTTCGTGGGATCACGGCTGGACGGTGAGTCATCCCGATTACTACCTTCTCGACGGGCGCGGGTTTTTCACACCGCCTTTCCCTGAATGGGAAGATGTGATCAAGCTGGATTACAATTCGCAGCCGCTGCGGAAGGCTATGTCCGAAGCCATGTGTTTTTGGCTCGAAATAACCGGTATCGACGGTTTCCGTTGCGATATGGCACACCTTGTACCCACTTCGTTTTGGGAGCAGGCAAAGGAAAGGCTCATTGCCGTGAAGCCCGATCTCTTCATGCTGGCCGAATCGGACCTGCGCGAACTTACCAGTAACGCTTTTCATGTGCTGTACAACTGGAACCTTTTCCATTGTTTTAACGATGTGGCGCAGGGTAAAAGAAACGCCGGTGATTTAAAGGCGATGTTCACCGATGAGATTTTCAGGTTTCCTGAACATGCTGCCAACATGCTGTTTATCAGTAACCATGACGAGAACTCATGGAATGGCAGCGAACTGGAGCGGCTTGGGCTGTCACTCGAAGCATTTGCCGTGCTTATCTTCATGCTGCCGGGTTTCCCGCTCTTATACAGCGGTCAGGAAGCCGGAAATGCACGCAGGCTGAGCTTTTTCGATAAGGACCTCATTGAGTGGAAGCAGGATAAGATGTTTGGCATCTATGAAAAGCTAACTGCGTTGAGGGCTGAGCACCCGGTGTTCGCAGGCGGAGCTTTAGCCGGGGCATTTGAAGTAATCCCCACCACTGCCGATGCGCAGGTGATGGCCGTGAAGTTTTCGCAAGGAAAGCATACTGTTATTGCCGTTATTAACCTTGGTGCAAGCCACGTTGTATTTCACCTGGGGTGCGAGGCACAACCCGGCAAATTCCTTGAACTGTTCAGTCCGCCTATGCCTGTTGTGCTGGGCGAAAGTCCCTGCTTCGACCTGGAAGCCTGGCAGTACAAGGTTTTGTATAGCGCCTGATCGGAAAATAATTTACCTCGCGCTTGCCTGTTGCAGGGGATGTATTAAATTTGCACCACGATCGCGGAAGTAGCTCAGTGGTAGAGCGTCAGTTTCCCAAACTGAAGGTCGCGGGTTCAATCCCCGTTTTCCGCTCAAATAAAACGAAGGCATGAAGAGCCTTCGTTTTTTTTGAAAACAGGAGTATTATCTGTTGAGAGTTGTGTTATAATACATTCATTCCCTTTGTATTCTGCATTTAAGTCTAAATTCAGAATCAATAACCGGGGTTCTGTATCAGGGCAGTATTCTTATTCATCTCATCAATGGTTATGGGAATAAAGTAGGCTTTGTTGACCCAGAGTCTTCCCGCATCAGTAATTATCGGTTCAAATGTAGGATTGTCGTATGAGCCCTG
>JAKLFM010000070.1 GCA_022711175.1 Bacteroidota bacterium | reverse complement strand
CAAAGGTCTGAATTTGTCATATTACAATGCCGGCAGAGACGGGAGCTACATTTTCTATCATTATGCAGTAATCAGGAGCATCCTGAAACGATATAAACCCAAAGTCATAATTTTTGATTTTATTAAAACCGGATTCAAACCTTCGCAGGAAAGCTATGATCGGACAGCCTACCTTCTGCCTTATTACCGCAGCCATCCTGAACTTCGTGATATTATTGAAACTAAAAGCCCATTTGAAAAAGTTAAACTACTATCACGAATATATCCTTATAACTCAATGCTGGTGACTATAGCCGCCGGTCACCCGGCATTGCACAGTACCCGAGACGGAGATAACGAAGGTTTCATCCCTCTTCTTGACAAATGGAATGAACCCTTGGTAAGCTACAAAGCTTCTCCATGTTATGATTTCGATAAAGAGGAGGTGCGAATATATGAATCGATCCTCACGGATTGCATCAAATCCGGAACCAGGATATATGTAGTAGTTTCTCCTTATTTCCACAAACTCGCAACCCCTGATTGTTCTGTGATTGAAGCCAGGAAAATTGCAGCACAATACAATGTACCCTTCCTCGACTTTGGAGACAGTGAATACTTTCGTAACAGTCCACAGTTGTTTTATGACTCTTACCACTTGAACGAAAACGGAGCACGGGAGTTTTCTGCGCTGTTAGTTGAAGCAATAAAAAAGGAAGAAAGTAAAACTTATGCTTCACAGTCAAATTTGGATCAATAATATATAGATAAAAATCAACACATTCTTCCCTCTTTTCTAATGTAAATCTATCAAAAAATGGATACTCCGCTCAAGAAACCATTCTCAAAAGAACTGCTGGTAATCGAAGATATTGAAGCAGAAGTGTATAAGATATCCCAGTTTCTTAGAAACAATATCGATAAAGTACTAAAGCGGAGAGGAGCTGTTGTAGGAATCAGCGGTGGAATCGATTCTTCGGTAACTCTCGCATTGGTGGTTAGAGCGCTTGGTCCCGACTATGTGGTTGGTATCATGCTTCCCGAGAAAGACTCAAGCCCTGCAAGCAAAGAACTGGCCCTTAGCCTGGCAGGCAAATTTGGAGTTCGTTGTTTAGAGGAAGATATAACCGGTGCGCTGATCGGATTTGGGTGTTACCGAAGACGTGATGAAGCAGTTGCCTCCGTTTTCCCCGAATATAACCCTGCTGATTACAAGATGAAAATAGGGATCAATCAACAGAATATCAGTATCAATCTCCCCCCGGTCTTCATGCTGACCATCATCGATAGAAACGGCCAGAGTAAAAGCAGAATGTTGCCGGTGAATGAATACCTTCAGATAGTTGCCTCTTCAAACTTCAAACAACGAAGCAGAATGTCGATGCTCTATTACCATGCTGAAAGGCTTCACTACGCGGTTATCGGCACACCCAACAAGCATGAAGTTGAGCAGGGTTTTTTCGTCAAATACGGGGATGGAGGAGCAGATATTATGCCAATAGCCCATCTATACAAGACTCAGGTTTACCAGTTGGCTGAGTATCTTGATGTGCCGGCAGAAATTATTGAGCGAACACCTACTACCGATACTTATTCAGCCGAACAAACCCAGGAGGAGTTCTTTTACCAACTCCCATTTGATAAAATGGACCTGCTCTGGTACGGATACGAAAACAATTACCCGATTGAGGATATCGCTTCAGTAATGCAAATATCACCTGATAACATCAAAGCTATATTCAATAATTTTGACCGGAAGAAGAAAACAACAAATTACCTGAGAATGGAACCTATAAAGTAGTTAATTCAGCCTTACTTTCAATATGAATGCTTTTGATTATTTCTTTGAGAACTCTCGAACCATAGAAAAAGATTTCCTTGTCGGCAGGGAAACCGTTTCATTCAAACAATTATATAACTACTCATGTAATCTGGCCGGATTCATAAGAACGACTTACGGTGAGGGCAACAACATCATGCTTGTTTCGGTCAACAATCTTTTTTTTATAAATGTTTACCTGGCTATCATCAAATCAGGCAACATATGCATACCGGTAGATCCGGCCATCGAAACTTCAAATTTCACCTTGCTTGCCGATTTGACCGAACCGGTTGCTGTTTTTCTCACCAGAGATTTGACTCAAAAGTTACCTGTCGGCAATCTCCCGTGTTATTTCCCCGATTCAGCAACCGATACGGAAAAGCGGAAAAGCGCTGACAATGACAATTCCTTTGATGAAAACCGTTGTGCCGAAATCATCTTTACGTCCGGTTCAACGGGCAAACCCAAAGGGGTGATGATCTCTCATAAGAACCTGATCGCCAACACGAAATCCATTATTTCTTATCTTCATCTTACCAGCGATGACAGAATGATGGTTGTGCTTCCGTTCTACTATTGTTACGGTTTGTCGCTGCTTCACACACATCTCAGGGCAGGCGGATCAATTGTTCTCAATAATTCATTCATATTCATCGGAAGCATCATACGCTCGCTGCTCGATTATAAGTGTACAGGTTTCGCCGGGGTGCCCAGTCATTTTCAAATCCTTTTACGTAAGACCAACGAATTTAAAAATTCGATATTTCCAGATCTCAGGTATGTAACACAAGCCGGCGGAAAATTAGCCCCTCTTTTTATTGATGAATTCCGCAGTAATTTCCCTCAGATTAAGTTTTATGTTATGTACGGGCAAACTGAAGCAACGGCAAGGCTTTCGTATTTGCCACCTGAATTGTATGATCAGAAGAAAGGCTCCATTGGCAGAGGGATTCCGGATGTAGTATTAAAGGTTGTAAATGATGACGGAGCTGAAATCAAGCCCGGAGAAACAGGCGAGGTATTAGCCCGTGGTGAGAACATCATGACTGGTTACTATAAAGATGAGGAATCAACGAATGAAGTCCTGAAAAACGGATGGTTGTACACCGGTGATCTCGGCACAGTGGATCCTGATGGATTCATTTTCCTAACAGGCAGGAGAAAGGAAATCATTAAGGTTGGCGGAAAGCGAATCAGTCCTAAGGAGATTGAGGCTGTTATTCTGGAAATACCCGAAGTGGTGGATTGTTCAGTTGAAGGCATACCCGATGACTTATTGGGTGAAATTATCAAAGCTACCGTTGTGGTAAGTACATCGTCGGGTATCAGTGTCAATGAAGACTTTATCCGTCAGTACTGCTTCAGTAAACTTGCTTCCTTTAAAGTTCCCCAGATCATCGGGATTACCGATCAGCTTAAAATTTCCTCCAGTGGTAAAAAAGTGAAAGAAAATTTATTATAGGCATGACTTCAGGAATCATGTACGGTTAAAACCTCATGTAATAAAACGACTGTATGTCAGAGTAAAATAAGATAATCATTCCCAGACAGGCTGCATAACCAATCCATTGGATCCAAACCGGCAAGTTCAGGAATCTGCCCAATAAGTTTTTACCATTTTCATTCAAATTTTCAAATACCATGAGCACAATCAGGACTATGAAGGCAGCGAAAACGCCAGAAGCATGGGTAAGAAATTCCGAAGGAACAGAAAAACTTCCATTAAATGCAAAGAGATGTGTCAGGAAATAAGCAGCATCCGAAACACTTCCCGAAAAGAAGAAAACCAGTGAAATGCTTATAAAGAGGAAAACAATCATCCTGCTGAGAACTTTCACCATCCTCACAGGCAGTTTTGCCGAAAAACGGAACCTGTATTTCTTGGTGTAATACTCATAAACAATAGCTATCCCCTGCAATAATCCAAGTATTACAAAGGTCCAGTTCAATCCGTGCCATACTCCAACAATGAAGAATGTGAGGAAAATACCACTGATAATGGCTATATTTTCGTACTGCCGGTACTTGACGATGAATGGACTGTAGATAAAATCGTTAGTCCAAGATGAGAGTGATATGTGCCATCGTCTCCAGTAATCAGTTATACTTCGGGCAAGAAAAGGCCTGTTAAAATTGTCCATAACCTTAAGCCCGAATAAACTCGCCATACCTAATGCCATATCGGTATAACCTGAGAAATCAAAATAGATATAAAATGACTGCACCAGAAGCACAAAGAGAAGAGCAACACCGGTATATTCAGATAGATTTCCATAAACGAGCATAACCGGGATCATGAGGTTATTGGCAATCACAATTTTCTTTAAAAGTCCCCATAAAATAAGTCTTAAGCCTTCTTCCAAATTCGTATTATTAAAACCTGCAGGTTGCTTTAACTGAGGTAAAAAGTGATTTGAACGTAATACGGGCCCTGAAATAAATTTTGGAAAGAAAATCAGGTATATGAAAAAATTAATAATATTTCGCTCTGCCTTTTCTGCGCCCCTGTTAATTCTGATTAAATATCCCAACGCCTGGAAACAGTAGTACGAAACGCCCAAAGGTATTAGTATGTAATTGAAGGAAGCCATTGAATCAATAATTGAGGGCGAACCAGCAGGGAACAAACTATCGATAAGGGTTCCAAATGCTTTCGTAATAACCAAAATAGCGGCATTGAAAACTATAGTCAGCCAGAAAAGATATACGCGCACTTTCGAATCATCCCTGTATTTTTCCAGGAGAATTCCGGCAAAATAATTCACAAGTGTCAGTATTATTGCAAAAAGCAATGCTTTGAATGAAAGAAGAGCAACAAAAACCACGCTTGAAATGAACAAAACCCAAGATTTGTACTTATCATTTACAAGATAGTACAGAGGTACCGAAAAAAACAGTGTAACGAGATAGATCAAACCAAGAGTAAGCATCATATTATCGTTTATTAATACAAACAGTTATGAAAACAAATTTCCTAAGAACTTTTTCTGTTATTGGTGCGATTGCTATGATCGCATTCTCTATGCAACAATGTAAAACTGATAGAAGTTCGGCAGACAGCGAAATTAAGATTCTTTTTTTACATCACAGCACAGGTGATGTTGTGTATAAAGGAACCAGTACCGGAAGAATTGTCCGGGGTATCAGAATCGGCCAGGAATATGATGTTCCTGCCTGGTTTTCAAAGTATAATAAAGAAACCGGCAAATCCTACAGCATTGAAGAGAAAGCATTTCCTAAAGGCGATCCGTATAAGTGGAACAATTACCCTTATGATTATTATAATATCTGGGTAAAAAACGCCGGTGAGGCACCCTATATGGAAGAGCCTACCCTTGAGATGCTTACCAGGGAATATAATCTGATTATCTTTAAACATTGCTATCCAGTGTGTGATATTATTGAAGACAGTACTGAAGGTAATATTGATTCTGAGGTTAAGACAATCAACAATTATAAGCTTCAATACAATGCTTTAAAGGCAAAAATGCAGAAGTTTCCTGATACTAAATTTGTTGTCTGGACCGGTGCTGTAAGAGTAAAAGCCCAAATGGATACTGCCACTGCCATGCGGGCAAATGACTTTTTTGAGTGGGTGCGTTCCGAGTGGGACGAGCCTGATGACAACATCTATTTATGGGATTTCTATGAACTTGAAACCGAAGGCGGACTGTTCCTGAAGGATTCATATGCTGAAGGAGAAAATAACTCGCATCCTACCCCTGAATTTGGAGCGGCAGTCGCCCCACTCATGTGTCAGAGAGTTGTTGATGTTATCGAAACGAATGGTACCAGAACTCTTCTGAATGGAAAATACCGGTAACTTTGAACGCCATCATAAAATGCAGAATTCATTCGGCCTGATCAATAAAAGGTTTTTTATGATTTTGGTCTAAATAATTCACAGATACAACCATTTCAACAAACAATTCACCATTAGCTCATCTTTCCGTAATACTTTATGAACAACCTGCCTGAGATTAAAGAGAAAATTAAACAGTTTATTCTTGAGAACACCTATGTTGCCACCGATCAGGTTCAGAATGATACATTGATTTTCGCACAAGGTATATTTGATTCAATGGGTTTTATATCCCTTATCAGTTTTTTAGAACAGACTTTTGATGTAAAAGCCAAAGACTCTGAATTGCTCGAAGACAACTTCGAATCCATTGATGCGATGGCAGGTTTTGTCCTACGAAAGCTAAACCCGGAAAATTAAAATGTGTGGTATAGCCGGAGTATTTCACTACAGTTCCGATAAACACTCCTGTAATAATAGCCTCAGACGGATGCTATCGGTGATCAAACACCGTGGCCCTGATGAAACCGGAATTTACCTGGGAAAAAACATAGGGCTGGGCAGTGTAAGGCTTAGCATTATTGATGTTGCCGGCGGGCAGCAGCCACTCACCAACGAATCAGGAAGGTACTGGATTGTTTATAACGGCGAGATTTTTAACTATCCTGAACTTCGGAAAGATCTCGAAAAAAGAGGAGTACGGTTTAGCACAAACAGCGATACCGAAGTTGTGGTGCAGATGTATGCAACTTACGGGAAACAATGTCTTGAATTCTTCAACGGGCAATTTGCATTTTGTATTTGGGATACAGTAAAGGAAGAATTATTTCTTGCCCGCGACAGGGTTGGCATCAGGCCGCTTTATTACTGGAAACACAACGAAACTTTTGCCTTTTGCTCTGAGATCAAGGGTTTGTTCACACTCGGACAGATAGAGCGAAAATTAAGCACCACGAGTCTAACCCAGGTATTTCATTGCTGGACAACCTTATCTCCTGAAACTCCATTTGAGAATATTTTTGAGCTACAACCCGGTCATTTTATGACTGTTACTGCAACATCATTTGCAATTGAAAGATTTTGGATGATGGAGTTTGCAGGCAATCGGAATGATAACAGCCGAAATATTTCCGATGCTGCCGAAGAGTTAACAGAACTTTTACGGGATGCCGTTAAGATAAGACTTCGCTCTGATGTGCCGGTGGGCGCTTATCTGAGCGGTGGACTCGATTCAAGTGTAACTACTGCCCTGATCCATGAAATTGAGCCCGGCATCCTGAATACCTATTCGATCGGTTTCACCGACAGTGCTTTCGACGAAACTTCCTTTCAACTTGAAGCTGCTAAATATTTTAACACCAATCATACGGCCATAATATGCTCCCCGAACGAAATAGTGGAGTACTTCAGGGAAACCGTCTGGCATTCAGAATACCCGATTCTGCGCACCGCTCCAACACCAATGTTCCTGCTATCGAAAAAAGTAAGGGAAAGCAACATAAAGGTGGTGATTACCGGTGAAGGAGCTGATGAATTTCTGGCCGGCTATAACATTTTTAAAGAAGCAAAAATCAGACGGTTTTGGGCAAAGGAACCTGAGTCGCTTTCCCGACCGCGCCTGTTAACGAAACTTTATCCTTACCTTCCGGTTATCAAGGATGCCAATCATTTTGCGCTTAAAATGTTCTTCGGATACAATCTTACGGCCACCGGTGATCCCTTGTATTCGCATCAGTTGAGATGGCACAATACATCACGGATAATGAATTATCTGTCGGATGATGTCATTCATCAGGTAAACGGATATGATCCGCTGGCAGCAATCTACCCTAATCTCCCGGATCAGTTTATGGAATGGAGTGAATTATCACGTTCACAGTACCTTGAGGCCACCATTTTCATGTCGGGTTACTTGCTATCCTCACAAGGTGACCGGATGGCAATGGGGAATTCAGTGGAAGGAAGGTACCCATTCCTCGATTATCGCGTGATACAATTCTGCAACAACCTTCCCGATAGGTTCAAACTTAACAGCCTCAATGAAAAGTTCCTATTAAAACTGATCGGGAGGGGAATGATACCCGAGTCGATCAGAATGAGGCCTAAGCAGGCATACAGAGCGCCTATTTCAGGCAGCTTCTTTGCTTCGTCAGCACCAACATACGTAGATGAAATGCTTTCTGACCAGTTGATTTGCTCTTACGGGCTATTCAATAATGACAAAGTGAGGTCACTGATTATGAAAGTGAAGACTGGCAATAATGTTTCTGAAATTGACCAAATGGCTGTTGCCGGCATATTATCAACCCAACTCCTCAATGAAATGTTTGTAATTAACGAAATAATACCTCCTGAAATCAATGGCTATGTTAAGGTTATTGATGAATCAGGTACCTGAGGAAATAGTCTGTAATAAATTGAAAAGAGGCAGCCCGAACAGAGCTGCCTCTTTTTCATTATTTTACATTTCAGGATGTTTATTCAAATACTCCGCAAACCACTGCATGAGCTGCAACGTATATTGTTCCTGAAGCAGGAAAATCATGATATACGCCTTCTTCAAATACATTGTTGTATGTGTACTGGCCAGGGGCTGCAACGTACTTCTTCTTGTTCTTATACAAATAGTCATTCCCTACCCACAAGTGAGTTTCATTGAGCTGATAACCATCCATAAGATCATACATTACATGAAGTGTGGTGCCATTATAAGTACCGGTAAAATATCCCACAGGTTCGTTCATAGGATTGCATGAGGGGTTACCGGCATATATCGGCCAACTGAAATCAATAGTTTGACCTGTAGCAGGAACCAGTTTATGAGTCCAGCCCCAGTTGCTGAGATTCAGGGGCGGGTCATAAAAGCAATAACGGGTTACCTTACCAGCTACATTCTCACCTCTCGCGTATGCTGTTTCACAAGTAAGACAGTCCTGCATACAATATTCAAAATAATAGCCGTAGTGCTTCAGGCCACTCGTGATCTTTGCAGAGACATAAGTATGAAGCTCTGGGTTTTCATCATTTACGATTTCAGCAAATGCAACAATAATAGCGCATTGAGGAAGATTTGCTCTTGGAATTACAAAGGCCTGTGATTGCACAAACTCTCCTGGTTCATTGTAGAACTGTTGATACGGAAACTGCACAATGTGGAACTCGCCGGTAAAAGCTCCACCGAAGTCAGGCATTTCGGCAAGCACACCATTGAAAAGGTTTTCATGGGTTCCTGCATAAAGAAAAGCATGTTTCAGTTTCCAGCCCGGGATGATATCGTAGGTAACAAAAAGATTGGTAATGTCATTACCAACCGTAACACTGCCAAAACTGGTGTTCGGGAACTGAGGCTCATTGCCGACGTAATAGAAGTCCTCAAATAAGTTTGCAACAACGGGAGTACCACAGTACGTGGGATCAGTTTTGAGGGTATTCTCCTGATTTATCGACGATAAATCTTCTTTCAGTTCAGCTTTCTGGCATCCAAAAAACACTACCGGCAATGCCAGTAACAGAAAAATGAATTTGATGAGAGTTCTTTTCATATTTGAGCGATTTAGGGTTATTATTTGGTTTAAATATTAATTAACAATCAACTGATTAAAGTTGTTCAATTAATGTATAGAAAACTTGCGTATCCTCCTTTCTTTTGTTAATTTATAGTTAATTTACATAAAAAAGTAGCTTTTACATCAACTTCAGGGAGAAGGAGTCCAAGCAATAACGAGAATTTACAATGCAGATTTATAATATTGCTTCATAAACAACTAAAATCGTACCATTCAGATAATCTATATCTAAAATATTCACATTCTGCTATATATGAAATCTGAGTTTGAGATTAACGAGCAATTCTATCTCATTTTGGAACTAAACTTTCCAAAAAATGGCCTTGACTTTCATTAAAAAGGAATATGGTTTATTGGGTGCGGATCACACATTCGCATCTGCTGCATACAAATTTACTTTCTGTCATCATCTTCCCATTCAATCACAAACTTCCCCTCTTCCTGCTTCTTTTGTATCTCCTTATCTTTCTCACTTTTTCGCTGCGATAAGGAGTCTCCCGCCGTTCGCCTGAATTCCCTGTTGAACACCTGCTTTAACTCTGATTGCTGGTTCTGCATTTCACTGCCAATTTTCTGCCTGACAGCTTTTTTATCATATCCAAATACGGGTTGATCAACGGTGCCGGTCATCGAAACATAAACCATTGTCCTGCCACGATTATCCTCAGCTAAAGGTCCAAATTCCTCCTGCTTGCTGTATCCCGGATTTCTCTTCCTGAATTTTGAAGCAAGTATATCGGCTAAAGCAATGCTGAAATGGTAATTGATCTCATTATCAAAGGTATGTGTGCCCATCAATGTGAGATTCAGCGCACTGGTCTTTATCTCCATGACCGGGATATAAATCACCTGGTTGGCAATATCAATCTCATTGGTAAGGGTTTCAAACCGTATATCCTTCAGGTCTTCAACCCGTAAAAAAGTTGAAAGATCCATCATTGGTTCATAGTTTACAAGCCGTCCATCCTCCACCATAAGTTCGGCATGTGATTTTATTGATTCCAGATCCATATCGAGATTCGGATACATCAGTCCCGAAAAAAGCACTTTACCTGTCACCCGTCCATCAAGGTTTTCAGCAACCAGGTCGGTATTACCGAAATTGCCAAACTCGGTAAACAACTTGTTAATATTCACCTTGTTCACCCTGGCATCGCATGTAAGAATACTATGTGATGGATTAGAAGCGTTAATGGTCGCCTTACCGCTAACCGTTCCCTGCATTGATTGCAGCAATATATTGTCAGCCGTCAGAATCCGGTTGTGAACCGACAACATCGCGGTGAGATTGCGTGCATCAAACTTCCTGAAGCGGAAGTTCCTGATATCTAATTTCAGGTTTCCAATCTCAATGTCGCCGGGAATACCGAAACTATAGTCACTTGTACCTTCGCTGCTTGTGCTGATTTCATCCCAGTTAATTTTCTCCGAAACGAGGCTTCCGTCGATTATAAGTTTTTCTCCCTTCACAAATAACTTAGCCAGCAAGTTACCTACCGATCCTCTAATGGAATAATCACTTTCACCGAATTTTCCGTTTAAAGCATTAATTACCAAGTCGTTATTATCGAAATGAAATGTTCCGGAAAGGCCTGTTACAGGTTGATTGTATCCTTTTAATCCCACATCAACATTAGATAGATTGCATATGCCGGTAAAAGTGCTGTTTCGGAAATCAGAGGATGAAGGATGCTGAATATCAGCAATTTTTCCTGAAAAACTTCCGGTAATGTTCATCATCCCCGAAAGGCGCGTGATAGTGTCGCTGTGAAGAAAGTCCCTGATACCGGCCAGATCGAATTCGCCAGAGAAGCTGGCTTTTATTGCAGGCGATTCTAAACCATCCATAATAATACTACCGGTAATGGCGCCATTTTTGAGTTTGGCGTTGAAATTACTGATGTTCAGATTCATCCCCCGGCTGTCCTGTAACGAAACGTATCTAACCGATAACTTAAGCTCCTGCAAACCAACATTCGTCTTCCGGTGAATGATGTTTCCATCGTTTAACGTAATATTTGCCGTAACCGCAGGAGTGTGTCCTCCACCAAACAAACCTTTGATTAAAAGCGTGATTGCGCCTGTGCCATCAAAGTTGTAATTGCTTAATTGAGCATTATATTTATCGGGTATGAGCGAAATAATTTTATTAACCGGAGTATTGGAGGCTGAAATTGTGAGGTTCATCTCCTGCCTGTCGTTACGATGAATCATCCAACCATTTGTGCTGAGCTGCAGTTTATCAAGAATTAATTGGCCGTTGCTTACTGTATAAAGCCCTTTCGATGTTTCAATATCTACATCGGCATTGAGTTTGACTGCACGTTTGTCAATAAACACCATTTTATTGACTTTAAATTCTTCAATTTGCACTTTCCCTGAAAGGTTCATCCTGAAAGATTCGTTCCTGAAACGGCCTTTGAGTAAAAGGGTTTCGGCGGTGAGGTCGGCTGACTGCTGCGCAGCATCGTCCAGATAGATAAACCTTGCGTTTGAAAAGCTTATGCGCCTGATATCCAGTTGAAACTGACTGCTTTCAGCAGCATTTGACGATTTCAGGATATGATAGTTATCGGTGCCGTCGCTGAAATAATGCAGTCGGAATTCAGCATCAGCTATTGAAACATAATGAACCGAAAACTTATTGCGCAGCAAGTCGGGGATATTGAACTTCATCGCAATAAGCCCGGCTTTCAACAGATTTCCGGAAGTCTTTCCTCCCGTAGCTTCTTTCATCTGAACTCCCGTGAACCTTACCGATGCAAATGGGAAATCCCTGAAAAGACTCAGTTTTATATCATCAACTTTAACTTCGGTAGCCAGTTGTTTATTTAATTCGCGAACAAACAATTCCTTCACTTTACCGTTAAAAAGATACTGCAACGTAAGCCCTGCCACTGCCGTCAGCAATACCAGCGACGAGAGTGTAGCAATAGTAAGGATCCGTATCTTGTTACGTTTCATGATTTCGTAACGCAAAATTACTGCTTGTGTTGTAATTGAGTGATGAGGAATGGTATGTTTCAGATAATCACATACTGATTTTAGCGATAATAAAATGCGTTTTACAGATTCAAATCATGAAATGAAAGATTTGAGGCACCATACATGAACAGCATATTTGGCTTTATTCTAATTTCGGGATGATTTTGATGACAAACAACCACCTGATTACCTGTTAATTTTAACCAAAAACCTTAGTGCCATGAAAAAAAATTTGATGTCGCTGATGATACTGTTGATGGCTTTGGCTATTTTCGGTTCATACGGATGCAAACAAAAAGAAGGAAAAATGACTGCAAAACAAATTCCCCTTGAAGATTTCTTTAAAAACCCCGAAAAATCAGGTTACCAGCTTTCGCCCGACGGAAAGTACTTCTCGTTTATGGCTCCTTACATGAGGCGCATGAACATTTTTGTGCAGGAAATCGGTAAAGACTCTGCAATACGGCTCACCAGCGATACTGCCCGCGACATTTCGGGCTATTTCTGGGGAAACAACAACCGTATCCTGTACCTGAAGGACACCGGCGGAGATGAAAATTACAAGCTTTACGGCGTGAACCTGGATGGTTCAAACCTTGTAGCACTGACTGATTTTCCGGGCGTACGGACTGAAGTCATTGACGACCTGCCTGATATTGACGAATTTGTGATTGTTGGGCTTAATAAGAGAGATCCAAAGGTTTTCGACCCTTACAGGTTGAATATCAATACCGGTGAACTGACCATGCTGGCTGAGAATCCCGGTAACATACAAGCCTGGTTTACCGATCACGACGGCAAACTCAGGATGGCCTCAGCCATTGTTGATGGAGTGAACACTTCACTACTTTATCGTAACACTGAAGCTGACGAATTTAAAACCATTCTTACAACCAGCTTTAAGGAAACGCTTGCTCCTCAGTTCTTTACATTCGACAACAAAAACTTCTATGCTTCATCGAATCTCAACCGCGATAAAATGGTGATCGTAGAGTTTGATCCGAATACCGCAAAAGAAGTGAAAGTACTTTATGAAAACCCGGATTATGATGTTGAAGGTCTGAGTTTTTCAAGGGCACGTAAGGTGCTTACCACCGCCAGATATACATCGTGGAAAGTTGAACGACATTTCTTTGATAAGGAAATCGAATCCATTTTCAACAAGGTGAAAAAACAGCTCGGTGATTACGAGATTTCGATAGGGAGTGCCAACAAAGCCGAAGATAAATTCATCATTCGCACTTATTCCGATAAATCCCTAGGCACGTATTACCTGTATGACAAAACATCAGACAAGCTTACCAAGATTGCCGATGTAAGCCCTTGGATAGATGAAACCAACATGGCCAATCAAACACCGGTTGAATTTAAAAGCCGCGACGGGCTGACCATCCATGGATATTTGACGCTTCCGAAAGGATACACCGTTGAAAATGCCCGGAACCTGCCTGTTGTAGTGAATCCGCATGGCGGACCCTGGTATCGCGATACCTGGGGCTTTAATCCCGAAATCCAGTTCCTGGCCAATCGCGGGTATGCTGTTTTCCAGATGAACTTCCGGGGCTCAACCGGCTACGGTAAGAAATTTTGGGAATCCTCGTTCAAGCAGTGGGGCAAAGCCATGCAGGATGATATTACCGACGGTGTGAACTGGCTCGTTGAAAAAGGCATCGCCGACAAAGACCGGATTGCCATCTACGGCGGAAGCTATGGTGGTTATGCCACTCTTGCCGGCATAACGCTCACTCCTGATCTTTATGCTGCTGCGGTTGATTATGTCGGCGTTTCGAACCTTTTCACTTTCATGAAAACCATTCCTCCCTACTGGAAACCTATGCTCGACATGATGTACGAAATGGTTGGAGATCCGGTAAAAGACAGTTTGCTGATGCGTGAATCGTCGCCGGTTTTTCATGTTGATAAAATAAAAGCTCCGTTATTCATCGCCCAGGGAGCCAACGATCCACGGGTGAATAAAGATGAGAGTGACCAGATGGTTAAAGCATTGAAGGATCGCGGAATTGAAGTTGAATATATGGTAAAGGACAACGAAGGACACGGGTTTCAAAATGAAGAAAACCAGTTTGATTTCTATCGCGCCATGGAGAAGTTCCTTGGAAGCCACCTTATGAAAAAGGAAGAGATTAAAAAATAACTATTGTCTGCTTATGACTTTTGCAGAACCCGGCTTTGGTGGCCGGGTTCTGCATTTTTAAGCCATCACCTTTATTAAGAAATGGTTATCTGCTGATAACAAACTTCATGTAAGTCGTTCTGCGGCCTGAATCAACCAAGGCGGCAAGGTAGATGCCGGGGGCAAGGCCTGAGACATCGATGGTGAAAAGATTTCCATCGAATGAAACCGGCGGATCAATCCTCCTGCCTTCGATATTTGAAAGGTAAACCGTGGCCACAGGACTGAATGCGGGAAGTTCAATAAACAAATAGTCTGTCGCGGGATTCGGGAACAGTTGTACAGAGGGTTTGTATTCAGCGGGAGTTACCGGAGCATAATTATTGCAATGCCCGGGCATATTGGCATCGAGCCAGTTCATCCGCAACAGTATCCAATTCTTAAAATCCTGAATTTCACCTTCAAAAGTGGTTGGAATTGGCCCTACAACCGGTGCGCCCACATTCAAACCAAGTATAGGCCACCGTTCGTAATGACGCTGCTGAGCTTCCCACAAAAAGGCAACTGTAGTATCAATCCAGCTAAACAAGGTATCAGTATTCAGGATGTTGTTTCTTAATTGTTCATACCGGCATTTCAACGCATTAGCAAAGATTGTGTCCTGCAACAGCCTGATATGCCAACCGGGTGAATGTACATCGGGATAACAGTCGTTTACCTGGTATGCCCAGCCACTACCATCGGTATGGGCGAAAATATAGCACTCGTCAATATTTTTCCATGCCCAATCGAAATCCCAAACCGGACCGAGGTTTATCCTTTTATCAAGCCCGTCGCGGTTTTTATACATAAAAAAACTCTTTTTGAAGCCGTCGTTATTCCTCGATACTTCGTTAACCAGGAAATAATCGATGAAGGAATTCATGTCCATATAGCGAAAGTACCCGGCTGTTGAATCATGGACATACGGATCATAAAGAGCTGATTCGAAAGCATTTACATATGATTTTATGTACGTCTTCTGCTGTGGTGTAATGTTTTCAGATTTTGGATATTCGTAAACATAATGTACATCAAAGTTTGGATGTCCAATCGGGTGAAAGTTAGATTGCCAGCTGTTTGTCCAGTCCCAGTAATCAAGTTTGAAAATATACCCTCCGGTCATTGGTTCGCCGGCGTTTTCGTTCGGTTCGAGTTTGGCGATATCAACGCGTCCGTTGTCTCTTTTGATTTTTTCACCAAAAATGTAAATGCCCTGGTAAGATCCGTTAACCATCACTTCGCAAAAACGGGTGCGTGATGCATAATGCCCTGTTTCGTTGAAAAGCTTAAAAGCCAGCACGTTTCGCATAAACACTTTATCGTTGTAGTTGGCAAGCAACACCCATTCGTGCTCTTCGGGAAAGCCGAACAATGGCACATTCAACTCGTTCTGACCGGCATCGCGGGTTTCGACAGCATATGGTTTTTGAGGGAAAATGGACGAAAAATGTCCGCGCACTTCAATTCCTATATTACCTGTGTAAACATTTCCTGAATCAGTAACATGGTTTACCTGCCCGGGGCCATTGTCAATAATTTTCATGGTTCCCGGTATCTTAGGCTCATCAGGTATCGGGACATTTCCCGTACTGATGATGACAATGGGCAGATTGCTGGTGATAAAAACCTGTGCAACACCCTTGCTTGCGGCCAAAGAGAGTAGGATAAAAACAAGTAAATGGGTAATTGAACAGGCAGGATATCGATTCATGGTAATCATTGAGCCTGCAAATTTACACATTCGGCTTTGCCGGTGTAAATAAACATCAGCTAATCAGTTAATCTTAAATATCTGATTTACTACTGATTAAGAAATATTTCGTTCAAAACTAAAAAAATAGTTGCATAACTAATTTTTTAGTTGTAATTTTACATCATCAAATTCATACCGATGGCAAAAAATGCTACTACGATGAAAGAGCTCACCCGGGCTGAAGAAGAGGTGATGCAGATTTTGTGGCAACTGGAAAAAGGATTTGTGAATGACCTTCTGGAGCAATATCCTGAGCCCAAGCCGGCTTATAACACCATTTCAACCATCATCCGCATTCTTGAGAAAAAGGGGTTTGTCGGGCACATTTCTTTTGGAAAAACCCATGAATATTACCCTTTGATGAGCAAAAACGAGTACACCCGGCAATACATGGGCCATGTTGTGAAAGGTTACTTCGACAATTCCTATAAAAAAGTGGTCTCGTTTTTTACCGGTAACGAAAACCTTTCGGTGAAGGAGATGGAAGAAATCCGCAGGATTATTGATGAACAGATAGCACAACGAAAAGCACATCAGGATGAATGACCTGCTCATATATCTGGCAAAAAGCATCGTATCAGGAGCCTTATTCACCGGCTTTTACCTGCTTTTCATGCGGCGCGAATCGTATTTTGTGCTCAACCGAGTGTACCTGCTGGCATCAGCGTTGCTAATTATCATTCTTCCAATTGTTGGTAGTTACTTGCTTCCCGGTATTTTGATTTCACCAAATGATACCAAATTGCCATTAATTACCTTACCCGAAGTTGTAATCAGTACAACCGCTTTGCTCTCGCCCCAGCAGGAAAGCCGCATACTTGATTGGATGACAATAGTTTACATAGTCGTAACCTTAGCTCTGCTTGGCGGACTTGTACAAAGCCTGGTGCGGATCGGGCATTTCGTCAGAACTTCATTGCGTGCTGAAAAATACAGGGATAACATCTACCTGGTAGCCGAGGGTAATGACCCATTCTCTTTTAACGGGAGAATATTCGTTTCAAAGGATTTAATCGGCAGTCCGGCACTTAAAAGTATTATCATTCATGAAAATGCGCACCTTAGCCAAAGACATATCATTGACCTGGTATTTATCGAACTGATTTCGAGCATTTTCTGGTTCAATCCATTCCTTTTCCTGATAAAGAAATTTCTTCGCGAAACGCATGAATTTCTTGCCGACCGCGAAGTGGTGAGGCACGGCACCGAGCCTGTCGTATACCAGCAACTCCTTTTCAACGTAGTTTCCGGAAACCCTCAATATATCATTGCAAACAACTTCAATTTCCTAACTAAAAAACGAATCGTCATGTTAATAAAGAAATCA
>JAKLFM010000007.1 GCA_022711175.1 Bacteroidota bacterium | reverse complement strand
CAGAAGCTAGCGCCGGAAAATGCGTCGGCGCGGCTTGCGTTGCGCCGCAGTTCCGACCCGTAGAAAACAAGCAAATTCCATATAGTCTTGATTTTTGCTCCTGGCACCTGTCCCGTCCCGATAGCGATCGGGATCGGGATATCAAGACAAAGTGGAAGAAACAAGAATTTCCTTGCCATCAGAGTCTCCTCCTGCCTGGGATAGCATGTGGCGGTAGCGCTGAGGATAACAGGTGGTATTTCGCTTATAGTAAAGTACTCAAGTCTTCGGACAGCTTAGAGAAGGAGTTAGCAAAAGATTGCATTCATAGGGATATAATTTGCATATTTTGATTATCTTTGAAAGATAACCAAATCAATCATTGTATGAAAAATTATGCACTAATCGCTTCCTTATTGGCATTGATTTTCATTACATCATGCCAGCCCAAATCCAAACCTGTAGCAATTGATGAAGCTGCTGCCAAAGCGGAGATCACGAAAATCTTCGATGACTTCTATTCCGTGATGAATACCAGGGATGTCGGTCCATATATCAAAATGCTATCGGACGATGCATTAATTTTAGGAACCGATCCAAAGGAGTTCTGGTCAAAAACTGAAGCTTCAAATATGTTCACCCAGATGTTTGCCGATACTACTTTTAAACCCGATTATAAAATTGACAAAAGGGAAATCCTGTTATCAAAAGACGGAAATTCTGCCATTGTCATTGAACAGGCTGTCGCCGAATGGATCAGCACCAAGATGCCTTTACGCCGGATATACTTTCTGGAAAGGAATAATGATGCCTGGCAGGTTAAACTTGACTGCTCAACGCTCATACCTTATAACGAGGACATCCCGAAAATAAATAAGTGCCTGGAATAATTTCTTGCTTGTAAAGCAATAGAAATATTTAAACAGCCTGATTTTCACTGACATAATCTTTCCATCCTGAGCTTTTGTCTCAGGATTTTTTTCTTCCCGGCAGAGTCTCCTCATGCCCGGGGATGGCAGGTGGCAGGGACTCTTGTCAACACCGACAGAGTCTCCTCTAGCCACTTCCGCCGAAGGGACCGACCTTATGGAATTTTCGCCGGTTTTCGAGGGAGGAACATAGCCAGGGCCTTGCGCAAGCAATGCAGAAGCTAGCGCCGGAAAATGCGTCGGCGCGGCTTGCGTTGCGCCGCAGTTCCGACCCTTAGAAAACAAGCAAATTCCATATAGTCTTGATTTTTGCTCCACTTTGTATCAAGACAAAGTGGAAGAAACAAGAATTTCCCCCGCTCGCGTGCGCTTTTAGCGCGTGCGTAACAAACTTTGCTCCGGAATCACTGGCCTGCTTTGCTCCGGAATGATGGCCTACTTCAGTCCGGAATATTCAGCAAAGAATATTTTGCTTATATATGTCGTATCTTTGAATATCCTCAATGCCAAATAATTAATTCATGTTTCACCATCATCACAAACATCCTGAACCCATGAAAACAATGCTTACTTTTTGTCTGGCAGGAGTACTCATCCTGTGCAGTTTTACCGTTCAGAAAAGCCCCGATATACAGGGCGCCTGGAAACTTGTGGCTACCAAATACATCGATGGCAACAAGGAAGTTGTGACTTCAATGGCTGATCTTAATCAATGGAAAATGTGGACGAACGATCATTTTGCCTTTATGGGCGCCTATAAAAGCGGTAAAAAGGTGCGGGACAATTATGGCGCCGGCACTTATACGCTCAACGGCAACCTGTATAATGAAACCATCACCTATCATGTTGCAAAGAATCTAATCGGGGAAACGATCAGGATGGTCATCGAGATCAAGGGAGATACCCTTATTCAGACATGGCCGGTGGATGAGAACGGGAACGTCAATCGGCTGTCGTATGTGGAAGAGAAGTACGTCAAACTCTGATGGCTTTCCTTTGCTGATCCCTAAAATTCTGGTACTTCCTTTCCGGTAGAGTCTCCTCATGCCGGGGATAGCAGGTGGCAGGGACTCTGCCGATACACCGCCTTTCCGGTAAAGTCTCCTCATGCCGGGGATAGCAGGTGGCAGGGACTCTGCCGATGCACCGCCTAACTCACTGTTTTAATAAATTTGCGCCAACTACATACCCTAGCAGGTGGCAGGGACTCTGCCGATGCACCGCCTAACTCACTGTTTTAATAAATTTGCGCCAACTCCTTTCCGGTAGAGTCTCCTCATGCCGGGGATAGCAGGTGGCAGGGACTCTGCCGATGCACCGCCTTTCCGGTAGAGTCTCCTCATGCCGGGGATAGCAGGTGGCAGGGACTCTGCCGATGCACCGCCTAACTCACTGTTTTAATAAATTTGCGCCAACTACATACCCGAGCTTAATGACAGTCAGAAGAGCAATACCTGAAACAGAAGGTGTTTACTTCATTACATTCACATGTTATAACTGGTTAAATCTTATCGAAGAATCAGATGGTTTTGAACTTGTGTACAGGCAGTTTGACTTATTACTTGCGGAAGGATATTCTATTGTAGGTTATGTGATTATGCCCAATCATGTTCATTTTATTATTATCCTTAATGGGAAAGGAAAAACACCAAATAAAGTTATGAGCAGTGTAAAGCGATTTTTAGCGTATGACATTGTTCATGCGCTGCAGCGAAAAGGCAAGATTGAATTGCTGGATATCCTTGCGAAAGGAGTAACTCCTCATGAAAAGCTAAAAGGCAAGATACATGCTGTATTTCAACCTTCGTTCGATTGTAAGGAATGTCGTACTGTAAAATTCGTAAAACAGAAGCTCGACTATATCCACAAAAACCCTTGCAGTAAAAAGTGGAATCTGTCACCAACGCCTGAATCATACCATTACAGTTCAGCCGGTTATTATTATGATGAGAGGAAAAACAGGATCGATATCAGGAATTATTTAGAACTATGAAGAATCACTGCAGAGTCCTTGCCCCCACGCACAACCTTATCTCAAGAGACTCTGCAGGAAAGAAGCTATGAAGAATCACTGCAGAGTCCTTGCCCCCACGCACAACCTTATCTCAAGAGACTCTGCAGGAAAGAAAAGAAAAAATGCTGAGGCGGGAGATAAATCCTCGTTCGCATGCGTCTTTCCTTCAGACGCGTGCGCTTTGCTGTAACCGTCATTTAAGTGGTTGAGCGAGGAAAGAGCCGAAGCCACCGGTGGAGGAAAATCAATGCAGAGTCCTTGCCCCCCTAAGCACAACCTTGGCTCAAGTGACTCTGTATGAAAGACGAAAAATCGCAAACAAATACAGGCTGACAACCGTTATCTTTGATCAAAAACTATTGACAGTATGAAAGTATTGCTTACCGGCGCAACAGGATATATCGGTAAAAGATTGCTGCCGGTGCTGGTTGAAGCCGGCCATGATGTAATATGCTGCGTGCGCGACATCAGGAGATTCAACCCTCCCGATTCCATTAAACACAAGGTTTCGGCCATTGAAGTTGATTTGTTGGACGAAACCTCTCTCAACCGCATTCCGCAAGATATTCACGGCGCCTATTACCTGGTTCATTCCATGTCATATTCGGGCGATTATGCCGCTCTTGAAAAAGCATCCGCCATGAACTTCAGGAATGCCCTCGAAAAAACCAGTGCTGAACACGTTATTTATTTAAGCGGGATCGTGAATGAAACGAAGCTTTCCGAACACCTAAATTCCAGGAAAGAGGTTGAAACTGAACTGGAGAAGGGGTCGTACCATTTAACGACCCTGAGAGCAGGAATCATCATTGGTTCGGGAAGCGCCTCTTTTGAGATCATCCGCGACCTTGTAGAGAAACTGCCGGTGATGGTCACACCTAAATGGCTGAAAACCAAATGCCAGCCTATTGGAGTTTCGGATGTGATCGCCTTTTTGACAAAATCGCTTTTCAACCCGAAAACCTACGACAGGAATTTTGATATCGGCGGGCCCGATGTTCTGTCATACAAGGAAATGCTCCTGGGCTTTGCCAGAATCAGAAACTTAAAACGCACCATTCTTGTGGTCCCCGTTATGACGCCAAGGTTATCCTCATACTGGCTGTATTTTGTCACATCAACATCTTATAAGCTTGCCGTTTCACTGGTAAACAGCATGAAGGTCGAAGTGGTATGCCGCGATAATGAAATCAATTCAATACTAGGGATCAAACCCACAGGCTACCGTGAAGCGTTGGAAAAAGCATTCAGCACCATCGAAAGCAACGAGATCATTTCGAGCTGGAAAGATTCGTATTCAAGCAGCGGGATTAGTTTTAATGTTTCCGACTTCATCGAAGTCCCGACATTTGGATGTTTTGTTGACAGCAGAAAAAGTAAAATGGCTAACCGGGAACTGTGCCGGCAAAAAATCTGGAGTATCGGCGGCGAAACCGGATGGTACTATGCTGACCGGCTGTGGAAACTGCGCGGAATCATGGACAAAATGGTGGGTGGAGTAGGACTAAGAAGGGGAAGGACCCATCAGAATATCATAAACCCGGGCGATGCGGTGGATTTTTGGAGAGTTTTGTATGCCGGCAAAACTGAAGGGCGCCTGCTTCTGTTTGCCGAGATGAAACTGCCCGGAGAAGCCTGGCTCGAGTTCAGGATGATGGGAGAGGAGTTGGTGCAAACTGCCACCTTCAGGCCACTGGGCTTATGGGGCAGGCTATACTGGTATTCGTTACTGCCTGTTCATGGCTTGATATTCAACGGCATGTTAAAAAGGCTTACAAACAACAACCTTTAAGCAGTTTTTAGAACACGGGTGGCTGAGCGGAGAACGAGTCGAAGCCACCGGTGCGCGAGGTGGTTTCGGCGTGGTCAGATGATAAATCTCACCATGCCTTGTTCGCATGCGTCTTTCCTTCAGACGCGTGCGAATTTCGCATCCATCATCCAGGTGGCTGAGCGAGGAACGAGTCGAAGCCACCGGCAGGAAAAAGGTGGTCTCGACGCAGTCAGATGAAAAATCCTCGTTCGCATGCGTCTTTCCTTCAGACGCGTGCGAATTTCGCATCCATCATCCAGGTGGCTGAGCGAGGAAAGAGCCGAAGCCACCGGTGCGAAAAAGGTGGTTTCGACGCGGTCAGATGAAAAATCCTCGTTCGCATGCGTCTTTCCTTCAGATGCGTGCCAATTTCGCATCCATCATCCAGGTGGCTGAGCGAGGAACGAGTCGAAGCCACCGGTGCGCGAGGTGGTTTCGACGCGGTCAGATGAAAAATCTGACCTTGCTCAACCACCCGGTTGGGTGAAAGCATTCATTCTACAACCATCATCCAGGTGGCTGAGCGAGGAACGAGCCGAAGCCACCGGTGCCAGAGGTGGTTTCGACGCGAGGCTGTCTTAAAAGCCTCCGTGTTACTCTGTGAATTACTCCGTGTAACTCCTTGAAATTGGGTAGGTTAAGCATCAGGCTCAGTTTACATAACTCGGAACCGGAAATAGTGAAGGAATAATGAATAGCCTGCCTGCCGGGCAGAGGTTCTTGTGAGTGTGGCAGACCTGACTGCATCGCAGAAGGCAATGCATATTCTTAAGCAGAGCGTAAGCTGCAACTGCTTACTGTGATTTTGGTTTATAGTAATCAATGTCGAGCTGCACTTTTTGCAGGGCATGGAACAGGGCATCTTTATCAGCCTCTTTACTGCCGAGTGACTTAAACCGTAAAAGCAGCTTGCCCCATATATACCCAATACCTGAGTCATCATACGGACCCCATCCTGCAAGGCCAATGCTGGCACCGGTTCCTTCGTAGGTAGTGGAGTTGGTTTTGGTTATCATTACAGGATAATCCATCAATCCGACAATGATGTGCCCTTTCATATTCAGTCCTTTTAGCATATCTGCCGAATCAGCTTTCAAAGTAATGGTATAAAAAGCATTAATGTGTTCCTTTGAACACAGGCCTTCTTCGGTTACCCAGTCAAAAGTGAGAAACTCAAATTTGACCGTATCGCCTGCTTCAAGACCCCAGTAGTTCGAATCCGCGATACCGTTGCCTTCATGGTAATACATCGTTGTATTCAGTTGGTACAATGGCCCGCATTCCGATTCCTCGTCGCCGAACATGTCGCAAGCCATGAAGCCGGTTAGTGCAAGCAGGGTAACCACAACAAATAAAAATGTTTTCATGATGATTTTACTTTAGACCTATGCTAATATAGCTCATAATTAGGAGATTAGCAAATATATTTCATGAGCTCCTTCCCGGCAGAGTCTCCTCATGCCAGGGACAGCAGGTGGCAGGACCGCAGCGGATACAATCTGTGCAGAGCCCTTGCCCACCACGAACAACCTTAGCTCAAGAGACTCTGCATGGTATGAAAATGGCCACAGGATGAATAAAACGTGAATTCTTGCACTACCTTTATGATTATCAACGAATTTCCGGATCTGTAATAAACTGACGATAAAATAAAAGACCATGAAAAAGATCGTCTTTCTTTTCCTGCTTTCAATCTTTCATGCCGGGTTGGCACAAAACACCTGCGAACCAATCATTGATGATGGCCTTATAGCCTATTACCCGTTTTGCGGCAACCCGGATGATGCCAGCGGTCACGGTTTTAATGGTACAGTGGTGGGAGCTGCACTCACCACCGATCGTTTTAACAATGCAAACAGCGCCTATGCCTTCGACGGTTTTGGAAGCTACATCAATATTCCCCAGCTTACAGCCTCTGCCGGCCAGTCATTTACGGTGTGTGCCTGGCTGCTGAACCATAAGGACATTGCCGGCATGAATGGCATTTACCATGGTGCCGCCAGTGGTGAATGGGTGGTTTACAACAATGGATTTGGTGTTCACCTTGCCGATGGTAACTGGTATTCCTGTGATGTAGGTGTATATGATACACTGTGGACCCATGTAGCCGCTACCTATGAAAAGGGAAGCAGCATACAGTTGTTTGTAAACGGTGAACCGGCAAGCCAGACCGATATACCCGGTTACGACCTGTTTGAAGCCGGCGGATACAATTCATCTGTCGGAGCTTACAACAATGGCGTTACAAACTTCTGGCTGGGGAAGATCGACGACATTTACGTGTTTGACCGCATGCTGTCGTCCAGCGAAATTGACTCAGTGTATCACCAGGGAGGATGGACAGGGATTAACGGGCAGCTTGCATTCAACGGATTAACCGTGTACCCGAATCCTTCCGGCGGCAGGTTCTCCGTTATTACCGGCAACACCGGTAAATGGAATGTGCGATTATATAACTCTGCCGGAGCAATGGTCTATAGCCTTACACTTTCGGAGGAAGAGAGCATTGCGGACATCAGCGGCCTGCAGGCGGGGTTGTATTACCTGCTGGCTCAGAGAGAGGGGCAGCGTTATGTTCAGAAAATCGTAATTTATAAGTAATCTGCACTGCAAGGTCATCCCCTTTTGCCGCTCGATTCCTGTCAAGAGGTAATCGACTTCCTCAACTCTGTAAAGTTTCAAATAGCCTTTCGCAGGTGGCTGAGCGAGGAACGAGCCGAAGCCACCTGCGGGAAAAAGGTGGTTTCGACGCAGTCAGAGGATAAATCCTCGGTCGCATGCGTCTTTCCTTCAGACGCGTGCGATTTTCGCATCCATCATCCAGGTGGCTGAGCGAGGAACGAGCCGAAGCCACCGGCAGGAAAAAGGTGGTTTCGACGCAGTCAGATGAAAAATCCTCGTTCGCATGCATCTTTCCTTCAGACGCGTGCGAATTTCGCATCCATCATCCAGGTGGCTGAGCGAGGAACGTGCCGAAGCCACCGGTGGGGGAAAATCACTGCAGAGTCCTTGCCCCAGAACACAACCTTAGCACAAGAGACTTTGATGGAAAGAAAATCCCGAACAGCATTCACGTGAGCAATCGGTAAGAATAATGAATTATGAGGTATTGGCGGGAGATGAGGGCGGCTCCCGTCAGGGACGAAAGGCGCGTGGTGCGGGTTGGGTAGATTGAATTATGAACTTCGATCCCGACAACTTCCGTTTGAATTGGAAAAGATGAAGAGTTCTTCATCGATAAGTTCTTTCTCAGGAAACACACCCCGCCTGCTGACCGAAAAATAAGGCTTTCAACCTTTAAAATGTGTCACAGCGCCTGTCAACAGAACAATTCAGGGCTTTTATTGTTCTATTGCGGTTACATGACGCCGCATGCGCTGTAACATGCAAACAGACAAACAGTTGAATAGATCATATTATTTAACCACAATCCCGATGTTCAGAATAAACTACCTCTTCATGCTCCTGGCAGTTGTTCTTCCTGCCGCCATCACAGCACAGTCATCCTATGAATATTCATGGCGGTATTATCGTCCCGGCAACACCGGCATACAGGGCGACTATGCCACGGCTCTGTGGATTGATGCCAACGGCGACCCCTACATTGCTGCCAACACAGGCGGCTGGGGCGAAGGGGGCTTTGCGAAGTTTGATGTCTCGGAAAACAGGTGGATCAACTATTCAAATGTTGATTACCTGGCACTCGGATCGTTCGACAATGGCGATGTTCAAATCATGGATATTGTTGAAGACTATGGAGGAAACCTGTGGATGGGCAACTTTAAGGGCGCAATGAAATTTAATCCCGAAGCAGGAATATCTTCGGTTGAAAATTTCGAAGCCGGAAATTCAGCATTGAACGGATTCACCTATGATATTGACCTGGCACCCGACAGTTCCTTGTGGTTTACCAGCGGAGGCTTAGTAAAATATGATCCCGGCAGCGGGCAGTGGAATTCATGGCCGTCAGCAGCCTCGCGCATTGCAGTGCAACCCGTGCCCGATGGCAGCTATCGTGTATGGTCGGCCGAGCCTTATTACGGAATGGTTTTTATCTATAACAGCACTACCGGCCAGGTTACGGAACACATGCCCGAAGTTGTGGGCGATGTAGCCGGGTTACCCGGTAAAGACTGTGTTGATGATGCCGGCAATCTATGGGCGCTGCGCCTCGCCGCCAACGGCGACTGGGAAACGCTGGAATACATGAAACCCGACGGCACCTGGGTATATCCCACCCCGCCCTATCAGAATATAAGTTTCTATATTGATGTTTTTAAAGCCTATGGCAACGGCAAAGCATTACTGGTAGCCAGTACAGGCGAAACCTGGATGTTCGACGGCAGCGCCTGGCAGAATTATGGCCTCTGGCGCCCTGATCAGTTCAACTACGGCGTTGAAGCCGACGCGGCAGGCAATGTGTGGGTATGCGGAATTGGCGGAGCAGCTAGGCGCGATCATATTACAGGCGAATGGCAGCGCTACCGGATCACCAATACCTCGCAAATTGACTATTTTGTGGAAGACATTACCATAGATACCGAAGGCAAGGTTTGGATGACTGGGAATGCCGGCAGCGGCTACGGGGGATTTCAGATGTTCGACGGCACACGCTGGACGGGTTTCAACGAATATACCTATGGCCTGGGAAATCCGTTTCCGTTTATGGCCGATAATACACAGGCAATATACAGCCGTCCCTCAAACGGCGACGTTATCTTTAACCCGACTTTCAACGGCATCTATGGATGGGACGGCACCTCGTATTATCCACTCGAGGACCTGCTCACCACATCCGGAGGCTTTGTCGAAGATTCACAGAACCGGCTTTGGAGCCTCGAGGAATACGGCGGATTGAGATATTATAACGGTACCTTGAACAGCTGGACATCGGTGCCGCTGACAGGCTGGGGCAACCGCCTGATACAGGACCCTGTATTGCCCGGCAACGTTTGGGCTGCCACCGATTACCAGATACTGAGAACCGATGGTGTGAATTCATTCAGCAGGACCATTGATGACTTTCCGGGCAGCTCAACATGGTTTACCGGCTTTGCTGCCGATAACCAGGGCATGGTGTGGGTAGGAACATGGCTGCAGTTTACCAGCACCGGCAGTACCCTCATCAGGCTCAATACCAATACCGGCGACTACCAGACCTGGTCGTACGACGAAGGCTGGCCTTTCCCCGGCGAACATGTGCGGCCACTCACCATCACCCCCGACGGATTGTTGTGGATGCAGTACGACTCGGAGTACCCCTCCACAGATGCGGGCATACTTTGCTACGACGGAGTGAATGTTACCGCTTTTCCTTCGGCGCCCGGCGGTATTCCGCAATGGGGCGGACTGCCTAACAGCACTATCAGGGAAGTTGAAGTGAAACAAAAAACAACAGGCTATGAGTTATGGATGAGTTGTATGGGTCGTGGCGTAGCCGTGCTGGATGTCATAACCGATCCTGTCGGGATACAAATCAATCAGAAGCAGGTAGCCGGAAACGGCCTGTCGGTGTATCCGAATCCCGCCGGTGAATCGGCCGAATTTGAATTCGCTGCCGCTAGGAGCGGCAGGGCTGTTCTTTCGGTCTTCGATATGCAGGGGCGTGAAATGGCCGTGCTCCTTGACGAAACCATTGATGCAGGCCAACACCGGGTGCCATGGAATTGCAGCAGCAACGGGCAGCGGCTCCTGCCCGGCATGTATATCGCACGGCTTGATAAAGCAGGAAAGTCGGAGTTTACAAAGATTATTATCCGATAACAAAAACAGGCTGCCGGCAGCCTGATATCCTTTGCTTTTCCATAACGGCTGTGTCGGGATCACAAAGTCAGCGACAGAACCGGTCAGACAGCGATGAAAGCACATTAACTTTGAGTGAGCTTAAGCCGCGGCAGGATGAAGCCGACCGAGTGCAAAACATTCGTATAAGAACAGGCACCACCAGCCTCTCAGCGAAACCAGGTCCTGGTTAACTGCCACTGCTGACATAAAAAAACCGGGACGATTGCCCGGCAATGGAGAATGAAATCCTCTTTAAGCTGCAGAACCCCCATGTTCTTATTTCGACAAAAACGAGATTAAAGTATTGAGGCTTTGTTTCAGCCGGATCAACTCTTCAATCTTAAGATCGCTGTCCGATAAGCGCCTGGCCAGCTCTTCGGGAATCCGGGATGCTTCCGCTTTTAAGTTTACTCCCGCTTCGGTGAGTTGCACCAGCACCTTGCGCTCGTCAACATCCGACCGTTTTCTTATGATCAAGCCCTGCTGCTCCATACGTTTCAGCAAAGGGGTTATGGTGTTCGTATTAAGAATCAGCTTTTTGGCAATATCGTTTACCGGCTGGTTGTCGTGCTCCCACAAAACAAGCAATACCAGGTACTGCGGATAAGTGATCTTTAGTTTATCCAGGAATGGCTGATACTCCCTTGTTATGAGGCGCGATGCTCCATATACGGGGAAGCACAACTGATTTTCAAGTTTGAGTTGGTCGTATTCCATGATGTAGAATGATCGCACGAAATTATTCACAATGATACAAATAATTGAAATAATCGCCTGCGACCTGAATTAATCTGTTGGTTTAAAACTATGGACTACAATTACTTATTATTTCAGCGCATCGATGAATTCTACATCGAGCGGTGAAACCGACGGGCCAAAATAATGGGTTAGGACACCTTGTTCGTTGATGATGTATTTCCCGAAATTCCAATCGGGAGCATGTTCGTTCCAGCCGTTCAGCGTTTTATCGGTTAGCCATCTGAAAACAGGATGTTGTTCGGCATCTTTAACCACTACCCCTTTTTTGGCAACAGGGAAAGTTACGCCATAGTTTACCTGGCAAAACTGTGCTATTTCGCCATCGTTGCTTTTTTCCTGCCCGGCAAAATCGTTTGCAGGGAAAGCAATGATTTGCAGGGAGTCGCCATAACGCTCGTGCAGGGTTTGCAACTCTGAATACTGGCCCGTATAACCGCAGTTCGAAGCCGAATTAACCAGAATCACTTTCCTGCCTTTCAGTTCATTGAAGCTGAGCGTTTTTCCGGTGTTTAAAAACACCTTTAAGTCGTAAAAGGATGTAAGCGGCGATGCTTTTTGATCATTTGCGAGGATGGTGCCATTTTTACCCTTTTTCCCCATTTTTCTTATAAAAGGGTACATGATGCGTAAAACCTTTTGCTTGAAAGTTTCGTTTTTCACTGTTGCTGAATCATTTGTCTGCATTTCTGTTATTTATTAATGGTTGATTGTAATTTCTGATGATCAGTATGTTTATGAAGGAATGGCCAGTTGGAGTCATAAGTTGATGCTTACGGTACTTCCTGACCTGTTTTTACTGTTCGTTCTTTCGCTTCAAATATGCTTTCAATGCGCCGGTTGACCACAATGCCCAAAGCACCAGCACAGGTTGAAAGAAGAGCCTGATGAACCTTGCCTGGTCGGTGTTCAAACCAAAGGCATCGATGCGGTTTATGTATTGTGCAATATTTCCTGGAAAGATGACCACGAAAAAGATGGCTGCAACCCATCCCGCCAGCGCTTTCCATTTTGGCAGCAGAACAAGGGCTAAGCCAGTCGCAATCTCCGCGATACCCGATAGCACCACTACCAAATCGTCGGGCAGGGGAACCCAGTGAGGCACCTGTGCCACAAATTCCAACCTCGAAATGGTGAGGTGGCTTACCCCGGTGAATACCAGGGCGAGCCCGAGCAAAATCCTGAAAACACTTAGTGACCAGTGCGTTTGAACGCCATAAGCCCACTTAACATTGGCAATCGGTATTTTTTTCATGTCTCAGATTTGATTGGAAAGGTAGTTTTTAAGGCCAATGGATTCAATCAGGTCGAGCTGTTGTTTTAACCACTGGGTATGCCCGGCCTCATCGGCAATATAATCCTGAAAAATCTGCTTCGTTACGTTATCATCCTCAATGGACGCAATGATTTTATTCAGCACCTGCAGGGCCATAAGCTGCTCCTGGTATTCAACTTTCAGTTGCTCTTCGATATTCATATGTACGGGCCATTTTTCGAATTGTACATCGGGTATTCCTCCCAGGTCGATGATACGGTGAATAAACCGGGCTGCTTCGGCCATCTCTTTCGCGTTTTCGTGCATCATGCGGTCGCTTAGTTTGTTAAAACCCCGGTGTTTATTGATGGTTGCATGCATATAATGCTGCTGTGCGCCGGCAATGATCCCCGATAATGTTGCCTGCAGGTGTCGGATATTATTTTCCTGTTTCTTCATGGTGTTCCTTTTTTATGTGTTAATAGTTCTTTCGCGATTATATCGTTTGCGATGCAAAAGTACAAACATTTATTATATCGCAAGCGATATTTATATTTTTTGTGAAATTTTTTTCTGACAGGCATAATACGACAGTTCAAAATGCCTGTATAAGTTACCGGCAATGCGGAAATCACCCTTAACCGGATGCGGCTGCCAGGGTGGAGTTTGCCTGAATGAACGGCAGTGCAGAGATGAAAATCTAAAAATATCACACGAAAAGGTGATGGCAAATACATATGTTTGAAAATATCTTTGTAAAAATTCTGAAATGACAGCAAGTGTTGGTGTTATGAAGAATGAAGTTTACACTCATAAATTGACTGAACATTTCTGCCGGAATTAACACTTTTAATGCATGAAAAGAATTGTATTGACAGCAATGATGAGGTTTTCGTTTTTCACAAAGTCTCCACTTGTGCGGGATAGTGTGCCGGAGGGACGAAGATGTTCCGGCGACCATGGCAAAACCGCTGCAATGCCGGCCATAAAAGCCTAGTACTGAAATAATTCATGCTCTTACAAAACATTGTATGGCAGCAAACTGACAAATATCACTTCATAGTTCACAAAAAAATTGACAAAAGGCATTTATCAACGAAAATCATCTGAACAATATGCCCCCCACCAGTGTTGATAGGTATTCCCATGTAAATACTGACATATGAAACTGAAACTTTTATTTGCTGGTATAGTGTTTTTATTCGCAGCGTATGCTTATGCGCAGCAGACTGATGAGAAACCAGCCATGTTTGCCGAAACCGTTGTTGCAATGGATAGTCAGGGAGTAAGGGCGGAAGCCGTTACGACGTATGCAGGGCACCGCGCAGCAACACAAGAGGCAGAGCAGCAAAATACAGTGAAATATCAAAACGCTACCGCTTCAAATGCAGGATGGTACAGCTGGGCTTTTGGGCTGGCCATGTACAATGCCCTCAATAAAGCAAAGGTTGTGGATGAAAAAGCCATTCCGCACGGCCCTCCGGATGCGGCAGGCAAAAGCAAAAAGGATGCAGATAAAGGCTGTTAAGGCTATGAAGTATCGTTTATCCTGGTCTGAAGTCATTATGAAAGGCTGTGTAAACCGGCCTTTCAGGGTTTCAGGCTGTTACCGGTGTGCGGAGGTATCTGCTCCCGGGCTTTAATTGAATAGATCATCTGCTGTTGCAGAATGCTGTTATGTTCATAATTCGAAATACTATAATCACCGGATTTCCGCAGGAACCTGCTGCGCAATGCGCGGTTCATGAAGAGATGTTAACATTTAAAGTATCATATCAATGAGGTTCATAACCATTGCGGCATTAATTATCACTGCTCTGTCGGCGGCCGCCCAGGTAAAACCGGTTCCAATGTCGCTCGCCGATGTGGCTTACCCGGTACTCACCATCAAAAAAAGCCCGTCGGCAAAATATCTTTTCCTTACGCTTACTGACGGGCGCTTTCTTTTGTATGATGTCAGTAAAGGCAGGCTGAGTGAAAATTCAACACCCGTATGGAAAAATTTCAGCGTAACAGGGTTCGACCTGGGAGGCGATGCCGGGTTTTCATACGATGAAAAATACCTGCTCGTTACCGAACAGCAACCGGGATATGCCCGTGAAAAGGTTAAAGTCAAACCATTCAGGATCAATGTGCTGGAAGTAGCGTCAGGGAAAGTACTTTATGAAACGGATGGTGTGAACAGCGCCCAGTTTATGGCTGATAACCAATCGCTTTTGATTGGCAGGGATGATGAAGTTTATACGGTGAATTTTCTGTCGGGAGCCCGCCTGGCGGAATACAAGATTCCCGACTGTGAAATTGCCTGCCTCAACCATGCCGGCGATTTGCTTGCCGTTTCGTACGATGCTGCCCGCGAGGAATTTAAAAAGGAAGACGGCGCCGGCCTCAACCGCAAAGAGCTTAAAAATGCCGCAAGGAACAAAAAGCTCATCAGTTTTTACGCGTTTCCTTCCATGAAAAGGACAGGCGTTATCAACGAAGAAATCGATGTGGTTTTCAGGATGCAATTCACCCCCGACGACCGTTACCTCGTGTTTTACAGCCGCACCCGCCAGGCCGAACATACCCATGCCAATATCCTCAACGGCCTCGACAATACCATGGATTTGAACCAGTTCCAGCGTATCGACATGGAGAATTATAAAGTTGACAACCTCAACTTCATCTACCAAACCAGCGAAGTACTGGCCAACTTTGATCACGACAATACAACAGGAATGTTTGCTTACAGCGACAATAAAGGCTTCCTGGCTGCCAAACGGCAGGTTGTGGTGGTTGATTTCGGCAGGCAGCAGTCGTACCTGGGCACTTACACCTACCAGGGCAGGGCGCGTACCCGCAACCTATATTCTACGGCGTTTGCGCTGGATGACAACCAAACGGTGCTCGTGGCAAACGGCACAAAACTCTCGTACTGGAATTTCAGGGAACTGCCGCAATATACCGAATACATCGAACCGGTAGATGAAAATGCCATCCTCGACCATGCCGTGCAACAACTCGATACCGACCTTCAGTCAGCCGAAAGTTCACTTATGAAAAGTATAAACAAAAAGCAGATCAAGGGATTATACTTATTCAACATCACCATTCAAAAGAACGGCGAAGTGGTTTCCATTTATGCCAGCAGCGATGATAAAACAAACATATCGATGCAAAATATGCTTAAGGATATCATCCTCAAGTACAAATTCGACGTCACGGTACCTAAAAACGAAAGAGTAAAATTCACATACACTTTTATACTGTAAAATCAACTAAACCAAATGATTATGAAAATGAAAACCGTAATGTTAGGCCTGCTCCTGGTTTCCGGGATAGCTGTTTCGGCCCAGAAAACCGAAGAAATGAAAACCCTGTGGGATGTTAAACTGTCGCACGACTTTGATGTAACCGGTGTTGACGAGAACTACGGCATCATTCACGGCAGCAACGACAAGTCGTTCAGCGTGCTCAACGATGCCGACGGCAGCGTGAAATGGAGCCGCAAATTCAGCGATATCTATGAAAATATCAAGAAAGTTGACCTTCAGATCCCGATGTACGAATCGAAAGCCATCTTCCTATTCGACAAGAAATTAGGAAAAGACCAGATGGTGGTTGTTGACATGGAAACCGGAAAAATGCTCTGGAATACCGGTAAATACCAGGGAATTACGCATCCTGACGAAGTTGTTTACGTTCCTGAAATGAATGCCTATGCCATTGTGACCAACGATGCGCTTACCATGGTGAAAGCCCGCACCGGCGAGGAACTGTGGAGTACCAAAACCATGAATACCCCCGTTGGAAAGTATATCTACGACGACCAGGAAAACATGATCACCATGGTGAACATGCCCCGCAATTTCCTCGGCGCAGTTGTAAAAGGATTTAAGAACCAGATCATTAAAATAAATGCCAAAAACGGCGATGTTGTTTGGGAACAAACCTACAGGGGATTGATTGAGAAGAAAGTCATCAGCCGCGACCCGGTTGTAAAATTTGTACTTGCCGATGGCAACAAGCTCATGCTTCAGCTTTCGGGCTTGCAGGTGTATGATTATCAGACCGGCAAACCGCTGTGGAGTGCAACCTATGATGTATCGTTCGAGGAGTTTGCCAGGGTGAAGACACCGGGCAGGGTGGTAGCCAAAGGCGTTTATGGCGCCGTTGCCGATCCGCTGTTCGATGGCGAATTTGTATATATCCTTGATTTCAAGAGCAAATCATCGCAATATCTCAAAAAGTATGAAGCTAATTCAGGCAAACTTGTCTGGACATCGCCCGAAATAAAGGACGCTCGCGCCATACCGGGACTTTATAAAATTGATGATGTGATCCTGCTGCAGGTTGGCGGAACCGTTGAAGTACAGGGTATTACCGTGCAAACAACTTCCGGCCCCAATGGAACGACCACTACTACTTACCGGTCAATAAATTATCAAAACGTGAGGCCTTACAATGTTCAGGCTTTCAATGCTGCCGACGGCCGCCAGGTGTGGGAAAGCGAACGCTTCAAAAAAGGAATCACCAACATGTTCCCCAACGGCAAAGACCTCATCGTGTGCAGCGGCAAAGCCCTTTACAAGCTCGATTATAAAACCGGTGCCGAACAGTATGAAGTTCAGCTTGCCGACGACGATATTTCACTGGCCGAAAAAATCATCAATCCCGCTGACCTTGGCGAAGATGTGAACAAGGAGAATGTGATCGTGGTAGGTTCAAAAGGCGTGAGCGCCCACAATATGAAAACCGGCGCTGCCGTATGGGCTAACCGCACCAAAGCCGGCGACTTCAACGGTATTTACGGCACCACGGCCTTTTACCAGAAGGAAAACGACGACCAGTTTGCCATTGACGTGAACAGCGGCAAGGCAACCTATTACAATGCCCGCAAAAACGCCAAAGCCGAATATTCGAGCGACGGAAAGTATATCTATGCTTTCGAAAAGAAAACCATCAGCAAGCTCTCGGCGAAATAAGACAATCAATGATCAGATCTAAAGGCTGCTCTACGAGGGCAGCCTTTTTTTATTGTTGGGATCTACCTGGGGAAACAAGAGGCTGTTTCAACGCTTTAAACACAATAAACGACTGCCGGTAACTACTCCGCCAGTTCACCCTTAAGTGTTGCCGCTGAACAGGAAACAATTTTCACCAGCACATAATCACCGGGTTTATGGTTGCCGCGGTTAAACACAACCACCTTGTTCTGCGTGGTGCGGCCGAAAAGCTGTTCTGCCGATCGTTTCGACACGCCCTCCACAAGCACTTCAACGGTTTTGCCCACATCGTTGCGGTTGCTTTCGAGCGATAACTGCTGCTGCAGGGCAATGATCTCCTCCAGCCGCCGGCTTTTCACCGCTTCGTCAACATCGTCGCCAAACTTTTTCGCTGCAATGGTGTTTGGCCTTTCGGAATATTTAAACATAAATGCCGCCGCGTATCCCGCTTCGCGCATCACCGAAAGGGTTTCGGCATGGTCTTCCTCCGTTTCGTTGCAGAAACCGGCAATAATGTCGGTGCTGATGGAAGCTTCGGGCAGGTAGCTTTTGATGGCTCTGATGCGGCCAAGGTACCACTCGCGGTCATAGCTGCGGTTCATAAGTTTGAGAATGCGCGAACTGCCGCTTTGCACCGGCAGGTGAATGGCTTTGCAGATATTCGGGTAATCGGCCATCACTTCGAGCAGCTCGTCCGAGAGGTCCTTGGGGTGCGAAGTGGCAAAACGCACCCTAAGCAATGGGTTTACTTTGGCAACTTCTTCGAGCAGGCCGGGAAATTCGAGATTACCATCTTCGCCCTCCCAGCGGTATGAGTTCACATTCTGCCCCAGCAGGGTAACTTCACGATACCCTTTTTCGAAAAGGTCGCGGGCTTCGGCTACAATGGTTTCAGGGTTGCGGCTGCGTTCCTTGCCACGCGTATAAGGCACCACACAATAAGCGCAGAAGTTCTCGCATCCGCGCATAATGCTGATGAAAGCCGTGACCCCGTCGCCGCTCAGTCGCACCGGCGTAATATCGGCATAGGTTTCTTCGGCCGACAGCAGTACATTCACGGCTTTCTGCCCGTTGCCAACTTCCTCGATGAGTTGCGGCAGCGAACGGTAGCCATCGGGGCCGACGATCAGGTCGATATGGCGCTCTTCCTCCAGCAGCTTGTCCTTGAGCCTTTCGGCCATGCAGCCCAATATCCCGATCATGAGTTCCGGTTTCCTCTTTTTGAGTGCATGCATCTCGCTGAGGCGGTTGCGAACGCGCTGCTCGGCGTTGTCGCGTATGCTGCAGGTATTTACCAGGATAAGGTCGGCAGTTTTGATATCGGAAGTACGTTCGTAAGCATTTTCCTCAAGGATGGAACCCACGATTTCGCTGTCAGAAAAATTCATCTGGCAGCCATAGGTTTCAATATATACTTTTTTTTTGTCGGGCAAGGATGTCATTCGGCAGGGTTATGGGTACTGAAAAAATTAAGCCGCAAAATTACGATTAATTTACAAGTGAGGCTAATTCGTATAGAACAGTATATCAGTGCATTGATAAATTATTGCGAGTCATTCTAAACAAGCGGCCCGCCGGCTGGCAACCGGTTTATATCGTCCAATATCAGGTGAATGAAGGCGAGTGTAATTATAATGTGTTACTTTGCACCCGTTTACAGCGGTTAATTTTCAATTATGAGTAAAAATCTGGTTATTGTTGAATCACCGGCCAAGGCGAAGACTATCGAAGGCTATCTTGGCAAGGATTATCAGGTAAAGTCGAGTTTCGGGCACGTGCGCGACCTTGTAAAAAAGGATTTGAGTATTGATGTAGCCCATGATTTTATCCCCGTTTACGAGGTAATGCCTGATAAACGCAAGGTTATCAAGGAGTTGAAATCGCTTGCCGATGCAGCCGAAACGGTGTGGCTCGCAACTGACGAGGACCGCGAAGGAGAAGCCATTTCGTGGCACCTTGCCGAAGTTTTGGGATTAAAGGAGCAGAAAATAAAGCGTATCGTTTTCCACGAAATCACCAAAACAGCTATCACCGAAGCCATTCAGAAGCCGCGTAAAATCGATTACCACCTTGTAAATGCACAGCAAGCCCGCCGCGTTCTCGACAGGATCGTTGGTTTCGAAATATCGCCCATACTCTGGCGAAAAGTAAAACCGTCGCTCTCAGCCGGGCGTGTGCAAAGTGTTGCCGTGAGGCTTATTGTTGAAAAGGAGGAAGAGATCAGGAACTTCAAATCCACCTTTTCGTATAAAGTTGCCGCCCTGTTTACTGTGAATAACGAATTCGGCAAAGCCGACCTGAAAGCTGAATTGCCTAAGCGTTTCAGTAAAAAAGCCGATGCCGTGGCATTTCTCGAACTCTGCTGGGACGCAACATTCAAAGTTGCCGGCATCGAAACACGTCCCGGCAAAAAGTCGCCGGCGCCGCCTTTTACCACCTCAACTTTGCAACAGGAAGCCAGCCGCAAGCTCGGTTTCTCCGTTTCCAAAACCATGATGGTTGCCCAACAATTGTACGAAGAAGGGAAAATCACTTACATGCGTACCGACTCGGTAAACCTTTCGACACTCGCGTTGGGAACAGCCAAGGAAGAGATCAAAAAGCTGTTTGGCGACCAGTACGTGAAAACCCGGCAGTATGCCACCCGCAGCAAAGGCGCACAGGAAGCGCACGAAGCCATACGTCCTACTTATTTGAGCCACAGCTCGGTTGAAGGCGACCCTTCACGCAAAAAGCTCTACGAACTCATCTGGAAACGCACCATTGCCTCGCAAATGGCGGATGCCGTTCTCGAACGCACAACCGTTAAAATAGATGTTTCGACCAGCAAAGAACAGTTTGTAGCCGAAGGCGAAGTGATCAAATTCGACGGTTTTCTGAAAGTTTACATGGAATCGTCAGACGATACAACCGAGGGTGAAGAGGGAATTCTTCCGCCGCTTAAAAAAGGCGAAGAACTTGCCATGCAGGAGATTTCGGCCACCCAGAAGTTCACCCAACAGCCTTACCGCTATACCGAAGCCAGCCTGGTGAAGAAACTTGAAGAGCTTGGCATCGGAAGGCCGTCAACCTATGCACCCACCATTTCCACGATTCAGAAACGCGAATATGTGGAGAAAGGTGAACGCGAGGGCGTGATCAGACAGTATGATCACATTCTGCTCAAGGGTGGAAAGATCAAGGAGACCGTCTTGAAAGAGAAAACCGGTTATGAGAAGGGGAAACTCTTCCCGACGGATATTGGTGAACTGGTGACCCGTTTCCTGATGCAGTATTTCGACGACGTCATGGATTACAACTTTACGGCCAGTGTTGAGAAGGAATTCGATGAGATCGCCCAGGGGCTGAAAGCATGGAACAAGATGATCCGCGATTTTTACGGGCCTTTCCACAGCAAGGTGGAACAAACGCTCGAAGTTAGCGAAAGGGTAAAAGGAGAAAGGTTGCTTGGCACAGATCCGAAAACGGGGAAAAACGTTTATGTAAAACTGGCTAAGTTTGGTCCTGTTGCCCAGATCGGTGAGACCGACAGTCCTGAGAAGCCACGTTTTGCAGGCATGCGCAAAGGACAGACACTCGAAAGCATAACCCTCGAAGAGGCCCTGAAATTGTTTGATTTCCCTCGACTCATCGGGCAGTTTGAAGGCCACGATATGACCGTAGGTATTGGACGTTTTGGTCCTTATGTGCTTCACAACAAGGTGTTTGTCTCTCTAAAAAAGACTGACGACCCTGCTGCTGTCACTGCCGAGCGCTGCATCGAACTCATTGAAGAAAAGCGCAATGCAGCCATCTCAAACACCATCCGCGAATTTTCCGAAAGACCTGATGTAAAAGTGCTCAAAGGCCGTTTTGGCCCGTATATTTCAATCGGTAAGGAGAACTACCGCATTCCCAAAGGCAAGGCTCCCGAATCACTTACGCTTGAAGATTGCCTGAAGATAGCAGAAGCCACGCCGGCAACAACGAAGAAGAAAACTGCGAACAGGGGAAAGAAATAGTCGGGTTCCGGGCGCCATGTACCGAATCCGAAGATATTTTGTCATTCATTTTTCAGATATCAATACTTATCCCGGCTTGAGCTGTCATTAAGCGGGGATTCACTTTGCGTGTATATGTGTTGTAATAAAACTCATATTCAAGTTCAATATCATCTTTGTACAAATTTAATAAATTAAATTTTGTCTGAAAAACAGCATAACCGTTTCTTTTTAAAACTGTGAAAACTTTAATCCTGTAATCGAGCAGCACCGAAGGTATTACAAGGTTCTTATTATCATTCAACTGTTCGTTGGCTTCGCTTTCATTACCCGATACCAATGGCTTATCACCAACACTGACCCCTGATTCAAAACTAAATTCCGAGAACAGATTATATGTCACCCCGATTCCTAAACCTATCTGCATATTGCTTTTTATTGGGAATGAACTTTGCAAAGACAATTCCAAAGCTCGTTTTTCGTCGTCGAAATATGAACGTGCTTCTGAGGCTGATATTTCGGGAAGGTAATACGAAACACGAAATCGTGAATAACCGAAAGTTACTCGCTGGCTCATTCCCCTTTTGTTTTCCGAAGGTTTGATTTTTATGTCGCCGGAAATAGTATAATTTCCATACAATGAAAGGTGACTTTTCATTCCGGTATTGAAGTTACCACCACCAAGTACGGAAAACTCAGGTTTAACCGCCTGTGAAAATATACAATGAGGAAGAAGAATGATTGATAAAACCGGGAAAATCGTTGATAGCAGGTATTTCATTGACGTTCAGTGCTTTTAAAACAATAACCTAACCGAATATCCAGACCGGGAGTATGGCCAATACGTAACTTTTGGTTAAGTACTTCACCATAAATACCATAACCGGCCGAAAAGTCAAAAATAAAATGTTTACCCAAAGCTCTCCGGAGCCCCCATTTTGGGATCAGGTGAAACTCATATCCCGAATTTACCGGTTTTCCCGACAATACGGTGATATATCCTGCTTCTAAGCATAAAAAGTCAGAAGAATTATGCCGGACATTCTGTCCACGTGATGCTCTTTTTTGGAATCCATAATAATACCGGGGCTCAATTTTCAATGCCGGCCGCACAAACGCCGTATCATAAAGTAAACCGGCAAGCATCTCTATTGAAGCTTCAACATCAATGGCTATCTGGTTTGTTATTGATTTTTCATATCCGTACGAAATTGCCGTAGGCGATGAGACATAAATGGAATGAATGGATTTGATTGCTGTTTCCTGAAAGGAATTCCTGTCTTTTGCAGAATCCTGAATTCTTAAGAACGCATCTTGTTTTGCCAATTCAGCAGTGAGTTTTTTCTTTCGTGCCGGTTCTAACAGGTAATAAACAGCTATTCCCGACCCTAAACGGTTAAATGGAATAAAGACATTTTTTTCATCAAATGATTTGAAAGGAAAATTATCACGAAAAAGAAATTCAAATGCAAAACGTCCCCATCCCTCATGATAAGCTGTTAACATATTGATGCCCAACCCTACACCAGCTTGGTTAAAACAGCCTTTCTTGTTGTAATCATCTCCGTGATTATTAAAATAACCGGTCTGAATTCCGGCTTCAATAAACAATAAATTGTTTTTAAAAAGATAATACCTGAAAGCAGGACTTGAAGTTATTGCGGAATTACGCTGAAGGTAGTCAGGAGCCCATCGTTTTCCGTAAACTATACTTATCCCATAACATAGTGACATGTGGTTTCCAATAAAATATTTAAAATGAGGAATCGCCTCTATTTCTATTGAGCCTTTGGATAAATTCTCGGAATAAAAAATATTAGGATTTATACCTAATCCCAAGAATATATTGGATTTAAGATCCAGTTTCTGAACCTGAGCTATTGATAAAGATATATTAATAATAAAAAATAGAAACAAAAATGTCAATTTATACATATTATATTCATTAAATTGGGCTGCTGAATTCAAAGGTATTGAACGCAGCAGCCCTGCGGTTATTTTTTAGCAAGGACTAATCGATTCAAATCGGTTATTCCAGGCTCCAAGGTTTTCAATTTTATTTTCGATAACTGAAAGGACATAGAGGCGTGGTCCTAAAAACCATCGCCGATCGCAATAGGCATTAAGTCCCGGACCAGTTTGTTTCAATGACTCTGCTCTATCACGCGCATTGCCTAATGACGGTATTGGTATAAAGAATGAAGAATGTATCTGGTCAGAATAATATGTGTTATCATACAGTCGTCTTAGTGAGGCTTCAATAGGACCAGGTAAAATAAGCAAAGAATCCATAAGCGAAACAACATCAGAGCGTATCGTACCATATGTATCAAAATAAACATCTGCACCTGTGTTTAACGCATAATTACCTATTGTTGTGAGGTTATTATGATAATTAACAAGATCTATTTTAACCCCATTCACATAGTAATTCTGATTCGCCGCCCAGTTTAGAAATAATTGCTCTGTAGAAAAGGAATAAATACGCATTGATGACTCATCAGCAAATGAATACTCAATACTTTGCGCTGAACTGAAGCTCGATACCGGGCTACCGTCATAGTAGTAACTCCAACTGATTTCTAAATCCTTAAGTGATTTTGTCGTAGAACTGGTCGTTGGTTCAATATTATCTTTTGAGCAACCTAGCATCGCTGCAAAAGCAATCAAAAAAATGATGTTTATTATCTTTGTTTTCATGACACTTGAATTTTTTTATTCCACCAATTAGTTTAAATGTCTTTGTGGAAAAGAAGTTTTTCACTCTCGCAGTTAAACCTAACCAGCGCCGGTTCCATTTAAACAGATAATTGAGATGTAGCGCACTAAAACCGGTAAAGTAGCACCACACCAGCCTTATGATATGCGTAATATCAGTTCAACTGTAGATCAGGTTGGGATTCCGTTCAGTTTCATTGTATCTTTGTAAAGCCTCTCTCGGTTTTGGTTCGTACTTAGTTAATGTGCATTGGCTAATAAACCTCCGGGGGAGGCTTTTTTATGCTTGGAGAGGCTAACCCCGGGTATTTAAAGTCTTAATCAGGCAAAAGGCAATCACTCCTTAAATATCATCCGGCAAAACAGTTACCTTGCCAGGGTTTCATTTATTGGTTATTGTTGTTATGATTTGAGTTACGGAGAGTTGCTGGTTTAATAGTTGTATTACTTCCCTGCAATAATATATCTTCGATTTGCAATTATTCTGAACCAAAGATAGTCTAAAAATTAAAGAAATCAACGAGGGGGGGGGGTAAAAATCAGAAAAAGTTATTAACAAAATTATTGCAATTAACTAATAAACAATTTAATACAATTCCAATACGCAAAAATAGCGTTGATATCCAAAGTGTAAATAACATAAAACACACAAAAACAATATATTGCTTGAACTTTAGTAACGCAGTATGTTGTGTTGTATATTCTGCAGCAGTATCCGAAAAAGTAAAAAAGGTAATACTTTTAAAAGAAATTTAGAACAAATCTAAATAAAACAAAACGCTCACTTTATGCCAGCCGCTATAGCTCTTAAATATCAATCAGCAAAAAGAACTACAGTATTTCAAAAAGCAAGGCTCCCGAATCGCTCACCCTCGACGATTGCCTGAAAATAGCAGAAGCCACGCCAGCAACGGCGAAGAAGAAAACTGCGGCCAAAGGGAAGAAAAAATAGAACAAGCCGGCAAATTCAGGAAGTTCTCGTTGTAACGAAATATTCATTTACTACAGAATTGGCTTAGTCCGCTCTCGTTCGAAGAGTGTTGTCCTTTTTTGTATAAGACCGGTTTAAAACAAACCTGATATTTATCTTTATTCGGTACCTGGTGGTTCTTCACCCGTATGAATTTTCACCTTAAACAACGGATGCCTTGTGTGCCGTAAGGTGATCCCTAAATTTAGCGAAACATAATTGCCGCTAAGTTTATAACTCCCCCTAGCCGGAGGCGAACTTAACAGGTTGCCAAACTGATACTCGCCGATAATAGTAGGCTGAAAATTAATGACGGTACTTATGCTGGGTTTAAACAAATACTTTTTGCCAATAAAAGTAAAACCGGTTGTTAAAACAAAACTCTCGTAAAGAGAGTAATTCTGGCTGTGTAAGTTAAGCCCAAATATTTCAATGGTTTTTGTCATACTGTCATCATGTATTTCCTGACCAAAGTAAGCAGAACCTTCGGGGAAATACATCAATCGGAATCCTGATGCAAGTGTAATTAGTGACCTGTCTGTAATAGGCAAGTTTAAACGATAAAGAATCGGAAAGGAAAAAGTGTAAATAGCAGAGCAATTGAATTTGCCAATAATATCTTCAGTATAATGAGAGCATAAATCTTTTTGTAATATTCTGTATTTGATGCTGTACACTGGTTCGTTTGTAATTATTAAACCGGTAACTATTGACCATTTGTGCGCAGGTTTAAACTCATATTCAACACCAAACTGATAGCCAGGCATGATCCTGTTTTTAAATGTGTAATCACCATAATAAGCTTCGGTTCGGGCTTTGAAATAGAGTCTTGGCCCGACGAAAAACGTCCATTTTCTAAACTTGGCCAGGCTTTCAAAATCATTTGGTTTTTGAGCCAATGACTTATTCAGAGTAACAATGGTGAGGAGAATCCCCACCATTGTTAAAGTTGTTAATCGATTTACCATGTTAATACTTCACTATTGGAATGACCGGGGTACTCAAAACCACCGTAAACAGAAGCGCCATTCTCAGCACGCAAGCCTAACCAGTTGCCCCATATTGTATTGTTCTTCTCAATACTTTTATCATGTTTTCTCTTCCAGCCTGACCAAATCTGAGAAGAGGAGAGGCAATCTGATGTCCTAAAATATGACTGGCACGATACACCTAGATCAACGGCATACTTTTTCCAGCCATTTGAATTATGTTTGTAAGATGTTATTTCAGCGCTCTCTGTCCATTTCCATGGGTATGAATGGTGATGAACATGCTTAATAACTCTTTTACCGGCAACATAATCATCTGATACTTCTTTCGATTTCCAGCTCGCACAATCATCACCTGATGATTCGTTTAAGTTTGTTATTACAGTAGATAGATTTAGTACGCTCATGTCTCCGTTATTGAAACTTGAAAGAGTGGTAAAACTACCATCTGTAATCCAAAGATAGCCTTTCTTAGTGAGTTTAAGAATGCAGTTCCCAATCTTTACTTCACCGTCTGAATTGAGTAAGGTCATTTCTGCAAGGCTGAAAGGATAATCAATTTTAGGATAAGCTGATATATCCAGTTCTGTATTACTTAACCAATCATTTTCCAAAGCAACATACACCTGTCGCATAGTATTGGAATACGGTAGTAATGATTCAAAGTCTATCAGGGGAGTCTGTTCGTTGTAACCAAGCTCAGTTTGTTTCGCATCATATGCTTCTTCGCTTAAATTACCATATTGAGCATAAAAACTCGAATCATAAATTCTCATCTGTTGCTCCAACATGTACAACGTGGTATCAAAAGCCTGGATGCTTGTAAACTCAAGCATGGAAGTACCAGTCTTCAGGCCATTGTTATAGGTGATCACTTTTATTTTTTCAAGTGCTGATTGATCCATATTAGAGGATTGTTCAATATTTTTTTCTTTTGAACATCCTGCTATAATGGTTCCAGCTAAACAAATAATTAAAAGTAGTTTTCTCATTTTAATATTATTATCCCTAAAACAAATGTATATAGGGGAAGACTTTTTCCAATCACGCAGTAAAGTCTAACCGGCGCCGGTTCAATTGTTAAGTAAAGGGTTGCCAAAACCGGTAATACAACGCCTTCCTGTCTGCCGATATTTTATTATATCGTTATAAACTGCCTGTAAAGACAGGAAATCAGGTCAATTTTGCCATATCTTTGCAAAGCCTCTCTCGGTTTTGGTTCGTACTTAGTTAATGTGCATTGGCTAATAAACCTCCGGGGGAGGTCTTTTTTATGCTTGGGGAGGCTAACCCCGGGTATTTAAAGTCTTAATCAGGCAAAAGGCAATCACTCCTTAAATATCATCCGGCAAAACAGTTACCTTGCCAGGGTTTCATTTATTGGTTATTGTTGTTATGATTTGAGTTACGGAGAGTTGCTGGTTTAATAGTCGTATTTCTTTCCTGCTATACTTATTGTAATTCTTATTCTGAATCAAAGATAATACAGAAAAGTAAAAAATCAACAGGGGGGGGGGGTAAAAAAGCCAGAAAAAGTTATTAACAAGTTCGTGTAAGTTCCAATTCACAGTATCGACTTGCCGAGTCCGAAATCCTGTCAGAATTTTCCGGCCATTTCTTCATAAAGGACTAATCACTCCAGGTTATTTTACCGGGTGTCGGTTTATTAACTTTTGGTTTGTGATAAATTCCCGGGATCATTCATCCGTACCCGTTAAAAACTTCGTTTCTTTGTTTGGAGCATGCATTTGTTGCTGCAATATCTTAACCCGGTACCATGAACGACATTTCAGTTTATTTCAGGCCTGTAAACAATTTTGAACTGCCCGTCGCACCCAATCCGCTGTACAAAAGGATGGGCGAAGTAATCGACATTCATTCAGCCGAAGGCGGGTTCCCCGATCTTAAAGACATCGACATTGCCCTGATAGGTGTTGACGAGGACCGCCGTGCCATTGCCAACGAAGGTTGTTCCATGGCTGCCGATTTTGTAAGGGAATATCTTTACCGCCTCTATCCGGGCGATTACCCGCTGCGCATTGCCGACCTCGGCACCCTGATGCGCGGGCACGAAGTGACAGATACCTATTTTGCCCTTTCAACGGTGGTGAGCGCACTGGTGAGTAAAAAGATTGTGCCGGTGATCATCGGCGGTGGCCAGGACCTTACTTACGCCATTTATAAAGCTTACGAAAGCCTGAAACACATCATCAACATAGCCGCCGTTGACAACCTTTTCGACCTTGGCGAAGGCGAAAAAGAGGTGAACTCGCGCAGCTACCTGAGCCATATCATCCTGCACAAGCCCAATTACCTCTTCAATTTTACCAACATCGGCTACCAGACCTATTTTGTTGACCAGGGCGCCATCACGCTGATGAAGAATCTCTTTTTCGACATCAACCGCCTGGGAATGGCCCGTGCCAATCTCCCCGAAATTGAGCCGCTGGTGCGGAACAGCGATGTGCTGTCGTTCGATGTTTCGGCCATCCGCCAGACCGACGCTCCCGGCAACGGCAACGCCACGCCCAACGGCTTTTACGGCGAGGAAGCCTGCCAGATTATGCGCTATGCCGGGCTAAGCGAAAAACTTTCCTGCCTGGGCATCTTCGAATTTAACCCCGCTATCGACCGTCATGGCCAAACGGCTCACCTCGTGGCACAAATGATATGGTACTTTATCGACGGCTTTTACCACCGCCAGGATGATTTCCCGAATGCCGAATCCGACGATTTTATCCGCTATACCGTGCAACTCACCAACCACGATGAGGGCATCATCTTTTATAAAAGCAAGAAAACCGAACGCTGGTGGATGGAGGTGAAATGCACCGAAGATATAAAGCACAAATACCTGAGGCATTATATTGTGCCCTGCACGCATGGCGATTACCAAACCGCCTGCAGCGACGAACTGCCCGACCGCTGGTGGCAGGCATACCAGAAGCTGATGTAGAAGATTCAGAAACTCTAAAAGTCTCTTACAAATTGAATTCTGTATTCTGACTCCTGTTTTCTTTCAAAATCAGAATTATCAGACAGTCTCTTCAACCCGGCACGGGAGTTTAATACCGGATGCTCCAGAACGGAGGTTCTTCGGCTTCGCGGCGCTCGTCGAAATGCTTTTTCAGGATTCCGTAATACTGTGCTTCGTTGATTTTCCGGCCTTTTACTTTCTTTGGCAGGTCGAGTTCGGTGGTAAGGGGTTTCAGTTCCACCTTGTCGGCAGCAATTACCATGGCGCCATCGTTAATGTCGATCTCAAGGATTACTCCGGGCAGTCCGCCCAGCCTTTCGGGGCCGGTGCTTACCGGTAAATCAAGAGCATACCAGGCGATAATTTTCTGCATTTTAAGGGTGTCTTCATAAAAAGCATTCATGCAGATGTGCCCGGCTACCTCCTTCATATCGTTGAGTATTTTCCAGTTAGGGTAGTGAAGCGAATCGTCAATAATGTATGTTTTCCCGAGAATATACTGTACCTCGTGAATGGTTTGCGTTTCGAAATTGCGCATAATGGTATATTCCTCTTTGCGCCAATTGTATCCTTCGTCATCGCGGTCGGCTTTCTCCTCCGAATCTTCGTACTTTGAACCTGAAAGCGAGAACCACATGTTAGCGAATGATTTATACTCCGACCTGTTGCCCCACATGTACATCATGCGGTCGCGCTGCTGCTTGCTCAGGTAATCCACGGCAGCCATCTGCTTGGCCCAGTTGCCGGTTCGCAGGTAGCGGATGTAGCCTTCGGGTTTTTGGGCGAAAATGTTCACAGCCGTCATTACCATCAAAAGCGTTAGTGCCAGTCCTGCTTTAAAGTGCAACCCTGTATTTCTGATGGAAGTTATCCTGTTGTTTATCATGGTTTTGAATGCGTTTGATGAAAATGAAAGCACTGATCAGAACATCATCCGGTTCTTGCCCAGCTTGGTTTCGTAACCGCGGAGATTGTAACTGATGCTGAGCATAAAATACCGTGCCAGCGTAGGCGCTATCGATTGCAGCACATAATTGGAAGTGGCTGTTTGCGTTATGCTTACACGCTTGTTAAAGATGTCGAAAGCGGCAAGCCTGGCCTCAAAACGGTTTTTCTCGCCTATGATGCGCCTCACCGAGGCATTCCAGATGGGGATGCGGCGGTCGAAATTCCAGCGGTCATTGATATACACCGTATAGTTGTAGCTGGTTTCGAGGAAAGTCTTGTTGATAAACTGCCACTTGAGCGAAGCATAAACGCCGTGGTTCTGTATGTTTTGATCCTGGTCCTTCTGGATGGAATAACTCATCTTATTGAATCCCAGGCTTCCGCGCAGGTCAAGAATGAATTTGGTAGAAGGGGTGATGTCGAAATTCAGTCCGAAATCAACGCCTGTATTCTTGTTATCGTTGCGGATATCGTTTACAAACGAAGCCGACTCCCCGATGTTGAAGCTACCATCAACCCCTACCGAAAACTTCGTTTTGATAATTGGCACGTTCGACCATAATCCCACACTCAGGTCTTTACCGTCCGAGATATTATCAGGTTTGGTGATGGTCTGCAATCCAACGCCTTGAACTGTTTTAATCCACTGGTTGTAAACAATCCGGTCTTCGCTCAGCGATGCTGTCGAAAAAAGGCCGATGTTGGCAAACGAAGCGGGATTCCAGTAGTTATAACTGAAGCTCACACTATGCGACCTTGCCGGTTTCAGATCGGGGTTGCCCAGCACAAGAAAGTTGCGGTTGCTCGAATTGGGTACCGGCGCCAGGTCGCTTACCGAGGGCTCGTCAACATTGTAGGAGTAATCGAGTGACAGGTACATATTGTTGGGCAACTGGTAATTGATACTGATATTGGGCACCCAATTTTTGTACGTTCGCTTTATATCGGGAACTGAATCTAAAAACGGCATATCCTCATCCTGTAAATAGCTGCCGTTCAGTTTCAACTGCTGCAAGGCGATGCCGGCCATGGCATTGAACCCGTTGTTGGAATACCGTATGCTCGATCCGAGGCGATTATACAACGTGCTGTTGTCGGAATAAACGCTCACACTGTCGATGCGGTTTTCTTCGGGAAGGCTTTTTACCTGCCGGTTGGCTTCGTTGCCCGAGAGGCTGAAATTGTAGAAAGTTTCCCAGTACCATTTTTTAGTGATTGGCTCGGTATATAGGGCGCTCGATTTGATCTCGGTAGCATCGGTAGCCCTGTCCTTCAACTGCCTTATTTGCTCGGTAAAGGTTGTCGCAGTGAAAAACTGGTTGATCGAAAGCAGCGAGTCGGCAGTTGAATTGTGGCTGGTATTGTATCCGGCACTTAGAGCAAACGACCGGCCGGCCTTTAGGAAACGGTGCCTGTAAATGGCTGCGGTTCCAAGGCTCCACGAACCGAGGTCGGTGCTGTTATCCGAGATGAGGTTGTTGATGGGCGCAAGTTCACCGGTAGTAAATCGCTGTACCTGGTAATTGGTGTTGTTGCTGTTGCTGAATTTCACATTGACCTTGGCAATGATTTTATTGTTCGAATCAATGTCGTGTTCAAAGCGGGTTCCGATGCTGTGGTTCCCGTAAAAATTGCTTTGATTTACCGTATCGTTGTTCAGCACCGAGCCTTCGGTGAGAAAGGTGCTTTTATTGGTGTACTGGTCAAGGTCCTGGCTGGTTTGGTTATAGAAATAACTGGCGTTGTACTTCGTTTTTTTGTTGTCGAAATTATAATTGACACCGGCTCCGTAACTTTTACTGTATCCGCGCCTGTCCGATCCCATGCCCATACCGCCATCCATGAACACATAATAGCCTCGTCCGCCTCCGCCAAAACCAAAATCGCCGTTATCATAATCGTTAAAGGTGTTTTGTCCTTTAAATTCGCCGTAATCTTCCCAGTTTACCCCGGCTTGATTGATGTTGTTGCCATAGCCTATAAACGACAACTGGTTTTTCTCGTTAAAGCGATTATAATTGCCTCGCAAAGCCCAGCGTTCGGAGGTGCCTCCCGCCACGGTTGCTTTGCCGAACGACCCTTTCTTATACTCCTCTTTCAGGCCGAGGTTCATGGCTTTCTCCTTGGTGCCGTCGTCAACGCCGGTGAGTTTGGTTTGTTCCGATTTTTCGTCGAACACCTGCACTTTCGAAATGGCCTCGGCATCCAAATTTTTAGTCACGCTTTTCGGGTCATCGCCGAAAAAGGTTTTTCCGTCAACATACACGCGTTTCACATCTTTGCCCTGGGTGGAGATATTGCCTTCGGCATCCACATCAATGCCCGGCAGGCGGCGCAGCAGGTCTTCGACTGTTGATCCCGGCGGTACTTTAAAGGTGGTGGCATCATATTCAATGGTATCGCCGCGGATGCGCAGCGGAGCCTTTGCAGCTTTTATCACCACCTCCATCAGCGCCTGCGAAATGGGCTTCATGATAATTACCCCCAGGTCATTCACTTCGGTGGCCGATGGTTGCAGCATCTCCTGGTGAGGGATGTAACTGATGTGGCTGATTTTGAGCAGATAGGGCATGTTGCGTACCGCACTGAACGAAAATACGCCCTTATCGTTGGTAGTGGTAAAATTTACCAGGGTTGAGTCTTTTGTGTTGAGCAGCATCACCGTAGCATAGCCGGCTTCGGCGTTTGTTGAATCGCGTACTACGCCTTTGATGGTTACTTTGGATGGATTCTGGGCTGTGAGCAGCAGAGGAAAACTCAATAAAAGCAGGAGGCAGAGGTTGACAAAATGTCTCATTTAGGTCTTGAATAAGGTGCCCGGGATTTTTATCTTTAAAACGGTTCAAAGTTGTGGAAAATTGTTCCGCCCGAAAAATTAAAAAATGTTAAAAATTCACATATAAGATCAGCCCAATCTTTCGGGATTATTGCTGAGAAACGAAGCCCATCCTGAATAGCTTTTGCCGGTATTGCCGGTATTGCGCTGAAAGTAATGACAGCAGGCAACCGCAACGGCGTCGGTGGCATCGAAATATTTCGGTTGTTCGGCAATGGTAAACATGCGGTTGAGCATGGCCGAAACCTGTTCCTTGGAGGCATTGCCGCGGCCGGTGATGGATTGCTTCACCTTGCGGGGCGAATATTCAAAAATCGGAATATCGCGGTACAGCGCTGCAGCCATGGCTACTCCCTGTGCCCGCCCCAGTTTGAGCATACTCTGAACATTTTTGCCAAAAAACGGCGCTTCAAGCGCTACTTCATCGGGATGAAAATGATCGATCAGCGCCAGCACCTTTTCAAAAATATTCTTGAGCTTTAACGGCTGGGTTTCAAGGTGGTCAAGTTTTATGACGTCGAGCGCCATCAAACTTAATTTGCTACCTTTAACCGCAATTAACCCGAAACCCATGATGTTGGTTCCGGGGTCGATGCCGAGTATGATCCTTTCGGTTGGCAATGTTCGATGATTACTAATTTGTACCGGAATTGAAGCAATCAAAAGTAAGTAAAACGGTAAACATATCCATCAGGCTGCTGATCGTTATGCTTTCGTGCGGTTACATTGCCTGGAAGCTGTTTGGCGCAAAAGAAGAACTGCCGGCGAGGGAACTTTTCATAAACACCTTGAATCAACCCTTCGTTAAACCAATCGTGACCATCCTGCTTTTGCTGATGGCCGTTAACTGGCTTACCGAAACACTGAAATGGCAGTACCTGATCGCGAAAATTGAAAAGGTAAGCTTAAGAAATTCTTTAATTGCCGTATTAACGGGAGTTACGGTGAGCATTTTCACGCCCAACCGCGTAGGAGAGTATTTCGGACGGGCATTCCTGCTTCGTGAAGCAAGTCCCGTGAAAGCCATATTGCTTACCATTGTCGGCAGCATGAGCCAGTTGCTGGTAACGGTGTTTGCGGGGTCAGTGGCTTTGCTGGTTTTCCTGCCGGTGTATTTTCCTTTTTCAGGTACCTGGAACCTGGCTATGTACCTAGGCATATTGGCTGGAATAGTCACGGCGAATGTGGCTTTCGTGCTTTTTTACTTTAACGTGCCGCTGCTCGGATCGCTATCGGGCTGGGTGGAAAAGAAAAACTGGGACAGGATAAGCAGCTACCTGAAGGTATTGAACGAATTTTCAAGGCGTGAATTACTCAACGTGCTGATGATGAGCCTGCTTCGTTATGGAGTTTTTGGTTTTCAGTTTTTCCTGGTGCTCATGCTGTTCGGTATTCCGGTCACTCCTGTGCAGGCAACCATGGCTATTCCGGTAATTTACCTGGCGCTGGCTGCAATTCCCACAGTGGCATTGTCGGAGTTGGGTGTGAGGGGTTCGGTGGCCATCTTTGTGCTTGGAATTATCACAACAGGAACGCTTGCCGGCGCAGCTATGCCGGGTGGATTGTCGCTGGCCATAGTTTCGGCTACCACCCTGTTATGGATCATCAACCTGGCAATTCCGGCGCTTGCCGGCGCTTTTTTCGTTTATAAACTCAAATTTATCCGACAATGACCTGGATTATTATTTCTGTTGCAGTTTTGGCACTGTATGCACTGCTTATGCTTGCCATCACCATCGGGTGGTTCCGTCTGCCCCGGTTTTCAAAAACAGCCGAAACGTCATTAAGAGTTTCGGTAATTGTCCCTGTACGAAACGAGGAACAACGGCTGGCATCGCTGGTTAACGATATGATGGCGCAGGACTATCCAAAAAAGGATTTTGAACTCATTTTTGTGGATGACCACTCCGACGACCGCACCAAACAGGTTATTCACTCTTTTATCGAAGTATTTTCATGGGAAGGCATCCGGTACATCAACCTGGCCGACTTTGCAGGCAGGGAAGGTAAAAAAGCCGCCATCGAAACCGGTGTTGAAAAGGCTTCGGGCGCTCTTATTGTGACCACTGATGCCGATTGCCGTTTCCCGAAAACATGGCTATCAGCAATAGCGGCATATTACCAGTCCCGCAAGCCGAAAATATTGCTGGCTCCCGTAAGGATGAATTCCGGCGGCAGCCTGTTTGGCAATTTGCAATCGCTGGAATTTGCCAGCTTAGTTGCAACTTCGGCAGGTTCTGCCTCCGCAGGTTTCCCGCTGCTGGCCAACGGCGCCAACCTGGCATTTGAAAAAGAGGCGTTTCTGCAGGCGGGAGGATATTCATCAAACAGGCAATACTCTTCCGGAGATGATATTTTCCTGCTGCAATCCATGAAGAAACAGTTTGGGACAAAAGCTGTGCAGTATATCAAATCACCGGCGGCAATGGTTTCAACGCCGGCGCTTGCAAGTTTCAGGGAATTTATGAATCAGCGGCTGCGCTGGGTTTCGAAAAACACAGGTTATCATGATATTTGTGTGCTGGCTTCGGGAGCATTGGTTTACATTGTGAATGCACTGTTGCCGGTCTTACTTGTTATCGGGTTTTTCAATGGGATGGCCTGGAAGGCTGCCCTTATTTGGTATGTTATTAAACTGGTAATAGATTTCCCTGTGCTGGCGGGTGTTGCATCATTTTCCGGTGTTGGAAAAACCATCCTGCTGCTTTCGTTTATGGAAATATTGAATGCGTTTTATACGGCATTAATAGGTATTGCAGGGCTGATTTTTCCTTACGAATGGAAAGGAAGAAAATATCAGTGATGAAATTGTAAAACAGGGCTTAGGTATTAAAATGTTCCAAAAAATCAGAATATTTTGATTTTTCGGAACATCGGCAGATAATCGGGTAAAATTGTTAAAAAAGATAATATGCAATTGTAAAAGATATAAAGATTCTGAATAACAGAGAAGAAATATCAGGTTCCATGTGCTGAACACCCTCTGCCTGGTCTCCCCAAACCGGCCCAATCACCAATCCGAAAAAATTGCCGGTTACACAAATTTCTCTATCTTTGCCACGGTTTCGGCAAATATTTCCATCATGGCAAAGATTAAAATATTTTCAGGCAGGGCTACGCGTTACCTGGCTGAGAAAATAGCGTTCTCTTACGGTCAGCCATTGGGTGAGGTTCAGGTTACCGTGTTCAGCGATGGCGAATTCAACACCTCTTTCGAGGAAAACCTTCGCGGCCACGATGTGTTTATCGTCCAGTCAACCTTCCCTCCTGCCGAAAACCTCTTTGAACTGCTCATGCTGGTTGATGCTGCCAGGCGCGCCTCGGCCCGCCACATTATCGTGGTGATCCCTTATTTCGGTTTCGCCCGCCAGGACCGCAAGGATAAACCCCGCGTACCCATCACAGCCAAGCTTATTGCCAACCTTATCACAGCAGCCGGTGTTAACCGTATTGTTACCATTGACCTGCATGCCGATCAGATACAGGGCTTTTTCGACCTGCCGGTTGACCACCTGTATGCGTCTTCCATTTTCCTGCCCTACATCAAGAACCTCAACCTGCTAAACCTCGTTTTTGCCTCGCCCGATACTGGTGGTACCCGCAGGGCTGCCGCTTATGCCAAAGCCATGGATACCGGTTTTGTGATCTGCTACAAACAACGCCTTAAAGCTAACCTTGTAGAAACCATGCAATTAATTGGCGATGTAAAGGGAAAAGATGTAATTTTGCTCGACGATATCATTGATACGGGAGGCACAATTACCAAAGCTGCCCAAATCATGGTTGACAATGGAGCTTCGAGTGTCCGCTGCATGTGCACGCATCCCATTTTATCGGGAAATGCTTACGACCGTCTCGAAAATTCAGCTTTCGACGAAATAGTTGTTACCGACACCATTCCGCTGAAGCGTGCAAGTGAGAAAATTAAAGTGCTTACTACGGCCGACTTGTTGGCCGACGTAATAAAAAGGGTGGAGAACTTTGAATCCATCTCCTCATTGTTTCAATTCAAATAATTACAAACCAACAAATTACACAACATGAAAACTGTATCCATGAGCGGTTCTCTTCGCGAGAACGTAGGGAAAAAGGATGCACGCAAAAACAGGGCCGATGGCAAAATCCCCTGCGTGTTGTACGGTGGCAAGGAAGAAGTGCATTTCGTTGCCGACGAAAAGGACTTCGGTCCCGTGGTCTTCACACCGTACATTCATCTCATCAACCTCACTGTTGACAAAAAACAGTACAAAACCATTCTGAAAGACATTCAGTATCATCCTGTTACCGATGAAATTCTGCATGCCGATTTTCTCGAACTCATGCCCGGAAAACCGGTAACCGTTTCGCTGCCTATCCGCATCGAAGGCACTTCGAAAGGAGTTCTTCGCGGAGGCAAAATGGTAAAGAAATTCCGTAAGCTGAAAGTGAAAGCGCTTCCCGAGCATTTGCCGGATGAAATCGCCATCAACATCAGCGAGCTCGATATCAACGACTCCATCAAAGTGAGTGACGTGAAAATTGATCATGTTCAGATGCTTGATATAGCTACCAGCACGGTTGTTTCGGTAGCCTCCACCCGCGCGGTTGAAGCCACACCGGGACAGGAAAAATAATTCCACCTTACTACAGTAAATCAGGCGCAGGATTCATTTCAATGCGCCTTTTTTATTGCAGTCAACCGGCTGCCGAATCAGATATTCAAGCAACCTTGAAAACCCAATAATCAAGTATCTTCGCATCATTAACCAGGTTACTGAACGCTATGCCTGAAAAATACCTCATTACCGGACTTGGCAACATAGGCGACGAATACGCCAATACGCGCCACAACATCGGTTTTATTGTCGCCGATGCCCTGGCTGCTGATCTCAGCGGAAAGTTTACAATCGGGCGGCACGCATCGATACTCGAAACACGGCTTAAAAACAAGCAATTGATAATCATTAAGCCCACTACATACATGAACCTGAGCGGCAAGGCGGTGAAATACTGGATGGATAAGGAAGAAATTCCACTCGAAAATATTTTGGTTGTTGCCGACGATGTGGATCTTGACCTCGGAGCGCTGAGGTTACGGGCCAAAGGCAGCGGCGGCAGTCACAACGGACTGAACCACATCATTGAAACGCTTGGCACAACTGAATTCGCCAGGCTCAGGGTAGGCATCGGCAAGGACTACGCCAAAGGCTTCCAGGTGGAATATGTGCTGGGGCGCTGGTCTTCGGCTGAAGAGAAAGTGCTTATTCCACGCATTGAAGCCGCGGTTGAAATCGTCAGGAGCTTTGTGCTGGCAGGTGCTGCCCGGACGATGTCGGAGTTTAATAATAAATAAAGCCTCCAAAAATTTTTTGAACTATTTTCCCAACGCCCCGCACACTTCCCTATTCACCTTCCTGATCCGTTAGGCTTTGATATTTAACACTTTACGATCTCTGGTCATCAGGCCTTTTAGTCTGTTTTAACTTTGATAATCAGGACATGAAGAACCGCAAGAAATCTTCTGAAGGTTAGCATAAAGCCTGCTCTCTATAAAACTTTCCTTTGTGGTTACTTATTCGTCAGGTACTCACAATATGACCTGGTTTTATCTTTTAACCGGCTAAAATTGGATTCAGGATATAATCGGAATTTCAAAAGGTCTGTACAGTGATTTCCAGCTCAATAATTGAATCCCGTTTTGATAGTTTATTTCCTGTTCACCGGCATAGATTAAGGCTGCATTCTTTGTACCGGTAAGCTTTGACCAGTAATGAAGATTCTTAAAGAATTCAGCATGGACGGTTTTGCCTGATTTTATCTCAACAGGCACAAGCGTTAATACCTGGTCTATAATGAGGTCAATTTCATGGCCGGTTTTATCGCGCCAGTAGTAAAGATTTATTTCTTTGCCCCTGTGGGTGAGCTGTTTGATAAGTTCAGAAACAATAAAACATTCAAATAATGAGCCTCTTAAGGGATGATTCAGCAGGTGGTCAATGGTAGAAATCCCTAATAATGAACATGCCAAGCCAGTGTCGATGAAGTACAGTTTCGGACGCTTGACCACCGTCTTGTTGAAGTTCTTGTAATGTGGCCTTAACAGATAGATAATAAAACTACTTTCAAGTATTCCGATCCAGGATTGAAGGGTTTTACTGTCAACTCCCACTTCAATGGACAATGAACTGTAATTCAATTCCTGTCCTGTGCGGGATGCGAGGAGTCTCATGAATCTTTCGAAGATCAGCAAGTCGGTAATATTTTTAACCTGCCTAACATCTCTTTCAATATAGGTACGTATATAGTTCGGCATCCATTCGATCACGGGAATTTCCATGTCGATAGGAGCTGGATAGAACCCCCGAAATATGATTTCGTTTTCGTCAAGTGATTTATTTTGACCTGCTAATTCTTCAAGATTAAATGGCAGCAATTGCAGGTATGCAACCCTTCCCGCCAGACTTTGAGAGATATTTTCCTGCAACAGGAAGTTGTTGGATCCTGTCAAAATGAATTTGCCCCGATCTTTCGAATTATCGAGTATTTCCTGCAAATAAGAGAAGATTTGCGGCACGCGCTGTACTTCGTCGAAAATAGCCCCGTCAGCGTATTTCACCAGGAACCCCCTTGGATCCTCATTAGCCAGAAATCGTACATCAGGATTTTCAAAATTAACATATTGTTTTAAAGGGAAAAGGCTCTTCACCAATGTTGTCTTACCCGATTGACGGGGGCCGATAACAGCAACGGCTTTGAACATGGAGGCCAGTTCAGCCAGCTTCTCAGATGCTATTCGTGTAATCATATTGCAAATATATGGAAAAATCCGGAATTAGATTCCGGATTTTTCCAATTCCCTATCCGAAATAGGGTAATAGTAACGGATGAACAGACTGATGTTTACAGGTCAAAGCTATTCTCCCAACGCCCCGCACACTTCCCGGTTCACTTTGCTTATTCTGTCAGCTTCGAGTTTTACCACTTTACGGTCGTAGGTCATCAGGCCGTTAACTTCAATCTCCACATCGGTGATCTGGGTATAGATGGCCGCTGAAAATCCCCTGGCAATCAGTTTTTTAAGTTTTTCTGCCAGGTCGATATAGGCATCCGTGGCTTCTTTTGAAGTTTTATACTGCACATAGCCCCAGTTACGGTCTTTGAGCCATAAATGGTCAGGGATGGCAAGCCCGATGCCGCCGTATTCGCCCAACACACATATCCTGTTTCCATCGTAGAGGGTCATCTTCGGGTCAGGATAGTGGTGGATATCCAGAATATCACCGGCAGGGTAGAAGTTCCCTCCGCTGGCAGGGTTTACCAACCGTGACGGGTCATATCTTTTTGTCCATTGAACGATATCCACCGTTTTAAACTGTCCCCATGATTCATTGAAAGGTACCCAGCTTACCACGCAGGGGTTTGAAATTAACAGGTCGATGATGGCTTTCCATTCGCTGCGGTAGTTTTCCTCCGATTCGGCAGTCCGTTCAACTTCCGATCCGTTAAAATACTGTTCAGTCTGCCATTCAGGCCCCTCATCGCCGCTGGGCATATCCTGCCACACAAGGATGCCTTCGTGGTCACAATGGTAGTACCAGCGTGCCGGCTCCACTTTCACATGCTTGCGTATAAGGTTGAATCCCAACTCTTTGGTTTTTACGATATCAGACTTCAGTGCCTCATCGGTTGGAGCCGTATAGAGCCCGTCGGGCCACCAGCCCTGGTCGAGCGGGCCAAACTGGAAATAGTCCTTATTGTTGAGTTGCATCCTTACGATGCCTGCATCATCCCGTTTAACGGAAATTTTGCGCATCCCAAAGTAGCTCTTCACCTTGTCGGCAATTTTCCCATTCACGTTGAGTGAAACTTCCACATCATAAAGGAAGGGCGTTTCGGGGCTCCACAATTTTGCATAAGGAATAGGAAGGAGAACCTGTTGCCCTGAGATTCCCTTGCCAGCAGCAATCACTTTTCCGTTTTCGAAAATGGAGACTTCAATCAGTCCGGTGCCATCAGCAAAAGAGGTTACAGGCGTGACAGCAACGGTATTCCTGTCAATATTTGTGACGGTTTTTACTGAAACAATATGGTTCTCGCTCACGGGTTCAATCCACACAGTCTGCCAGATGCCTGTTACTGCCGTGTACCATATTCCACCAGGCCTTGAAACCTGCTTGCCGCGGGGCTGGAAACTGCGATCTGTGGGGTCCCACACCCGAACTAGCAGTTCCTGGGGTTTTCCGGTGACCAGCCAGCGGGTTATATCAAAACTGAACGGAGTATATCCTCCCTGGTGGCTTCCGATTTGGATGCCGTTGATCCAGATGTCGGCTTTCCAGTCCACAGCGCCGAAATTTAGCATAATGTGGCTGCCTTTCCAGGCAGGCGGAACAGTAAATGACCTGCTGTACCATAGTTCATTATCTTCTCCCACGGGTTTTTGCACTCCCGAGAGGCTTGACTCAATGGCAAACGGGACGAGTATTTTACCATCGAAGGTGCCGGGAATGGCGCTCCCTTTTGGCAGGATGGCATACTCCCATAGTCCGTTCAGGTTCATCCATTGCGGCCTTTCAAGCATAGGGCGCGGGTATTCAGGTAACGGGTTTGCGGGGTCGACTTTTTCGGCCCATGGAGTTTTTATTTTATCACCGGCAGGCGCCCAGGACTGTGCGAAAACAATGGTAATTGTAAGGAGAAACAGGATTGTCAGCAGATGTCGTTTCATGCAGTTCGGTATTTGGTAAAATATCTGATTAGGAATCGAATTCTTAAAGGATAAACATTATTCCGCAGAGAAGGCTTGAAATGAGTGACGAATATAGCAATTTGAAGAATTTAATATTATGTGATATCCGGATTACAAGTAAAATATAGTGCTGTCCCTCGCTATGAACCCATTTGGGATTATGTTTTCTAAAAATGAGTGTAAGAAGTAATTTTTCAGAAAATCAAACCTGACAGGGTTAAAAAAAACATCCGGGTCCTCTACTTTCTTATCGTGCGGCACCCGAAAATCCTGCCGGCAGTCGTGCCGTGATTGGCTTCTATACGAATGGTAATGAATGATTTACCAGAGATCAGCAAATCGGGCAACGGGTATTCAAGATCGTAGAATTTGTTGGACTCTCCGCCTTTCCAATCCACGGTAGCCAGTAAAATACCGTCGGCCAGGATATCGAACTTCCGGTTTTTATCATCGCCGATATACGTCATCAGCAAAGTGTTTGGCACGCCAGGCTGCACTTTCATCGTAAAAGCAAAATAGTTACCGGCCCGTGCCTCCCTTCCTGTCCGGCCAAGGGCTTCATCAACGTATGATCGCTCGCTGGCCACCAGGTTATGGTCCCGTTCGGGTTGCATTTCGCCAATGCGAAAATTGTCAATGGTCGATTTTTCAATTTCCTCCTGCCGTCTTTTCCCTGCTTCATATTCTTTCTGCCGCGCTGCCCAGCTTTCAGGGGTGAAATAGTCGAAATAAACGCTGTAATATTCGTTGTAAGTATTGAAAAAAGGTTTCAACACAGGATCAAAAGGCTTTCCAACCCCGTTTATCCTGAATTGAAGAGGAAGAAGATCAGCTTTTATCCAGTCAGCAATATGTTTGTTGTTGGTCAGTAGCACAGGAACTCCGGTAACGGGATCGGGAGCCGTCAAGCCCAGTTGGGCAGCCAGCACCAAAGGGCCATAGAGAATGGCGATACGGTCGGGATTATCGGGCATGCACTCGGAATAAAGCTCCATGGGCATTTCTATTTCAATCCAATCTCCGTTCTTCCACTTCCGGTCAATGATAAGGAAATCCTCTTCGTTTTTCAATGGTTCTGCTATTTCCCCGTTGATCCTGACTTTCACTCCGCTGGCCACCCAGGCAGGATTCCTGAGGTACAGCCTGAATTTTTACGATACTGTCCCAAAAAGTGTGTAAAGTGAGATTTTTCTAAATTTAAGTTGCGACTTAAAAATTTAGAAGATGAAAAACCTACACTTTACACAAGAGCAAGTTACGAACATTTTAGAAGAGATTGCTACCAAGGAAAACGGCATTCAAGAATTACAGAGGATAAGTCTTGAGGCAATGATGCGTGCAGAAAGGGAAGAGCACAACCGAACAGAGGGAGACATGAGCAATGGATATCGGCCAAGGCGCACTTTTGGGCAAGGAAAAATATTGGAACTGAGGGTTCCTCGAAGCCGAAGCGGGCAGTTTTACCCAGTTCTATTGAGTTTGCTTCGCGACCAGGAGGAAGAGTGCCGAAAATTGGCATTTAATCTATATGGGGCAGGATTAACAACAGATCAGGTAGGGAAAATATTTGGCGATATCTATGGCAAGGAGTATAGCACGAGCCAGATCAGCCGTATGTTCGACTATGCCCGTAATGATGTTCAGGCTTGGCTACAGCGCCCCCTGGAGCCATATTATCCAATAGTGATGATAGATGCCAGTTTCATTTATACCCGGCGTATAGATCATGTGAGCAAGGAAGGATACTATACCATCCTTGGGGTGAGGCCGGATCGGACCAGGGAAGTATTATCAGTAGTCAATTTTCCAACAGAAAGTGCAATTGCCTGGGAAGTTGTGTTGAAAAGCTTAAAGGAACGCGGGATAAATGAAATTGGATTGATTGTCTGCGATAGTCTTTCCGCCATTGAGGATGCTATTTGGCGTCAGTTTCCTGAAGCAGAGATTCAATTATGTGCCATCCATTTGCAGCGCAACGTAATGAAGCACATTAAGCCCAAAGACAAAGCGGTAGTGGCAGATGATTTAAAAGATGTACTTCGAACGGGGGACCGTAATGACAGTCCTGAGAACGGCTGGAATCGCTGGTTGACGTTTTGTGCAAAATGGGGCAAATACTATCCATCGATCAAACGAATGAGTGAAAATGACCGGTACAAACTCAACTTCACCTATCTGAGTTATGATTACCGGACTCACAGTATGCTATACTCAACCAACTGGATCGAGCGATTAAATCGCGATTACAAGAGAACTACAAGGATGCGAGGTGCATTACCAAGCCCTGATGCTACTATATTGCTGCTTGGGTATGTTGCAATGACCCGATCAGCTTATCAACGCAAAATCCCAAAGATAGATTATGAAAAAGAAAAGTTTAGATGGGAAGAATGAATGGCAGCTCCACTTCGGCTACGCCTTCGTTCCGCTGCCATTCATTCCTTTTTGAAACAACCAGAAAATGACTACTTTTGAATTTAGAAGAAAAACATATTACACACTTTTTGGGATACTACCAATTTTACCGGTGAGTTCATACTGAACTTAAGCCGGGTATGTCCCGATTCAGGGAAAGTGGTCTGCTGCTCAATGGTTACTCCTTTTTCCCGCCAGTTGAGGATTGAGGGAATGAACAGGTTCAGGTACAGTCCGCCATCGTCGGCTTCATAATAAATGCTTTCGGCATATTTTACGTGGTTTTCCATGCCGGTGCCCACGCAGCAGGTGAAAGTGTTGAATTCGTCGGAAAATTGCTTATGCGTGCCCATGCGCAGCGGCACAAAATAGCACATCATTCCGTCTTCAGGGTTTTGGGATGCAAGAATATGGTTGTATAACGCACGCTCATAATAGTCTGCTTTTTCCTGAGTGGGTTGCCAGCTGAAAAGGTGCCGGGTGAGTTTCAGCATGTTATACGTATTACAGGTCTCACAGGTATTATCGCTGAGCCGATCGCTGAGTTTGCCGGGTTCGCCGCAATATTCGTAGCTGCTGTTGCCTCCGATCACATAGCTGTGATGATGCACCATTGTTTTCCAGAAAAAAGTGGCAATGATTTTGTCTTTTTCAATGCCGGTGAGTTCAAAGCATCGCGCTGCACCAATTGCTTTGGGTACGTTGGTATTGGAATGTTTCCCCGGCATGGGGTCGATTTTTTTTGCCAATTGTCCCATCACGAATTCGTCGTTGAACTTTCGTGAAAGGTCAAGGTACTTATTATTACCGGTAATGGCATAGATATTAGCGAGTACATCGTTCATTCCGCCGTATTCGCAGTTGAGCATCTTCAGGCGTTGCTCTTCCGTGAGATTGCCAACGGTATGCTGCACCCAGTCGGCCATCCTGATTACTACTTCAAGGGCATGTTGGTTACCGGCATACAGGTAGGCATCCACCAGCCCCGACATAACTTTATGAACGGTGTACCAGGGCGACCATCCGCCGTTGAGGTCGAAGCCGCCGGATTTGATAATGCCTTTGGCAACATTTCCGAAAATGGAATCTTCGTTTGGTATAGCCCCGACATAGCCGGTTTTTCGTGCCTCCTGGCAGCGTGCGAGCTCGTCGACAATGTAATCTGCACGTTTTTTAAACACCAGGTTACCGGTTGAAGCATAGTACATTGAAACAGCCGATAGGTAATGCCCCAGGCTGTGGCCCGACAGGCCTTCGCTTTCCCAACCGCCGTATATTTCACCTTTAACCGGCAGCCCGGCATTTTTATGAAATCGGTGAAGCAGCCTGTCCGGTTCTAATTTCAGCAGGTAGGCGGCATCAAGGTCCATGGCATGTTTAAAAGGGCTGCTTTCAGTCAGCTTCACATCGCCGAGGTTGAAAGCGTATGCTTTGACGGGGATCTCCGGTTTAATTTTGAATCGGCTGTCCGCTTTCACGGGAACATAAGATTGACCGGCCACGTAAAGGGAAACCAGGAGCAATGAGAGGATGAAATAAGATCGGATCATACAGGTATTTGTTGACATGAATCTTAATCACGCGTTAGGATTTGGTCTTGATAAGCAGTTCATACATTATCATTATGTAGTCTGAGCTTCTGCACAGTGTGGAAGGCAGGCTGAAACGCACGAAAGCTATTTGACGCTCCACTCATACACTCCTGATGAATACTCCTTCTGCAACCTCACTTCGAGCCTGAGAGCAGTGGTTGCTACCGGCTTGAATTTAATGGTGTTCAACATGTCCTTGGTAACGGCATAATTTTCATCCGTCTTAACAGGTATCCATTTGTTGCCTGATTTGTAAAGGATTCGCCATGAGTCCGGAACGCGGCAACCGCCCCAGGGGCCATCGTCGAACCAGTAAACCGAACATTCCGATACTTTCATCTTTTCACCCAAATCGTACTGTATCCATTCGGTAGTGTCCTTTTTCGGCCACCAGTGGAAATAGGTGAGGCTGTGGTCGTTGGAATTTGAAGGAATGTCGTGGTCGTTTACAGCACTCAGGGCGCTGGTTTTTGTAGAACCGCTTACTTTGCTCCTGCTCGCGATTGTAGGGGGCGGAACCGGCCGTGCTGCTGTTGTTTTGGAGGCTATCCAGACCTGCATTTCGCCGGTGCCGCGGTTAGCCCAGGCATAGTAGGGAATTGCCGTAAAGTCACATTCGTCCGACAGTTGGTTGCCTTCTGCTGTTTGAATGGCTTTTTGCACTTTTCCCGATAAGGTTTCCACTCCGTTGAGCAATTGTGAATTAAACGAAGGTGCGATACCTGCTTCGGGATTTAAAACAAGGTCGAGTACATGTCCCTGCCTGTTATCGGGCCATTCGAGGCAATAAACCAGCGGGCCGCGCTGTAAGGCAATTTTATCATGATCTGCCGTAACCAACTGATTGGCTGCTATTTTGCGAACCGGCATAGGGAAATTTACATCAATCCTGTCGCCGGCTTTCCATTCCTTCACAATCACGGCGTAGCCTTTGATAAGCATGTATTTGGCTGCAACGCCGTTCACCGTGATAACATACGGCCGGTTTTCGTCGGGAAGAAAATGATAAAGGTCACCGGGAACCGCCTCACCTTTCGCCCAGCCGGGTATGCGCAGGGCAATGCCAAATGTGCCTGTTTCCCAGGGATTTACAGTCAGTGTTATATGCCCGTCCCAGGGATAATTCGTGGTTTGCTCTAATTTAACATTATTCCCGTTGAAATTGATCTCAGCCGTGTTTTGAATATACAGATTGACATAGATGTTTGACTTGTCATGGGCATAAACATAACCCGGGATGGAAGGCATGAACCGGCAGATGTTGCTGGGGCAGCAGGCACAGCCGAACCAGGGGCTTCGTTCGTGCTGGCCCCGCGATTCGAGAACATTAGGATAGAAGAAATGGTCGCCCGATAGCGAAACTCCTGATAACAAAGCATTGTAAAGGGTGCGTTCAAGTATATCGTAGTATTTCGAATCGCCGGTGAGCAGGAACATGCGGTAGTTCCAGTAAACCAGCCCTATGGAAGCACATGTTTCGCAATAGGCGCTCATATTGGGTAAATCGTATGGCTCGCCGAAACCTTCGTTTGAGCCGCTGCTACCTATTCCACCGGTAATGTAATACTTGGTGCCAATGAGATCGTCCCATATCTTATCCAAAGCAGCAGTATAGGCGGTCTCTCCCTTGATGGCGGCTACATCGGCCATGCCGGAATACATGTAGGTAGCCCGCACAGCATGCCCTACAATTTTATCCTGCTCGGTTACCGGCTTCTGCGCCTGGTTGTACTCTTCCCCGCCCTTGCGTATATCGAGAAAATACTTTGCCAGTTCGAGGTACCGGTTATCGTGGGTCGCACGGTACATCTTCACCAAACCCATTTCAATAACCTGGTGTCCGGGATAGTAAGTAAGTTTTTTCCCGATGAAATCGCTGTAAACAAGGTTGGCACTTTTGATGGCAATATCGAGCAGCGTGCGTTTGCCTGTGGCCTGGTAATGAGCTACAGCCGCTTCGTAAAGGTGCCCGAGGTTGTAAAGTTCATGGCTCAGTTCGGGATCTTTTTCCCAGCGTTGTTTCCCAACCCAGGGATGCAGGTGTTGCGGGTCAATGGTGCGGTTGGTATAAAGATAGCCATCCGGTTCCTGGGCGGCGGCAATGTATTGAATAAGGGTATCGATAATCTTACTGAGTTTATCATCAGGAAACATCTGCAGGGAATACGAAGCGCCTTCAAGGATTTTAAAGACGTCAGAATCATCGAAAGGATAATCGGTACAGAAAGCTCCCTTTTTTGCACCCGATGCGAACAGAAAGTTATCAACCCTGCCGGTTTCATAGCACTTTTGAATGGCTATAGGGATAGTCACCTGGTGGTTGAGCCTGATACGCGGGGCCCAGAAGTTATCCGTTATATGCACCGATGTAAATGGAGCCGGCTGTATGGGATAATCGTTCTGTTGGGCAGATAGTTTGGGCGCGATGCCTGTCAGCAAAAGGATAGTGAGGAGGATGAAGGTGATTTTCATAGTGTGCCGGATTGTTTGGAATCGTTTTGAAAGAAGTGATGAATGGTTCGACCGAAACCGGGACTTTTTCATACGACAAGGCAAGTTATTGAAGACCAACGAACAACTTCAAGAATAGCTGCTATACGGAAACATTGAAGAAGAATCCCTGGTTTTTGAATGCTTCATACTTTTCAATATTGAACCGGTAAAGCCATGCGCCTTTGCGGGATCCGGCCTTGTCTTTTTCTGCCAGCTTTTCGAGCAGCCCCATCGACTGGATGTTTTTCCTGAAATTCCTCCTGTCGAGTTCTTTCTGATAGATGGCTTCGTACAGTGCCTGCAATTGCGGTAAGGTGAATTTCTCGGGGAGCAGTTCAAATCCTACAGGCTTTGTTTTTGCCTGCCGGCGCAAAAGCTGGAGAGCCATTTCAACCATTTCGTTATGGTCGAAAATGAGGGGAGGTATTTCCGAAATCTTAAACCACTCGGCGCCATGGGCTTTGGCCTGTTCCTGGTTGTGCCCGCTTATCTTTATAAGAGCGTAATACGAAACCGAAACCACCCTGGCGCCGGGGTCGCGGAGAGGATGGCTGTGGGCATACAGTTGGTCCATGTACACTCCGGTAAGTCCTGTAAGCTGGTGAAGGATACGCGCTGCCGCTTCGTCGAGGCTTTCGTTTCCACCAAGGAAACCGCCCATGAGCGACCATTCGCCGCGGGCGGGATCCATTTGCCTTTTCACAGCCAACAGCTTCAAACCACGCTCATCAAATCCGAAAATGATGCAGTCAACGGCCACCAGCATCGGCTGATGTAAATTGTAGATGTCAGGAGAAACAACCATTTCTCATTTCAGATTTACAACCCGGTAAAAATGATCAAATGTTTTTCTACCAGAAGTAGATGTAAAATAGCACCACAACGCCGAGGATTATCACTGTATGGAAAATATCCCAGCCGTTCCAGCTTGCCCGGGTAGCGATTTTGTGTTCGGCAGTTTTTGCATTAAAGGTATATTCGAGCTGGCTGGCATCGGGCTTCTTGGTCACCAGGCTTATACCGACAATGGTGAGGATGCAGATCACAAACAGTATGATGCAGAAGTGATACTGGTTTATCGAAGCGATGCTGAACAACCAGCCGTATTGTCCGGTAAACGAAGTTTGCATTGCCGTTTGGGCTGTTGTGAGCAGGGCGGAGGCTTCACTGTAATTTCCTGCCTGGAAAGCGGCGGAGGCCTGGTCGGTTATGGATGAGAACTGTTGACCGGAGGCGCCAAGTGTTTCTGTAATCTTCCCGCTGATGCCTGCAATCCCTTCACCAATCTGGCTTTTGAGGGCTTCGGTCATGGTGCCGATCTTCATGGCATATTTTTCGGCTTCGACTACCAGCCCCACTTTGGCTCCCATAATAGTATTCAAAATAAGGCGAAACATGCCAAGGGCAAATCCGGTAATCATACCCCAGAAAGCTCCTTTGGCCGTAGCCCTTTTCCAGAAAACACCCAGCGCAAAAACCGAAGCAATGGCAGGTGCAAGCAAGCCCTGAACTCCCTGCAGGTAGTCATATAAAACCTTGCCCAATCCAAGCATTACCGGTATCCATAAAACACCAAGAACTACAATGGTGGCTGTGGCAATCCGCCCGACTTTCACATAATGCAGTTCATCCTTACCGGGCTTCATTTTTTTGTAGAAGTCCTCGGTGAAAAGCATGGCTGAAGAATTGAACAGCGATGCCAGGGAACTCATGAGAGCAGCCAGCAGACCGCAAACAACAACGCCGGTGATGCCTGCAGGCAGCAATTGGGCAACCATTGAGGCAAAGGCCGAATCGCTGGAGGCGACATGCAGCAGTCCTTTCTGGTTGAGGGCAAAAGCGATCATGCCGGGAATGAGGAAAATAAAAACCGGAAGCAGCTTAAAGTAACCGGCCAGGATTGAGCCCCTACGGGCTTGTTTCATATCCCTGCCCGAAAGTACCCTCTGAACGATATACTGGTCGGTACACCAATACCAGAAACCAATGATAGCCGATGCCAGCAACACTCCGGTCCAGGGAAATTCGGGATCAGCCGCTGAGCGCATCAAATGCATGTTGGGACCGGCAAGCCTTTCCACTTCGGCCCAACCGCCAACTTTTATCAATCCCACAACGAGAATTACGATAGAGCCTATGAGCAATACCGGTGTTTGAAGCACCGAGGTGAACATGATGGCTTTCATGCCGCCGAAAATGGTATATAAACCTGTAATTACAACCAGGCCGATAGCGCTGATCCAGAAGAAGTCGATCCCCCACATCGATTCGATACCGAAGACGGTTTTAAACACCACACCACCGGCATATACCGTAACGGCTACTTTGGTCAGTACATACGAAACAAGCGAAATAGCCGATAAAACTGAGCGTGAACCCGATGAAAACCTGCGTTCAAGAAATTCGGGCATGGTGAAAATCTTGATCCTGTCGTAAAAAGGCACGAAAACCCAGCCGAGTATAATAATCCACCAGGCATGCATTTCCCAATGGGCCATGGCCATGCCGCTTATAAACCCGGCGCCTGCAAGACCGACAAGGTGTTCCGAACCAATGTTCGATGCAAAAATGGAGGAGCCTATCGAAAGCCACCCCGCGTCTTTACCGGCAAGAAAATAATCGGTGGTAGTTTCTTCTTTCTGCCGCAATACCCAAAGTATGATACCGATCAAACCCAGAAAGAAAGCACCCAGGACAATCCAGTCGAGTGTTGCCATTGTTGTTTGTTTTTTTGGTTTATATTGAACTGAACTCTAAATCCTATGCCGAGCGATAAAATGGCTGCTACAGAGCCGGTTGTTTTTGTAAATGTAATAAGTACACTTATATAAACGATGTCGAAAATAGGAAAATATTTCAATGATTTACCTGGCCGCTGCCAATTATATAAGAACACCGGGAAACGATAACCGGCGGATGGTTTAAGCAATGCTTAGATAATTCGGTTTTGCAGCCTTATATTTAAAAAGCTTTTAAATTAATAAAGGCAAAAACTGTTGATCCTTATCGCAGAGCTGGAAAAATGCCAGGAAGTTCACCCGGCTGTTTATTCTGATAATTGAATCCAGTTGCTTTTTCAACCTCTCGCTTTTGAGGACCACAACCTTTTCTGCCGGAGGCCTTTCTCTATCGGCTCACAGCCACCTTCCCACTTATTGTTGTTTGCAGCTGTAAGGTTAGGTTATTAAATGGGCATGAATGCCGGGATTTGCCGGAAGTTAGATGTAAATTTACAGCGTATTCTTACTGTTTCATTCCACCCTAATCCATGTCATCGTGGATGAACAAATCAGAGACGCTCAATGTTAGTTGAATTAAAAGTGGTAAATCCATGCAAAAAACTATCGTTATTGCGCTTGTACTAATACTTTTCCATTTCAGCATAAGAGCACAAATCAACCTGGTTGGGGCTGCTGCCAATCTTTCAAGCGGTAAAATTGACATTGTAAAATGGCAGGCGCTTGATTCACAGTCAGTAAGTGTTTTTCCATCAATCCTTGACGGGTATTACTTTGCCACGTCATCATTCGATTCATACAATAGCAACTATTATCTTACGGGAATATCGGGTACTCTTTCGGGATTGTATTCCTTTAACACGCTCACAAACGAAGAGTCTCTGACTGTAGCATCCCTGTACACCAATATTAATGAATTTGACATGAGCACAGGGAAAATGTATAACCTCAAAATGCTGACTGCGAACTACATCAACGTGTATGAATTTGATATAAACAAGAATCAGGATAGCCTTATTGGCACAATATACGAACCCGGTGTTGATGGAATTGTGGCGGATGCCATAACTTTCGATTCAAACAATGGCATATTGTATTACGTGGGTTTTACAAATGATCCCTCTTTGTGTTTGTATGCAATTTCTGTGAGAAATAGCCTCTTATCCTGCACAAAGACAATACTTAACTTAACCGGGCCTTACAATAATATTTTCGGTGTGGAATTTGACAATGTGAACGAAAGGATTTATGCACTCAACAGCACCTATGATTCATCCTTCAATTTCACCGGAACAAGAGTTGTTGACATTGACAGGATTTCAGGAAACATTGTTAACCGTGGGGAATTGGCCGGGTTTGACGGTTTCGTCGGAGGCTCCTCCTGTTTTGACCAGAACACCGGAACTTATATGGTGGTGGGGATAAGCACGGGCAATGAGTCTGAAATGATTGCATTTAATACGGTTGACAACACTTTTATTTCCGGTTTCGTTCCGGGAAATGTTTCTGAGATCGAATGCGACAATGCTGCATTCGCGATGAACAGATATGTCGTTACCCTGGCTAAACCTCAACAAGAGGCAGGTATCCGTTTATACCCAAACCCGGTAGTATCGGTAATGGAAATTGAATCTCCGTTTTCGGGTGCCGTTAATGTACAGGTGATGTCTTCATCCGGCAAACTGGTTTTGGATCAGCATTTTAACTCCGGCAACAAAATGGAATTGAACCTGGGGCCATTGAGCCCGGGTATTTATGCACTAAAGCTGATTTCAGGCAGCGCAACAGTATCTGAGAAAATCCTTGTTCGGTAATGCATGCCCGGCCGGCAGAAAATTCACACTTTCAACGTATTGCACCTGAAAAGCCGCGGACGCTCTGCCATGCAAATCCTTTTTTTCCAATGGTAACCCTTTCGCGTGGTTATAATAAAGCTGCCACAATCATCCTGCCTTAACTGTAATAGCTGAAATGCCGGCTTATGATCATAATGATTGAAAGGCACCTGTCTATAAGTGCCTGATTTAATAATACCTGACAGATTCTGTTAAAGGATCACCGATCCCGGCTGCCGCTGCAACCTCTTCCTTAGTATCTCCCCGATCTGGTCCGCACTTACCCTTTCCTGCAGCATAGTATCACGATCGCGGATGGTCACGGTATTGTCCTCCAGCGTCTGATGGTCAACGGTGATACAGTATGGAGTGCCGATGGCATCATGGCGGCGGTAGCGGCGGCCTATCGAATCTTTTTCCTCATACTGGCACATGTAGTCATACTTTAGGGTGTCCATGATTTCGCGCGCCTTTTCGGGCAGGCCGTCTTTGGCAACCAACGGCAGCACCCCGCATTTTACCGGAGCCAGCACGGCAGGCAAACGTAGTACAATTCTTTCGGAACCGTCATCCAGTTTCTCTTCAGTGTAGGCATGGCTTAGTACGGCCAGAAAAGTGCGGTCGAGGCCTATCGAAGTTTCGATCACATAAGGAACGTAAGTTTCGTTGAGTTCGGGGTCGAAATAGGTGATCTTTTTGCCGGAATACTTTTGGTGCGACGACAGGTCGAAATCAGTGCGAGAGTGGATACCCTCCAGTTCCTTGAAACCTATGGGGAATTCAAATTCGATATCAACTGCTGCATTGGCATAATGTGCCAGTTTCTCGTGTTTGTGAAAACGGTATTTCGAGGCCGGGATGCCCAGCGATAGATGCCAGTTAAGGCGGGTTTCCTTCCACTTTTCAAACCATTCAAGTTCACTGCCGGGGCGGACAAAAAACTGCATTTCCATCTGCTCAAATTCGCGCATACGGAATATGAACTGCCGGGCCACAATTTCATTGCGAAAGGCTTTACCGATCTGGGCAATGCCAAAGGGTATCTTCATCCTGCCCGTTTTCTGCACATTCAGGTAATTTACAAAGATACCCTGTGCCGTTTCGGGCCTCAGGTAAAGGGCGTTGGCATCTTCGCTCACCGAGCCCATTTGTGTACTGAACATCAGGTTGAACTGCCGCACCTCGGTCCAGTTGCGCGAACCGCTTACCGGGCATACAATTTCGAGTTCCTCGATTAGTTTCTTCACATCCGCCAGGTCGTTGTTCTCCATGGCTGCTACAAAGCGTTTATTGGCGGCATCGATTTTGGCCTGGTATTCCAGCACGCGGGGATTGGTGGTAATGAACTGCTCTTTGTTGAATGTCTCACCAAAGCGTTTTTCAGCCTTTTCAACCTCTTTATCGATCTTATCCTGCCATTTGGCAAGCTGGTCTTCGATGAGCACATCAGCACGGTAGCGCTTTTTAGAATCCTTGTTATCAATGAGCGGGTCGTTGAAAGCGTCCACATGGCCCGATGCTTTCCAAATAGTGGGATGCATGAAAATGGCCGAGTCGATGCCCACGATATTCTCGTGATGCTGCACCATGGCCTTCCACCAGTACTGTTTGATGTTGTTTTTAAGTTCAACGCCATTTTGTCCGTAATCGTAAACGGCGCTGAGACCATCATAAATTTCGCTCGACGGAAATACAAACCCATACTCCTTGGCATGGGAAATAATTTTTTTGAAGACTTCTTCGTTCTGTGCCATGCGGCAAAGGTACGCAAAAGTGGGAATTGCTGAAACTTAGGCTAACCGGCGGAGGTTTAATATTGAAGATATGAACAGTAATTCCGCCATCCTTAAAAATCACCGATATTGTACCTTTGCCCCTATGATTGCCATCGATAACACTCTTATTTCGGACGATATCCGCGATGTTTGCTTTATCTGCGACCTTGCAAAATGCAAAGGGGCTTGTTGCGTGGAAGGCGATGCCGGCGCCCCGCTCGAAGAAGAGGAAATTGCCATTATTGAGGATGCCCTGGATGAAATAAAGCCGTTAATGACCCCCGACGGAATTGCCGTAGTGGAAAAATCCGGCGTTTTTGATTACGATATGTTCGGGCATTTTGTTACACCGCTGGTTCATGACCATGAATGTGCATTCGTGTATTTTGAAAAAGGGATCGCCTTATGTGCAATCGAAAAAGCCTTTGAAAAAGGACTGATTGATTTCCGCAAACCAATATCGTGCCACCTTTACCCGATACGCATCAGCGGGCTGCACGATTTTACGGCAGTGAATTACCACGAATGGGAGATATGTAACGCGGCCCTCAGGAAAGGCAAGGCAGCCAATACACCGCTTTACATATTCCTGAAAGAACCTCTTATAAGGAAATACGGCGAAAAGTGGTACAATGATTTGGTGAAACACATCGAACTGCCGGAAAACAGGTAAAAACCAAAAGATAAAGCCTGCCATGCGTTCAACGCATGGCAGGCTTTCCGCTTTTCGTCAGCACAAACCTTTATTCTGCAGGCGCTGCCGTTGCAGCTCCTTTTGCAGCTGCGAGTGCTGATAATTCCTTGTCAATGAGGAACAATCCGCCTGAATCTTTGCCGGCAAGTTTCATTTTATCGAGAATGCCGTGAACGGTGCTTTCTTCCTCAATCTGCTCGGTAATAAACCATTGCAGGAAACTACCCGTTGTGTAATCTTTCTCATTAAGGGCCACCTCGTAAAGTTTATTGATTTCTGCGGTGATAAATTCCTCATGTTTAAGCACCTTTTCGAACAGGTCAGTGAGCGATTTGTACTCGGCTGTCGGGTCATCCAATGCTAACAGCAGGCTGTGTCCGCCGCGGTCGTTGAGGTAATGCACAAATTTGAGCATGTGCATGCGTTCTTCATCCGTCTGTTTGTATAAAAAGGCAGCAGCGCCGGGATAACCCTTAACCTGGCACCACGAAGCCATGGCCAGGTACAAACGCGACGAGTGTTCTTCGTTCTTTATCTGGTGCACAATGGCTTTTTCAACGGTTTTCTTTATCATAGCTCTTTGTATTATTAAGTTAGCGGTTATCTTGATTTATAACCTACCGGCGTTGTTGCCGGCCGGAGTTGAATATTTAACAAAATTAATGCTTTTTGAAATTGCATTGCCTCATCTTACCATCCGGTTTCGAAGAAAAAATGCAACGGATAAATCCTGGCAAAGTCAACAGGTTATTAATAATATCTATCAGCCACTTAACAGGAATCGCTACTTTTGCAATAAAGGCAGAACAGGATTCACCAGTTATAATTGTTTGATTTTCAATGGCAAGCCGCATTTATGCTGACCGTAAAATCGTTATCATCAGCATCTTCCTCATTGTAGGAGGAATTTACCTTTTACGGCTATTGTACATACAGGTGATTGACCGCAGTTATACCCTTTCGGCCAACAACAATGTGTTGCGATATGTAACGCAGTACCCGGCCCGCGGACTTATTTACGACCGCAACGGTAAACTGCTGGTTTACAACGAAGCTGTATATGACCTTATGGTGATACCCCGGCAGGTGAAAGACCTCGACACGGCCGAGCTCTGCCGCATACTCGAAATCACCCCCGAAGGCTTTGACGAGCGTATGAAAAAAGCACGCGACTATTCGCCCATGCTTGCCTCCGCCTTCGAAAAGCAAATTACAAAACAAACCTACGGTTACCTTGAGGAGAAGTTGTATGAATTTAACGGCTTCTATGTTGTGCCGCGTACCCTGCGCAGCTATCCGATGTCCATTGCCGCGCATATACTTGGTTACATCGGCGAAGTAACCCCAACGCAAATCGAAAAGAATCCCTATTATAAACAGGGCGATTATATTGGAATAAGCGGCATCGAACGATCGTACGAGGAAGAACTGAGGGGCATTAAAGGCCTGAAAATAAGAATGGTGGATGTTTTTAACCGGGATGTGGGCAGTTTCCAGAAAGGCCGCTACGACACCGCCGCTGTTATGGGCCAGGACCTTTATACCGGGCTCGATGCCGAACTTCAGCAATATGGTGAAATGCTCATGAAAAATAAGCGGGGCAGCGTGGTAGCAGTTGAACCTTCGACGGGCGAAATTCTCTGTTTCCTCTCAAGCCCCGGTTACGACCCCAACCTGCTTGTGGGACGTGTGCGCGGGAAAAACTTCCAGATGCTGAACGAAGATCCGGTAAAACCATTGCTTAACCGCGCCATTATGGGGCAATACCCGCCGGGATCAACCTTTAAAATGGCAAACGATTTAATAGGCTTGCAGGAAGGTGTGATAACCGCGGCCACAAGGTTTTCGTGCGCCGGACCGGGCTCTTCGCCGATCCGCTGTACACATAACCATCAGTCGCCTCTCGATGTTTATACGGCCATTCAGCAATCGTGCAACCCCTTTCACTGGCAGGTATTCAGGGCTATATTGAATGACCCGGATTACGGCAGCGTGAAACAACGGTATGATGTGTGGCGCAACCACCTGCTCAGCATGGGTTTCGGGCGCAAACTCAATACCGATCTCGCTTTCGAACTCAAAGGAAACCTTCCGCCATCCGATGCTTTCGACAAAATTTATGGTGCAGGGCACTGGAATGCTATGACGATCAGGTCATTGTCAATAGGGCAGGGTGAAATTCTGGCCACTCCGCTACAACTTGTAAATTACTCGGCCATGGTTGCCAACAGGGGATGGTTCTATCCCCCGCATGTTGTAAAGGCTGTAGGCAACGAAAAGAACGCCACTGATTTTACAAAGAAGCGCAATGTTATAACCATTAACCCCGAATATGTGGATGTAATACGAAAAGGAATGGCCGAAGTGGTTGAAAGCGGTACGGCACGATCGGTAAAGATTGACAGCATACCTATGGCCGGCAAAACCGGAACAGCCGATAATCCGCATGGCAAGCCGCATGCTGTTTTTGTTGGTTTTGCACCCATCGATCATCCAAAAATCGCCATTTGCGTTATTGTTGAAAACGCCGGTTTTGGGTCAACTTATGCAGCTCCTGTTGCTTCACTCATGGTAGAAAAATATATTAACCGTAAAGTAAAGCGCACTGATCTCGAAGAAAGGATAACCAGTTATAACCTTCTGAACAATTGAAACAGGAAAAGAGCATATTCAGGAATATTGACAGGGGTATAGTGATTATTTACCTGCTACTGGTTGCTATTGGCTGGGTAAGCATTTATGCTGCCGTGTACGATGAGTCGCATTCGAGTATTCTCGATTTAACGCAAAGTTATGGTAAACAGGCTTTGTGGATTGTTACCGCCCTTGTTCTCGCCCTTATGGTGATGCTCACGGATGTAAAGTTTTTCACGGCTTTTGCCTATGTAATATACGGCATTACAATAGCCTTGCTTTTAGGTGTATTAGTACTCGGTCACGAAATTGCCGGATCAAAGTCGTGGTTTCAGATAGGTTCTTTTGCCCTTCAACCGGCTGAATTTGCAAAATTTGCCACCAATCTCGCAGTAGCCAGGTATCTGAGCGCCCTTGATTTCGACGACAAAAAAATGCGCTCCCGCATAGTGCCTCTCCTCTTTATCGGCATACCCATGTTGCTGATTTTGTTGCAGAACGACACCGGTTCGGCTATGGTTTATCTCGCTTTTGCAATTGTATTGTACAGGCAGGGCATGCCTGGGAATATACTTATGATTGGTGTTATTGCTGTAATTCTTGCCGTCGCTGCCCTCATGTTCGATAAATTCTGGGTTATGGGCGTGGTGGCTGTGCTCGGCGCCGGCATGTTGCTGTTTATCCGCCGCAACCGCAGCAATATTCTGAAACTTCTCGGCATTGTGGTCATAGCTGCCGCTTTTGTTTTCACTGTTGACTTCGCCGTTCAGCATGTACTGCAACCGCACCAGAAAACTCGCATCAATGTGCTGCTTGGCAAGGAAATAGACCTCAAAGGAGCAGGGTACAACGTGAACCAATCGAAAATCGCCATTGGCTCAGGAGGGTTCTGGGGCAAGGGATTCCTGAAAGGCACACAGACAAAATTCAACTTTGTACCTGAACAAAGCACCGATTTTATTTTTTGCACCGTTGGTGAAGAGTGGGGGTTTGTTGGCGCCTCACTCGTGCTGGGACTTTTTATCTATCTGTGTATCAGAATTATAATAGCGGCCGAGCGGCAACGCTCGGAGTTCAGCCGTGTATATGGATATGGCGTTGCCTCCATATTGTTTTTCCATGTTTTTGTAAACATTGGCATGACCATCGGGCTTATTCCTGTTATCGGGATTCCGCTTCCGTTTTTAAGTTACGGCGGCTCCTCGCTGTGGGCATTCACAATCCTGCTGTTCATTTTTGTAAAACAGGATTCGAACAGGCTGCAGTTGGTGTAAGAATCACATTACAAGGATGTTTCACTCAATCAGGTAGTTAACCCCAAATGGAGACCATTGAAATTTATTCGGGCAAAAGGAAATCAGTTTTGCTGCTTATTGGCTCTTTTGCTTTTGTTGTTGTAGGCTTTTGGTTTCTCCTGGAAGCTGACAACCTTACCGGCTGGAGAGTAGAAAGTCCGGTTTATATGCGTGTTATCGGAATTGCTTCTATTCTTTTCTTTGGCCTGGGAACATTTTTAAGTATTAAAAGGCTGATTAAATCAGAACTGTCTATCATTATTTCCCCAGTTGGGCTTAACTTAAATCCTGAGAAATCGCGGGACGAATTCATTCAATGGAGCGACATTACCGGTTTTAAGGAAATTAAAATACACAGCACGCGAATAATTATTATTGGAGTAAATAATCCGGAATATTGGCTTAACAATGAAACCGGCATCGTGAAAAAGAAACTTATGCAATTCAATTTCAATAACTATGGTTCACCCTTCAACATTGCTGCGGCAGGACTTGACATCAGTTCAGACGAACTTTTTGAATCTTTAAACAGATATTTTAACGATTATAATAAACAGGCTGAGCAATCCTAAGCTATTCTCCCTTTTTCCGAACCATTGGTTCGCCGGCACTTTAGCAGTTCCCATCACACAACATGTTGCCCGGACTTTGCTTTGCGATGCCTTTAATAACCATTGGTAAACCTGATTCGATGCCGGCTGCTTCAGACCAACAAAAAAGCAGGTTGTCGGGAACGACAACCTGCCTGAGGAAGAATTTGCTGATAAGCCTAATAAAACAACGGGCGGCTGTCCTTGATATTTGCTTTCTTTTCGAGGATGCCGGGGATTGAATTCACGCGGCTCTGGAAATACATGCTGAGCTGGCGTTTCTGATTTTCAAACTCCTTGGTTGCCGGTGCTGCTTTAACATCATTCACAATGAACAAATAAACGGCCTGTTCGCCCTGCACAGGGCCCGAAAGCTGTGCTTTGGGGGCTGCAAATACCTGGCCGGTAAGTTTTGGTTCATGGCCATAATTGGGCAGATTGGCACTGGCAAACGATACATCTACAGTATCAACAGTTACAGGGTACAGTCCCGAAACTTTTGTAATGTCCTTGCTGCCGGCAAGCTGTTTATTTAATTTTTCGATAATGGTCTGTGCTTTTTTCTCACGCAAAACGAGTGGCTTAATAGGATCTTTCAACACTTCGAGTGGAACAAATCCTTTGTCAATCGTGTTTTTAAGGGTTGCCACAACATAGCTGCCATCGGTGTCGAACACATTCGAAACGGCTCCTTTCTTTGTTTCTTCGTTAAATGCCCAACGCACAATTTCACGAGCATTGGTCACGCCGGGTATCTGGTTGCCCATAGCATCGAGCCGCTCGGCTTTACGCATGTCGAGGCCTTTGTCTTTTACGGTTTTCTCAAACTTTTCAATGCTGTTGTTCTGAGCTGCAAATTCGCTGGCCTGGTTGTAGATGGCTTCAAAAGTTTTGGCACTGGCTTCGATGCGGCGGTCAACACTGGCATATTTGATTTTTGTAGAAGGATCCTTTTTACCGGTAATTTTAATGATATGGTATCCGAAAACGGTTTCTACCTTCTTAATGTCGCCGATATTACCTTCGAGAACGGCTTTATTGAATTCGGGAACCATTGCGCCATCGGCAAACCAGCCAAGGTCGCCCTGCTTTTTCTTTGCAAAGTCGTCATCCGAAATGGTGCCGCCCAAAAGTTCAAATTGTGCCGGATTTGTTTTTACGAGGTTAAGAACGCTGTCGGCAATAACCGTTGCACGGGCTTTGGTGCGGGTGGCCGAATTAATCTGTGAGCCTGCATACGAAATGAGGATGTGGCTGGCTTTGAGTGAATCGGGCCGCGACTGGCGGTCAATAACCTTGAAAAGGCGCATCATGTTGTTGTCGTTAACGGGGCCAAGCACAACTCCCACCGGCGCACTGAAAAGCATGGAATCAAGCTGTGGAGTCATCTGTCCACGTTTGTGCCACGTGCTGTCGAAGCGCGAATCGGAGGATGTGTTTACAAAATTCACATTATCCGTAGTTTGTGCGAACTCAGCGGCCAGTTTGGTAACATCTTCCTGCAGCGCTGCCATATCGGCTTCCGAGGGTTTTATGCTGAAAACAACATATTCAATATCGCGGGCAGGTTCTTCCTGCTGAAATTTGTACTTATTCTCTTCATAGTATTTCTGATAATCCTCATCGGTGATCTTCACGGCGCTATCGCTAACCATGCTGTACCTTACCCCGGTTACAAGGCACGACGCCATAGCATTCGATTCCTCATAATTGCGTTTAGCGAAAGCCGTTGGAACATAAAATCCTTTGGTTATCAGGCTATTGTATTTAGTAGTGAGGCGGTCGGTCTTAATGGCTTTTTCCATCATGAGGTAACGCTGCTTCATTTCGGGCGACACCATTTCCTCGTTGTCGAGGTTCTGCAGGAAGTTGTTCACAGCCTTCTGATCGAATTGTCCGGTGTTTGGGTCGGTGAAACTTTGAAGTATGTACTGGTGCGGGTTTTTACCGCGGATAAGATCATCAAGTTCGTCAACACTTACGGTGACACCAAGCATGTCGTGCTGTTTACCCATTACCATCTCGTTCACCATTTGACTCCAGGTCGATTGCCGTACCTGGAAGTTCTCTTCGGCAGTGAGGTTTTCTTTTTTGGTGTTGATTTTCTGAATCTCCGAGTTTTCTTCTACTCTTTTGTTGAAATCAACGATCGAAATTTTATCTCCCGCTACAACACCAATGGTATTTGTGTGCTTAGAGGAGCGGCGTGAAAAGTCGCTGACTACAAATAACAAAAGTGCGATACCGATGATAACCACGAGCAGCCAGTAGTGTTTACGAATTTCTCCAATTATTGCCATGTTACTGTATTTTATAGTTTCCGTAAAAAGAGGTGCAAATTTACAATAAATACCGAAGCGCAAAAATAAATTTGAAGCGAACCGGCACAAGTTTACTTTTCGAACAAACTACAAATGAATTGTTTAGAAGCAGGCATGAGTTGCCGAAGGCAATTTTGTGAACCTTATTCAAGGATATGCAGCATAACCTGTTCTATTCGGGTTTCGCTTGCCCCTGTAACCTTGAAACTAAACCGGCCAATGTTTATCTGGTCGTTGATAGCGGGAATGCTTTGATGAACATGAATGATTAATCCTGCAAGTGTTTCATACTCATCCGATTTGGGGAGATCGAGGTTGTATTCGCGGTTCAGGTAATCAATCTCAAGCCTGGCCGAAAACAGGTACTGGGTGTCGCTTATCTTTTTCTCCACCATTTCCTCAACATCAAATTCATCATCAATTTCACCAAAAATTTCTTCAATAAGGTCCTCCGTTGTCACCATACCCGATGTGCCGCCGAATTCATCTACCACAACGGCAACACTGCGGCGTTTGCCAATGAACAGATCGAGCACTTTGTTTGCAGTCATGGCTTCGGGCACAATAACAACAGGCTTTACAACAGATGCAAGCGAAGCAGGATTGCAGAAAAGGTCGTAAAGATGAACGTAACCTGTAATATTGTCAATGGTTTCGTTATACACCAGCACTTTCGAATGCCCCGACTCAATAAACAGTTCTCTGAGCTCATTGATTGAGGCTGTATCTTCAATGGCTACAATCTCATTCCTTGGTACCATGCACTCCCTCAGCTTCGTGGTGTGGAAATCCATCATGTTCTGTATCATCTGAATTTCCTGTTCTGTATCGTTTTCAGTGCCTGCCGCAGGGGAGAAATCGCGGATGTACTCATCAAGATCAATGGCTGTAAACTGGTACGCCTCCTTGCCTGTTTTTAAACCTGCTATTTTGTTCAGTATAAATTCGGAGATCGAAATAAACACGAACATCAGTGGATAAAGCACAATGTACAGCAGATATAAGGGTACTGCCAGCAGGTTAAGCCACCCGTTTGGGTTCAGCCTGAAAAGCAGCTTTGGCAGAAATTCGGCAACAATCAGTATAACGAGCGTTGAAACGATGGTTTGCACCAGCAACAGCAACCCCTCCGATTGAACAATACCGGGAAATTCTGTTTCGAGAAACCTGAGCAGTATTGCCGAAATGGAGAAGCCATAAACAACGAGGGCAATGTTGTTGCCCAGCAGCATGGCGCCGATAAAACGTGAAGGATAACGTGCAAAACCCGAAATAATTCTTGCCGACAGCAGTCCTTTGCCTTTATCAAGTTCAATCTTTAATTTATTGGCTGTAACAAAGGCTATTTCCACCCCCGAAAAAAAAGCCGAGAGCAGAAGCATCAGACCAACTACCAGAAAATCGTTCAAGGCAGGAAACAATAGGTATCAAATATAGTATTATTGACAATGCTTCTCAAAGGCATACCTTTAAAAGATGAAAAATCGCCGGCGCGGGTTATTTCCGGTCTGTAACGTAGAGTGTTCCGGTAACATTGCGTATCACCCAATTATCAAACAGTTCGTCCGACTCCATTCCCTGTCCGAAGATGATTTTATCCACCTGGGTGATTTTTACAAATTCATCGGTAAATACTCTCTTCCTGTTTTCATCCCAGGTAAGTTTTTCGGTATTGAGTTGTTCGCGCTTGTTGAAATTGCGTATCACCACATTGTTTTTTGCTTCCATTACCCTCCGGCTGTCGTAACTCACGCCATAACCAGCCGTCAACTCCGATTTGGGTTGCATAAGCGAATCGAAGAAAGTAATATGTACGCCGTTGGGAAATTCGGTATAAGGGTCTTTGCCTTCGTAAGCCCTGAGAAGCGGCGCTGAAAGTTCGAGCGTGATCATGCCGCGTTCGCTTTGTTTTACTTTCAGATTTTTCACCGTCATTGCCGGCATCGAATCAATGCGGGTAAGTTTCGATACAGCCTGTGTTTCCCTTTCGCATGAAAAAAGCATTGTTGCCGATAGTAAGGCAACAATGCTTAAAGGTATGAGTGCTGTTATGTATCTTTTCAAAGCGCTTCTCTCCTTACGGGGGCGGCGAAGCCGGCTGTTAATCGGATGAACGAACTGTGGTTGACTCGCTGTACCAGCAATTTACCGAGTAAGGTGATCCGGGTTTAACATCATTGAAGAACAGGCGCTCTTTGAGCGGGAACTGCCTTGAATAGGTTGCTATTTTGGCATTGGCTTCGTCGGCAACCGACGCATCAACCTGCCTTGCGCGAACGTATTTGTCAACGGCAGTCCAGTAACCGGCGCGTTTGGCAATTTCGTCGTCGCCACAGCTGGGTGCTGTTATGGCGTACATGTCGCCGATAAGTATGTATGAGCGTCCGTCGTTGGGATTGATTGACAGGGCTTTGAGGCAGTATGAGCGCGATGCGCTGTAATTTTTCGATTCGAAAGCCATAACGGCAAGGTAATAATAGGCAGTGGTTTTCTGCTGATCTTCAATCATGGGTACAGCTTCGAGGAAATAGTCGGAAGCTTTTGATTTATCACCTTTTTTCAGGTACATCCTGCCCATCATGAATGCTGAAGCGCCTGTGGGTTTTGCCTTATGCAGGTTTTCGGTAGCCATGAAGAAAAGATCGGAATCGGTGCAGTCTTTTTTATCGAGCATAAAGGTGATCTTCTTCAGCAGAACGGTATCGTTGGGTGTTTCGTTGAATTTTTTACCGTAGATTTTTATCAACTGGTCGCAGGTAGCATAGGGTTCAAACACGGCTTCGAGCAGTTGTTTGGAATTGCCCCATTTTTCGAGGTCTTTGTCGCCGGCAAGATTTTCATCGGTAATGGCGCTTAGGATATCGTATGCCGAAGCAATGGAATCGGCGGGGAACCGTCCTGAGCGAACCATGTTATCGTTGAGCATAAAGTAGTTCGATACAACAACGGGATCAGAATTAACTCCTTCGAGTTCAATGGAATGCCTGAGGCCATTGTATATGGTCATGGTATCGGTAGGCCGGTAGTTGAGCAGTTCGAGGTATTTGCGGCCGGTAACGTATCCTTCTCTTCCGAAATACTTGATGCGCTGGTCGTAAACGCTCATAAGCGTATCGATGTATAGGTTGCGTTTTGAGGCTTCCTTGCTGTTATCGGCCATATAACCCATCATTTTGGCTCCGTCGATATACAGGTTCAGGCTGGCAATGGGGCAGTTGTTGAAAGCCCATCTCCAATGCGGCAGGGCATCAATATAGTTTTGTTGCTTGTAAAACTCGCGGTACAGCGAAATATGGGTGACACACTGCACACTGTCCTTGCCGTATTTGGGCATTTTAACACCCTGGGCAGAAACCTGGCTGGCATAAAATACTGCCACTGCTGCGATTGCCAGGAAAATCAAACGTCCCTTTTTCATTGTAGTAGTTGGTTAAATGTTTGTTTAATCGTACTTGCGTTTCAAAAACCAGCGGTCAAAAATGGAGGCTCCCAGTGTAAACCTGATGTAGTTTTCGCGAATCAGGTTGTTTTGTGTTGTTCCCCTTGCTCCGGCTTCAACAGCCAGGTTCAGTGTTGACCTTGTTTTCTTCATCGGTAATCCAAATCCAAAACTTATGCCAAACTCGTTGATACGTGTATCATTGAGATAAAGATACGATTGATTGTACCGCAGGCCGGCGCGGTAAGTTACACGTTTCCAGTACGATGCTATATCGCTGGTTGATGGCCTGAACTGTCCGCCGGCATTTACTGTGAGGCTGTTCTGCAGCGAATCGCTCTTGCCGAGGTAGGTAAACGAACTCCACTGCTGCCATTTAATGTCGGCGCCGCCCATCCATTTTTCGCCCTTACCGAAAAGAACGCCTCCGCCAATGCCAAGAGGCAGCTCAATGGTTCCCTTGCTGCCGGTTTCATATTCAACAGTGTCCCTGATCTCGTCAAGATTGGTGGAATAATCGTGGGAGTATGAATAGGCTAACTTATCGGTCAATACATTCAGTTTTTGTTTTGGAGCGTAAGTAAGCCCGGCATTGAAAAAACTACCGTTGCTGAAGGTATGGTGATACTGAAAGCCAAGGTCAAGGTAAAATCCTTTAACGCCGGATTGTTGTGAAATCCTGGAGCTCAGTATATTGGACGAATCGGGGAAGGTGATATTGCGGATTTTATCGATAGAGCCGAAAATATACGACAGGTTGAAGCCTGCCGAAAAATCCTTCACCGGCCTGAACCCTGCACCCAGGTAAACCTGGCTGAGGCCGCCATACCCCTGAAATTCGTAGAGGGTGTTGCCGAAACCTTCAACCTGCTGGTTGCTGTTGATGGTGTAGCCTACACTCGAAAAAGGCATCAGCCCGAAACTTGTACGCATCCATCGGGTAACGGGCAACCCCATGGCAATGTAAGAAAGTGAAGCATAATTTGAAGGCTGGCTGAGGGTGTCAATTTTAAAAGTGGACATTTTACCGTATAGCGCCCCATCGAACAGAAAGCTTAAAGAATCAAAAGCTGTATAGGAAGCCGGATTCTGCGGGTTGATAAACCACTGGCTGCGTACACCGCTGCTGATACCTCCCATGGCCATGGTGTACTGGCTGCTGCCTGAATACAATTCTCCCAATCCATACCTTGAATAGGGCGATTTTATACTGGTTTGAGCCGGTAACTGCGCGGCTACAAGAAACAGGCTGATAAAAAGCCAGGAGGTATTAAAGAGTGTCTTTTGCAAGGTTGTATTCCAATATTATATTTAACCCTTCCAATACAAGATTTGGGGCTGCAAAGGTCTTAATTTTTAATTGCTTGTCAAAGAAATAATGATTTCCGCCTGTTAAAATAACTTTAATATCAGGATATTTCGCCTGGTACAATCCTATAATACCCTCCATTTCACAAATAGCGCCGTTGATCACGCCCGAGCGTATGCTGTCGGCGGTGTTGACGCCGGTTAACGGAGCAGGACTTATGTCGGTGATGAGCGGCAGTTTCCCGGTAAAGGCATGAAGAGCACGGAATCGCAGGTTCAGCCCGGGCGAAATGGCCCCTCCCAGGTAGGTCCTGCCGCCGAGCAGCAGGTCGTACGTAATGGCGGTTCCCGCATCAATAATAAGCGCATCGCTGCCGGGAAACATTTCAGATGCTGCCACCGCTGCGGCAATGCGGTCTTTGCCAAGGGTTTCGGGCGATTCGTAAAGGTTTTTTACCGGAAGCAGCGTGCGGTGGCTCAGGAATAGTGTTTTGTAATGGTATTTAAGATATTCCGAAATGCTTTTATCTACTTCTTTAACACTCGTAAGGATGCAATTTACCGCTTTTGTGTGTGCTGCAAAGTTGTCGATGTCGTTTATCGAAAGGTTCTCAAAAGCCGAATAAGAGACTATTTTGCCCTGATCAAAAAAGGCAAGCTTGGCCCGTGTGTTGCCGATATCGATAACCAGGTTCATATGATCAAAAATTAATGTTCATTGAATGTTAAAAGTACGAAATAATATGGGCACAAACAAGCAGATGTATTAACGGCAGAAAAGGAGCCGGAAGTGTACGTCGGATTTATTTAGACGGCTTCTAAATTGCCTGTTTATGAAAAAATGCCGGGAGTGCATACGGCTGAGAAACAAATTTTTCTATTTTTGCACTCCCATACCGAAAGGGTGTCGTAGCTCAGTTGGTAGAGCAACGGACTGAAAATCCGTGTGTCACTGGTTCAATTCCAGTCGACACCACAAGGTTGAAAAGGATCTGAAGATTGAATTCAGGTCCTTTTTTGTTTTTCGGGTAATTTCAATACAGGGCCGGGTTTCCTATAAGCAGCCGTTGAGCGAACCCGGATAAAACTTGATTTTATTTCAGCAGGATCATTCTCCCGGTTTCTGCCTGGTTACCTTTTTGAATCCTGAGAAAATAGAGGCCTGCAGGCATTCCTTCGGCATTCCAAGAGACCCGGTAAGTGCCGGAAGTGCGATTGCCGTTGTATAATTCTTTTACCTGCCGGCCAATGCGGTCGAAAACCTCTATCAAAACCGGGCCGGAGCTGTAAGTTGTGTAGCTGATGGTGACTGTATTTGTAAACGGGTTGGGGTAGATGTTTGTTTCGTTTGCCTCTCCCGGTCCTGTTCCTACAAATCCATATTCATAAGCACCCATATCATAGCCTAATCCCCAAGGCCTCGATAATCCGGTAATATCATAGGCAGGGGCAAAGTACAGTTCGTTTCCGGTACTCAGGTACGAATCTGTCCCTTTATCAAGAACTGGGCTTGATATTGAAGGAATAAGATTCACTGTATCGGAAAATTGGGGGTCTTCATTGATGTTTCCAAGGCCATCGAGAACGGTTCCATGAACCGATGCCGCATTAAAATCGGAATTGGCGATTTCAAGTGTGTCCGAAGGGTATGCCGTGTAGATTTCAGCACCTTCGCTTGCCATGTCGCCCCAAAATATTGAATTGATAACCAATGGTTTAACAGCATGATTCGGCCCGGTATAAATCGCCCCGCCCTGCTGATCAGCCTTGTTCCCGGAGAAACTGTTATTGATTGATGTGACCATATGACTAAAATCTACTCCCTTTTGATTATCACAATAGATCGCTCCGCCATTATGACTGGCGCGATTACCGCTAAATACATTGTTTTGTAACATAACAGGATTGGAATAAGCTCCGAATGCCCCTCCAGTCTTCGCTTCGTTATTCAGGAAATAGTTATTTTCAACAAGCATTGTATGCAAGTCATCCACAAACCACCCAACAACTGCCAGTCCACCGCTCCACTTGTTATTGGTATTTGCACGAAAAGTGTTGTTCTTTGCTTCTGAATATGAACCCGGATTAAGAAATGATACAGCGCCACTTTTGTAATAGCTATTATTGGAATTCGTGGTTGCTGAATTATTTTCAATCAGGTTATCCGATAAAACGCCATCCATAAATTCAAAATCTCCACCAGGAGAGGCAGCATAGGTGGTAAGTGCCGTGCAATGATTATCTTTAATAACATTGTGCTTAACAATTGCCATAAGCGGTTCAGAGGCATCCATATTCGCACAGTTGAAGCCTCCGCCGATAGAAGCAGAAGTCCCAGTGCTGGTGCAGGTATTGTTTGATATAGTATTATTGCTGATCCTTGCATTACCATGGGTTTGAACTCCTCCTCCGCACGACCAGGTGCCGTGGCAATCACATGTATTCATATCAATTACATTATTACTAATCACAACCCAGTGGTCATCGTACAGATCGGTACTGCCTACTCCGCCGCCGCCGACCGATTCCGTATTCAAAGGCTGCAGACTACTTACATGGTTATCTGTAATATGGTTATGAATGATCTTAGCCCCGGAGAGGGAGGTCAATATTGCTCCGCCCTGTCTTCTGTTCATACCATCGTAATAGTAGGCCGTTCCTTTCCCTTGCCTGATCGTAAACCCGCACAGAATAGAGGTACTATCTTCGCCCGAAACAAAATACACCATGGATGCGCTGTCCATTTGGATGGTGAGATTGCTTCCATCAATAATAGTATTGTCGATGTGACCCGAATTGCCATCCATAAGAAAATGGCTGGCTACGGTTAAAGGTTTCCCGAGGAAGTTGATCTGTTCGTAATACGTACCCTCAGCAACCAGCAAAGTGTCGCCGTTACCGGCAGCATTGATTCCCTGCTGGATGGTAGGAAAATCGCCGGGCACATGGATAACCTTTGCCTGCAAGGTAGCAGTAACTAAGATACTGCCCACAATAAAAGTAAATTTTTTCATGGTTTTAGGATATTTAAAGGTTATTATATCAGTGTTTTATAAGTTTCACCGCATTAACGGTAACGTCATATGCTGTTAAACAAGATTCAAAAATAATTGGCAGGAAACAGGAGAATGAGGAAGATAAACGAACACCGGGGTTGGGTAAACGAACGCTCTAGTTTAAAAGAGGGACGAAGTGGAGAAAAGGAGAAAGTGAGAATGTGGGAAGATGAGAATGTGAGAAAGAGAGAAGAAGAGAAAATGAGAAAATTTGGAGATATGGAGATGAGAAAATGAGAAGGGAAGAGATATGGCTGAATGAGGTTACGAGCCTTATAGCTTAATCGACGCATAAATTACTATAAACAAATATACAACATACATACACATAATCCAAGCGGTTTCTTAAGGAAGCATTGGTCTTACAACAGGAAATGTAAACTAAAAAACTAATTTGTTTGTAAATTTGTGCTACACGAAATGGAGTGGTATGCCCAAGATATATGAGTATTTAGGAATCATCATCTTTTTCTATTCGAATGAGCATGAGCCGGTTCATGTGCACGGGAAGTACAATGAATATGAGATTACAGCCGAGTTTTTAATTGAAAATGGCACGATTATCGAAGTAAGAATTAGACCGGAGAAAGGGAGAAAACCGTTGACGGGTTCAAAATTGAATGATTTTAAAAGCTTTATCAGCCATTATGGGGAAAGAATTGTCGAAAAATGGGTTGAGTATTTTGTTTATCATAAAGAAGTCGAATTTGAAAGGATCAATAAACCGCTAAAATGAGAATAGTTGAAGAACCGATTGAAGTTTATGGAAACGACGTAGTGGAAGTAATTTCTGCCAACTATGCCGGGAATTTTGCTATCAATATTAAATTTAACACCGGCGATGAAAAACTGGTGGAATTCAAGCCTTTTCTTTTAAATTCCCATCATCCTTCTATCCAAAAATACCTTGATGAGAAGTTATTCAGGCAATTCGTGATCGTTGACGGTAATCTTAACTGGAATGACTTTGATTTAATATTCCCCATTAAGAATCTGCTGGAAGGGAAAATTCACTGAAACAACTTAAAATCCGATAAAGCGGGCAATCAGTACCTGCTTTGGGCAGGTTGGACACAACTCATTCCTCAACCGGTATCGAAAACATTACTTTTGTCCCTGCAGCTTCTCCCAGTGCATTTTTCAGGTCGGTAATTTCGAGAATGATCTTTTTCTGAAGCTTACGGTTAAGGTTTGCCAGGCGTTGGATGGTAAGTGAGGTAGCCATACTCCTGTGTTTCTGATCTTGCAGGATGCCTATCTCACGGGCCTTTTCCCGGCCGATGCCATTGTCTTCCACTTCAAAAATGAGGGTCCCATCCTGCCGGGTGAAACGGATATCAATATGTCCCGGTGTTTCCCGGTGTTTGATGCCATGCTCAATGGAGTTTTCAATGAAGGGCTGGGCCAGCATGGGCGGGATCATAACAACCTCAGGGTCAATTTCATCATCTATTTCGATGCGGTAATCGAACTTGCCCGAATATCGTATCTTTTGCAGTTCAAGGTAGTTTTCAATGGTATTAATCTCTTTTTCCAGCTTCACATATTCATCCACCGAATTGTCGAGGATGTTCCTCACCAGGTTGGCGAACTTCGAAAGGTAAATGCTGGCTTTATCCGGTTTCTGGCTGACAATGAAGTTCTGAATACCGGTGAGGGCATTGAACAGGAAATGGGGGTTCATCTGCGAACGGAGCAGTTTTTGTTCCAGTAACATGGCTTTGCGGTTGGATTGGAACCTCTTCCTCTGCAACCAAAGCAGGATGACCAGTGAAGCAATCAGTATTACACACCCGATCCCTCCAAACAGCAACCTGTCGTGATTTAATTTTATCCTTCTCAGTTCATTATCCCTGTTAAGTCTTTCAATCTCCTGCCTTTTCAGATTATCATCATTTTCTGCTTCGAGACCGATAACCTGCCTGCTGAGCTCATCCTGGGCCAGAATGCTTTTTTCTTCATCGACTTTCTTCTGATATTCTAACGCTTTTTTATAATCTCCAGATAATTCAAATAAACTGACCAGGTTTTTGAAGACTCTGATTCGTGTAGACCGGGTCTCCGTTATCCCCCATATCCTGAATGACGGATCGACATGGATGATCTTGCTGATATTTAAAACCAACTTGTTGCTTGAGAGTATTGACTGAAAAAAATAGTCCTTGGCTATCGCATATTGACCTCGGGCCATTTCTATTTCTCCCATATCTGCTAAACCTGCAGAATGCAAGTCAAAACGGTCTGTTTTCTTGTCAAATTCTGTTCCTATCAGACAGAACTTATAACCTCTGTTTATATCTTTAAGATAGTCATAATAATACCATCCAAGATTACCATACTGAACACTCAACTGGACATTTCTCCAATAATTGGTCTCCTCTATTGTCATTGCAATATCCAATGCTTTCAGATAATATTTTTCAACATCAGTCTCATTTTTTGCCAGGTGAAATAATGCATAGTTGTTATAAATATTAGATAACACTAACGGGTCGGGATGCTTTGAACTAAAGTATCCGAAACAAATGTCGTTGTACCTGAGAGCACTGTCCATCATACGATTGGCAGTTTCGGCAGAGGTCAATTCCAAGGCTTTGAGAACCTGAAGTTCATAGAAATAGGACAAACCCAATAATAAAAGCGCCCAATGTTCATTCCAGGTATCCCCGATACTAAAATAATTGCGTGCAGAACGGAGAAAGTATGAATGTACTTTTTTGTCATTCCGTACAACCTGGTTTACGAGAGCAAGCTGGTAAAGCAGGTCAGCCAGTTCTGAGGAGGGTTCATAATGTTCAAGGATTCTTAATGCGGCATGATAATTTGATAGGGTATTTTTAATATCCGATTTAAAGAAAAAGCTGTTTCCAAAATAGAATAAGGCAACGCCTTCACCTTTTTCATAGCCGAGTTTCTTCGAGAGTTTTAGTGCTTCATCTGCATACCTGTAACTGGAATCGAAAGTGCGCGGACTCAACTGCCTGGATAACAGATTCAGAATATCCACTTTTGTGGTACCCGTTGAACCAGAGAGGATTTTGAAAAGGCTGTCTACTATCCTTTGTTCAGTATTGTTCGGAATCTTGGCAATCGCTTGCAATCCCTGCATAAAAATCAGCAGAACAATAAAGAAATATTTTATGATTCTATAGTTCAATGATATGATGATTAAAACAGACTGTTTTCAAAGTACGGGTATTTCAATCGTATGAATCAGCAACAAACCACGAAGCCTGCAAATTCTCTCATTTCCCTCTTACATCCTTATTCCTGCTATCTCATTTTTTATCGCCTTACTTTGCAAGCTTCTCAAAAAGCTCCATCAGTTCCTCCCGTTTGCGCGATGCCACCGGGATTCTGTGATCGTCGTTCAGTATCACATAGCCTCCTTCCTGCTTTTCGAATCGCTTGATCTGCAACAGGTTGATAAGGTATGATTTATGCACACGGTAAAATCCCTGTTCGCTGAACATAAGGTCGAACTCGTGGAGCGTGCGCGAAACCATAATGTGGTCGCCTGCAATGGTGTGAATAATGGTATAACAGCCGTCCGATTCGCAAAGGGTGATGTTCTGCATATCGACGAGGTAAATGTTTTCAAGCGTTTTCAGGACAATCTTCTTTTTCTGACGGAAGTCGCTGCGAAGGTTTTCCTCCAATGCCTGAAACTGCGTGTTGAAGTGTTCCTGCACAAGTATCTCAGCCCGTTTTACCGCATCGGCGAGCTCTTCGGGATTGATGGGTTTGAGCAGGAAATCAACAGCAGCATATTTGAACGCCTGCACGGCATATTTTTCGTACGCGGTAATAAAGATGACCTTAAAATCAATGGTTTCAACCTGGCGGAGGAGGTCGAAACCGGTGCCGTCGCCCATGCTGATGTCGAGCAATACAAGCTGGGGATGCAGGTCGCGAATAAGCTTCAATCCATCGGCAACACTTCCGGCTTCTCCAATCAGCTTAACCTGCGGACAATGCAGCACCAGCAACCGGGTGAGGGTTTCACGCACAGGCGCTTCATCGTCGATGATGATTGTCCGGAGCAAGCTGCTGTTGATAATTTCCATAAATATAGTGAATTTTTCGCCAGATTGTACGTTTTAAATCAGGCTGTTACGGCCTGAAGTTCTCAGGCTTGCGACAGGATGATTTTCCCATTGTGATGAAATCAAAGTTAGTTTGCAATATAAAGGATGAAGAAAGAGATAAACGAACGCCGGGTTTTAATCAACAAACGTTGAAAGTTTGGAACCAAAGGAGCGGATTGTTGTCATGGTCAAAAAACGATTGACCGGGACATCCTGAAAACGGGACAATCAAATGCGCGTCTGCGAAATTTCAGCTTGCCTTCATTTCATCTGAAATTCTTTTCGAATTCAAGGCCAGCCGCGTGCCGGCGTAATTCCTGACATGTGAAATAGTTGGCCCGGAACTCTTGTCTGGCACTTAATTTGTTGAATAAGAATAATATATCAACAGATTATGAAAAGACGGATTCTCATTTTCATTGTAGCCATGGTACTGTTTAATTCCGCTTCTGCACAGGTGAATGTTTATAAAGGATCGTCAGGAAGCTACGGCGATATTGTCTGCAGTGTTGACGATGGGAAAGTGTATAAAAAAAGTTCGCACAGCTACAGCGACATCCTTTGCAACATCAGGGGAAACCGTATTTACAAAGGTTCGTCGGGCAGTTACGGCGATATACTCTTTACAATTGCCGACGGGAAAGTTTACCGCGGCGCTTCCACAGGTTATTCCGATATTTTCATGACAATAACCGACGGCAGGATTTATGAAGGAAGTTCGTCGGGTTATGGCGATATCATTGCCAACATATCCGACGGACGGGTTTACAACGGTCCATCATCCGGTTACAGCGATATATTGTTCAATTACAATGGCTTACTCACCATCGAAGAGTTTGTTGCCGTTTGGTATGTTGTGAAATATGTGTACTGACACACAGAAGTAAGAGCGGCCTGAAGCTATTGGCCTTCCTGATTATCGGCCATTTTTTTCTGTACCTCTATCATGTGCAGTTCAAGGTCGGCAAGTATAAAAGGTATATTTTTCACCGACTCCGGAGCAATAGGGAAAGCGGCCTGAATACCCGGTATTTCGCGGAGCAGCTTCGGTATTTCATCGAAATGTTTATCCGGGGCATCGCCTTTTACGATGAGGAAATAGGTGAAATTCTTTAATGCCGGCAGCATAAGTATTTCACCGTTGCTGTTGGCCACCAGGAAAAAATCGGAACGCAGGTGTTTGTGGTGATGCCAGAAGAGGGGAAACAAGGCATTGTGCTGCAGTTTTTCAACATACACCGGCAGGTCGTCAATGGATTTCAGGTCAATGCCGAGGGTTTTGTTCAGGAAATGAGCCAGCCTGTAATCGCGCAGAGTTGCCGTAATGCCGAGGAGCAGGTCAACGGGTTCATACGCGGGTTCGAGGAGCGATTTTTTTGCCATTTCCTAAGGTGTGCTTCACAAATCAGTGATTCAGCGCTTTATGCATATGCCAGTTTCAGCATGTTGGTTTTACCCGAAACATAAATAGGTGTACTTGCAGCATAAACAATCAGGTCGCCCTGTTTGATCAATCCGTCATTTTTGAGTTTCTCGGTGAGCGACTTAAGCGTTTTGCTGGTTGAAGTCACAATGTTATCGTAAAAAATGCCTTTAATTCCCCAAAGCAGGTTTAAGGTACACAGTAATTCGTGATTGTTCGAGAAAATGTACATATCCTGCCTGGGGCGCTGACTGCTGATGCGTGCGGCTGAGTAACCCGTGTGCGACATGGCAACAATAGCCCTGGCATTGGATTCGGACGCTACACTGCAGGCCGAATAAAGAATGGCATCGGAAATAAGCCGGTCTTTTTCGGTTTCGGGGATAATGTGCCGTTTATCGTAAACATTCTGAAACTGTTCTACTTCACCGATGATCTTCTTCATGGTCATAACCACTTCCACCGGGAACATTCCAACCGAAGTTTCGCCGCTGAGCATAAGGGCATCGGCTCCGTCGAGCACCGAATTGGCTACATCGTTCACTTCGGCGCGGGTAGGCCGGATGTTTGAGATCATGCCTTCCATCATCTGTGTGGCAATGATGACCGGTTTGGCAGCGGCCAGGCATTTATTCACGAGCGTTTTCTGCACCAGCGGAACCTGTTCTAAAGGCAATTCAACGCCCAGGTCGCCGCGCGCAACCATAACGCCGTCGGCAGCGGCAATGATCTCATCCATCTTCTCCACGGCTTCCGGCTTCTCAATCTTGGCAATAATTTTCGGCGAATAGCCATCCGTGATTCTTTTGGCAATTTCATCTTTCAGGTGGAGGATGTCCTGTGCTTTGCGCACAAACGATAATGCTATCCAGTTCACCCTGTTTTGCAGGGCAAATTCAAGGTCGAGCTTGTCTTTTTGCGTGAGCGATGGCAGCGAGACTTTGGTATTGGGCAGGTTCACCCCTTTTTTCGATGACAAAACTCCTCCGTGTATCACCTCGGCTTTTACCTCGTCATTGCCGTTGGTTTCGAGAACGCGCATCAGCAACTTGCCGTCATCGAGTATAATGTCCTCGCCGGGTTTAACATCGGCGGCAAATTCGGGATAGGTAATGTACAGCCGGTCGGCGGTGCAGGTACATTCATGCGTGGTAAAAACAAGCTTGTGGCCCTCGGCAAGTTTAGTCTCACCGTTTTCCATCACCCCGATGCGGATTTTTGGCCCCTGCAGGTCGGCGAGGATGGCGGTATGCCGGTTAAGTTCAGTGTTGAGCTGCCTGATGTTAGCAATAGCTTCCTTGTGTGCATCGTGCGAACTGTGTGAGAAATTAAGCCTGAAAACATCGGCGCCGGCATTCATCAGTTGCTTGAGCATGGCCGGCGACGAAGAAGCCGGTCCGAGGGTAGCGATGATCTTTGTTTTCATGATACAGAACTATTGGTTTCTTACACTGTCCTTAACTTCGATGTAGATGTTCTCAATGCCTTTGGATTTGTGCCTTATCTCAGTTTTCATCTTTTCAATCAGGTCTTCGGTTTTGTACCCTGAGAGGTCATTATCAATATCGAGCGACAAGAGCACCATATACCTGTGATTCCCCATTACCATGGTTTGCATACGGTTGATATGCTTTACTTCCTTATGTGAATGGATGATCTGCCTGATCTGGTTCCGTTGTTCCCGCGGGATGCTTTCGCCGATGATAAGGTTTTTAACTTCGTTTATAAGCACAATGGAAATGATAAGCAGCAGAAGGCCTACCATTACGCTGCCAATGGCATCAAAAACGGGATGTGCCAGCAAAGCAAGCCCTGTGGAAAGCAGGACAATGATAAGGCCTACGAGTGCGGCAAAATCTTCGAGCAGTATCACTACCAGGTTTACATCGGTTGATTCGCGTATAGCCCTGAGGATCGGCTGTTTATGTGTTTTTCGGAATTCGGTGTAAGCTACATGGAACGATTTTGCTTCGATTATAATGGACGAACCGATTACGATGAATATCCACACGGCATTTTCTACCTGCTCATGATGCGCAAGCTTGTTAATGCCTTCGTAAATCGAAAAAAGGGCTCCGACAAAGAAGAGCAGCACAGCAACCATCATCGACCAGAAGAATATCTCCTTGGAGTAGCCAAAGCTGTGCCACTCGTCGGGTTGTTTTTTTGCCCGCTTGTCGCCAATGAGCAGGAATACCTGGTTCATGCTGTCGGCGGTGGAGTGTATTGATTCAGCCAGCATTGCGGCACTGCCGGTAACAAACGAAACGATGTACTTGATTGTGGCAATCAGCAGGTTGCCTCCCAGGGCAAAAATCACGGCCCTTTTTGATCCTCCGGCACTCATAGTATTTGTTGTATTTTACAAATGTAAGGAAGTATTGAGTGGCACGGCAGGTGATGGTGAATGGTTAATGTGAAATTGTTGAATGGTTAAAAGTCCAGAACCAGAAAATTGAAAAATATAATTGGCACCCGGCACCCGGCACATGGAACCTACAATCCGGAAACTGGAAATTAAGAATTGAAAGTTGACAACTGGTCATGAATAAACAATCGAATGACAATTGAATAAACAACCGGATGACCAATGAATAAGCAACAGAATGACTATTGAATCAACAACCGAATGACCAATGAATAAGCAACCGAATGACTATTGAATCAACAACCAAATGACCACCGAATCAACCACTGAATCAACAACCGAACAACCAATCACTCCCTAACCGCTACGCCGACTTTTGTTCTTCAACCTGCATAATGGCCTTCATGGCAGCATTCTGCTCGGCGCCTTTAATGGAATAATCGCGACCGCGGCCATACGATTTTTTATCAATGAGCACTTCAACCACGTACTGTTTGGCATAACCGTGACCCACTTCGTTTAGGGTTACAAATTCGATGCTTACCTTTTCGCGTTGCGCCCATTCAATAAGCCGGCTCTTGTAATTAGTGTTATTGTTTTCGAGTTGTTCGAGGTCGAAGTGCAGCCTGATCACTTTCTCAATGATCACTTTGCGGGTAAATTCATAGCCCTGGTCGAGGTATATGGCGCCAATTACCGCTTCAAAGGCATCACCTTTAATTGACCGGTAAACGCTGTTGTTGTCGGCACTTGCCTGTATCAGCTCAACAATGCCGAGTTTCTCTGAAAGGTTGTTAAGTTGAGCCCGGCTCACGATGCGTGAGCGCATTTCGGTGAGGAAACCTTCGTCCTTGAGCGGGAATGTCTTAAAGAGATGATCGGCAACAATGGCGCTCAGTATGGCATCGCCAAGATATTCTAGGCGTTCGTTGCTTATCCTTGCGCCGTTATTGATCTCTTTGGCTAAACTGCGGTGACGCAGGGCCAGCTTATATAAAAAAATATTCCCGGGGTAAAACCCGAAAATATTTTTTATGGCATCAAATAATGCTTTGTCTTCCGAAAGAGCTGCCCGCAGCGGCCTGATTACCTCGAAACGCGACAAGGTTACTGGATGAATTTCTTGAAAATCAACGACGCATTGTGTCCGCCAAAGCCGAAAGTATTGCTGAGGGCAGCATTCACGCTGCGTTTCAAAGGTTTATTGAAAACAAAATCAACCATGTTGCCGAGTTCTTCGTCATCGGTAAAGTGATTGATGGTAGGGGGTATAACATCATGTTGTATGGCTAATACCGAAGCAATGGCTTCAACCGCACCGGCAGCACCAAGAAGGTGGCCGGTCATGGATTTGGTGCTGTTAACGGCAATGTTTTTTGAGTGATCTCCAAAAACTCCGCAAACGGCTTTTATTTCGGCAATGTCGCCTAAGGGTGTTGATGTGCCGTGCGTATTGATGTGGTCGATATCGCTGACGCTGAGGCCGGCATCTTTAAGAGCCGCGCGCATCGAGTTCATCGCCCCGAGTCCGTCGGGATGAGGCGCTGTCATGTGGTAAGCATCTCCCGACATTCCGGCACCGGCTACTTCGCAATATATTTTGGCTCCGCGGGCAAGGGCATGTTCAAGGTCTTCGAAAACGATGGCGCCACTGCCTTCACCAATCACAAAACCATCGCGGTCTTTGTCAAAAGGGCGCGAAGCTGTAACTGGGTCGTCATTGCGCGTTGACATTGCGTGCAAAGCATTAAAACCACCGATACCGGCAGGATTTATCGGCGCTTCCGAGCCCCCGGTGATGAAAACATCAGCCTGGTTCAGCCTGATATAATTATACGCATCAATCAGCGCATTGGCCGAAGAGGCACAGGCCGACACCGTGGCAAAATTGGGGCCGCGGAAACCATATTTAATCGAAATATGGCCGGCAGCGATATCGGCAATCATCTTGGGAATCATAAAAGGCGTGAACCGCGGAGTGCCATCGCCGGTCACAAAACCGGCAACTTCGTCGTAAAAAGTTGACATACCCCCGATACCTGATGCCCAGATAACGCCAACACGGTCTAAATCAAGATTTTCCGAAATCAATGAAGCGTCAGTAACGGCTTCATCGGCTGAAACAAGTCCGTAAAGGGTGAACAGGTCGTATTTACGTGCCTCCTTACGGTCGAAGAAATTCAGCGGGTCAAAATTCTTTACCTCGCATGCAAACTGAGTTTTAAACTTTGTTGCATCGAAACGGGTAATAGGCCCGGCGCCACTGACCCCTCCAGTCAAACCATTCCATAACTCCGGAACAGTATTGCCAACAGGAGTCAGTGCACCAAGGCCGGTAATTACTACTCGCCTTAACTTCATCAAACGTGATTTGATTATTTCGCGTTGTTTTCGATGTAGGCGATAGCGTCGCCAACAGTTCCGATCTTTTCAGCCTGATCGTCGGGAATAGCGATATTGAATTCTTTTTCGAATTCCATGATCAGCTCAACGGTGTCCAGCGAATCGGCACCGAGGTCGTTGGTGAAACTTGCTTCAGGAGTGACTTCTTTTTCATCAACGCCCAGCTTATCAACGATGATAGCTTTTACTTTTGTTGCAATGTCCGACATTGTGATTTTTCATTAATTGGTTTGGGGCTGCAAAGAAATACCATTTCATCATAAAAACCAACTTTCGATGTAATTATTTGCATGTAAATCGCTCTAAACGCAAGATAATCAGTTATATACAAGCTCCATGGAAACACGTTCGGGATGGCCTCCGAATGGGTATGATGTCATGTCAGAGACAGATTTTGGCATGTATTTTCGCGTACAGAACTATTTTTATTTCCTTTGTCGATGATTTTCCTTTTTCAACCATGATGTTTTGCAATGCCGCCACCGGCGCAGTTTCGAAACCTAAACTGGCTGTTTTTGCTTCCGGCAATGGCAGCAATGCCCAGCGGCTGGCCGAATTTTTTCATGCCGACGGATCGGCCACTATCTCAGTAATTTGCTCAAACAAGCCTGATGCCTTTGTGCTGGAACGTGCCAAACAAATGGGCATCCCTTCGGTGGTCTTCAACCGGAAATCATTTTATGAAACCGAAGACCTGCTGCGGTTCCTGCAGTCGCAATCGGTTGACTGGATAGTACTGGCCGGGTTTTTATGGCTGATACCCGAATACCTGCTGAAGGCATTTCCCGGAAGGATTGTAAACATTCATCCCGCGCTGTTGCCCAAGTACGGTGGCAAAGGCATGTACGGCTCAAAAGTGCACGAAGCCGTGATCGCCGCCGGTGAAAAGGAGAGCGGTATAAGCATACATTTTGTAAACGGCAAATACGACGAAGGGCAGGTTATATTTCAGGCTAAGTGCGCTGTTGAGCCCCTGGATACACCCGAAACACTGGCGCAAAAAATACATGCGCTGGAATATGAGTATTTCCCTAAAGTTTTAAAGGAGCTGTTTACAACAGTTGTTCCGGCACCACCGAAAGATGATATTTTGTAAATCAATGCTTACAGTTGTATGATCTAAGGCCTGTTATCAGGTTGATAATAATCAGAAAGGAGAAAGCGGGCTGCTAGGTCCGGGGGATTAAGAAATCGTAAAAATTTTGCCGGTTTATAGTTTCAAAAGTGGCATTCGGGTAAGTCCTTTCAAATCCGGCAGGTACTCTGGCCGGTTTGTCGCCCCATTTGAATTCGTACGCTTGGAGTTTGTCTTCGTTTTCTTCAATCAAATCTATTTCCTGCTGATCATAGGTTCGCCAGAAATAAAAGGAAGAGAATGATTCGGCGTAAGTTTGTTTTTTAATTCTTTCGGAGATGCAAAAGTTCTCCCACAATTTCCCCGCATCATCCCGCAACTCCAATGGTTCAAACCTTGAGATAACCGCGTTTCGGATTCCGTTATCCCAAAAATAGATTCTCGGCGATTTCGAAATTTCCTTGCGCAGATTGCGGCTGAATCCCGTTAACCGAAAAATTACAAATGCTTTTTCAAGTATTTCGATATACCGCTTCACTGTTTTGACAGTTGAATGCAGCGAATTTGCCAATTCATTAAATGATACATCATTACCTATTTGAAAAGCCAGGTATTTAAGTAAGTTCAGTACAAACAGACTGTCTTTAACATTGTCGAGTTGCAGTACATCCTTCAGCAGATATCCGTTACGGATATTTTCAAGTATTAATCTTTTTTCTTTATCATTTTCGGCTGTATAAACCTGGGGATATGAACCAAACACAAGCAATGACGGCAACAATCGCATCAATGCCAGGTAATCGTGCGAAATTTCGGAAACAGTAAATGGGAAAATACTCCAGTAACGCGACCTGCCGGTAAGTGGTTCTCCTATTTGATTGCGAAGATCAAACGATGACGAACCGGTGACGAATACGGATACACCCGGGTTGGTATCCACAAGCAGCTTAAGATTAAGCCCGATATTTGGAACACTTTGTGCTTCATCAATGAATAAGTAATCATATCCGGCCACAAGGTTACTCAGCACTGACTGTTTCTGCGACGAGAGTATGGTCGCAGCATCAAGATCTTCGCCATTTACTGTCAATATCTTCTTGTCGGAAAGTATCTCAGCGATTCGCTGCATCAAAACCGTTTTACCTGTGCGCTTTGCACCGAATAATGCTGTGACGTGTCCTTGTTTCAGGTTTTCAAGCAAAGACTGTTCTAAAGATCGCCTGATCATAAATTTTGTATATATCGGTCCACAAATTTACGTTAATTTATATACCGTGCTACCCAAAATTTAGGTTTTCTCCCTGATACTAACACCATCACCCGGGTTCTCCGTCAATTCTTCGCAGCGTCGTGCAGTCACGCCGTTGTATAGTCATGAAGTCAAACAGTCGTGAAGTCAAACAGTCGTGCAGTCAAACAGTCGTGCAGTCTAACAGTCGTGCAGTCAAACAGTCGTGCAGTCTAACAGTCGTGAAATCGCCCCCTCTCACCTTCCCACTCACTCACTCACCCTCTCTCTTAATGCCCTGATGACCCGATCACTTTAAACTTATCGCCCGTTTCCTTCACTAACCTGCGGTAAAAATCTTCGCTGTAGCCGGGTTGCTTCAACGTGGGATTCTGCTCATTCGTGGGCGTTTTAATGTTCCCGTCAAGGTACTTGGTGAAAAGGTAAGCATACAGTTTTTTCCAGGTATAAACCGTATTGTTGCCCTGGGTTACCGAGAAATTGGTAAGGAACTGAACGGCCGACGCCGGATCGGTTTTGTATTTTTCGGCGGCAAGCTTGTCAATGGCAGGAACCATGGAGATGTAATTCTCTTCCAGTTCCTTTTGTTTCTTCTGAATTTCGGGGATCATGTCGCTGTAACGGGTGTAGGCAAAATTCGAAACCTGGTTAAATACCCAGAAAGCCGAGTGATCGCTAAACGTCATCATATCACCGTTGCCAACTGCAAAGGTTTCGGGGATTTCGGTCATGCAGGCATACATGGGCGAAAACACGCTGGTATAGGTGTCATCAACGCCAAACCACAGGATACCGCCCAACGGCGACGGTACATAGGGCCTCGACTGTGCCACGAAAACGAAACCCGTTTGTTGTGTGCTGATGGCACGCTCGTTGAAATACTCAACGCCATCAACATTCCAGGTCATAGGGCGCCAGCGTACGATACACTTGTAAGGCCCTGCACCGGGGTCTTTGGTCATGTCCATGGGGGTGTTCTGGTAGTAATCGCGCATTAGCCCGAAAGCCTCCTGAACAGTCAGCTTGTGGTCGGGTTTAACATAAAGCGGCATGCGGTTGTGGAGGTTTTCGCCCATGGCATAATCGAGGTATTTGTCCATGCCTTTGGCCACCTTGTTAAAACCGCTCCATACGCGGGCTTCGCAAAAGCGGGCAGCGCCAAAATCAAGGGGAGCGTAAGTGTCGCTGAAGCTGAAATCCTTATCCTCCCCTGTGAACCAGCCTTTTTCGCGTGCAAAGGTGATCACATCCGGTGAATAGAGGCAGTTTTCGGGGTCGTTGAGCGGGAAAGTGGTGATACGCGCCTGGTTGGCATGGCCGCTGATATAGCCGTCGGGAATTTTTACTGCCACCCACACAGCGCCTTTGTTGTGTTTCCAGGTAATGCGGCCTTTCTTGTCTTTTACGGCTACAGGCTTTCCTTTGCCCACCAATTCCATGATCCACACTTCGTTGGGATCGCTGATGCTGAAGGATTCGCCGGAGCTGAAATATCCATATTCGGCTACAAGGCCGGTAATGATTTGAATGGCTTCGCGGGCGGTCGTTGCGCGCTGAAGTGCAATATAAATCAGGCTTCCGTAATCCATAACGGCCGAAGTGTCTTCGAGCCCCGGCCGGCCCCCAAAGGTAGTTTCACCTATCGCAACCTGGTGTTCGTTCATGTTGCCGACAACGTTGTAAGTCTGGCGTGCCTGTTTTATTTTGCCTAAGTATTTTCCTGTGTCCCATTCGTACACATCGAGCAGGGCGCCTTCGGGATAGGTGGCGGCAGGCCAGTGGTACAATTCTCCGTACAGGGTATGGGAGTCGGCAGAATAGCTGATCATACAGGAGCCGTCGGCCGAAGCGCCTTTGGTAATGAGGAAGTTGGTACAGGCCTTTGCCGGGTTGGCGGTTGCCATCAGCAAAAGAGAAATCGCAGGGACTATGAATTTTCTCATGTTTATGTATTTTGAAGTAAATTTTTGGAATGAATCAGGCGGTAAAATAGGGTAAGGCAAAGGTAATAATTTCGGGAAAACTGGCACAACGGAAACTGAATACACCTTAACCTCATCAAGCTCAATCACAGTTATTAACAGTGAAAGTAAACCACTTGACTTATTCCATCAGGAACAACCTGGCGATGATTTGTTTAATAAATGTAGTTCACATGGGCAACAAATAGGGACGGAGGCGCAGTCCCCCTTAACAAAGGGGGTGGCGATGATAATCGCCGGGGGATTGGTTGCAGCCGAGCACAACGACAAAAAAAAAGCACCTCTTCCTTGAAGGAATTGTCTTAAATATCAAATGTCAATCAACAAAAGATAAATGAAAAAAATGGCGTAGGGTGTCTTGTCCTGAAATAAGTTTACGATATTAGGATTTAATACTGTGGTGGGTTTACAGCTAATGAAGGAATCCCCCGGCCTCCCACGGTCGGCCACCCCCTTTCAGCCTGCCTCAATGCTATATTCATTGCTGGCAGGCTCAAAGGGGGACGGCGGGTGCTGTCCCCCTTAACAAAGGGGGTGGCGATGATAATCGCCGGGGGATTGGTTGCAGCCAAGCACAACGACGAAAAGAAGTACCTC